>JBAVJB010000138.1:0-33943 GCA_049687495.1 Salinimicrobium sp.
CGCAGCAACTGGTTGAGGGCTGCCGTTCTTGGCGCCAATGACGGGATTTTGTCAACCGCCAGTATCGCAATCGGGGTCGCGGCCGCGAGTAGTTCGAGGGAGCCCGTGATCCTTGCGGCATTAGCAGGCCTGGTCGCAGGAGCTTTGTCTATGGCGGCAGGAGAATATGTTTCTGTGAGTTCACAAACCGATGTTGAAAAAGCCGATATTGAACGTGAAAGAGAAGAGCTCGAGGAGATGCCCGAGCTCGAATTGCAGCGGCTGGCACAGATCTACGAAGAAAGAGGTTTGAAAAAGGAAACCGCCCTGCTGGTGGCCGAAGAGCTGACCGAGCACAATGCCCTGGAGGCGCATGTGAGGGATGAACTTGGGATCAACGAGATAAGCCAGGCCAAACCTTTGCAGGCTGCTTTTGCTTCGGGTGCTGCATTTACCGGCGGCGGGCTGCTGCCTTTCCTGGTGACCCTCTTCCTGCCTCTAAACAGTCTCGAGTATGCGCTCTATGGCTTTTCCCTTTTTTTCCTGATCATCCTGGGGACAGTTTCTGCCAGGACCGGAGGCTCAGGTGTCAAAACCGCCATTATGAGGATCACCTTTTGGGGTACGGTCGCTATGGGACTCACTGCTTTGGTAGGTTACCTGTTCAACGTGAACGTGGCTTAACGTTTCCCATTCAAAAATGTCATTTTTGAAGTTTTTTTTTGGAAGAATTTTGGAAGAAAGAAAAACCTGCTATACCTCCTTTTTAAAAGGGTTTAGCCTTATATACCCTCCTTTTTCCTTTAGGTGCTGCGGAAGAAGTCGGCTTCTGGTTTTGGAAAAATTGCCAAAATTTTCCTAAATTGTTCTTTCTTATTTTAAAAACAGGAGTAATGAGCCACAGAACCTGTCCCCACTGCCAATACAAGTTTTCTTTTTGGGAATACCTGAAAAATCCCTTTTTCAAGGGGGTTTATACTAATTGGAAATGCCTTAATTGTGCCACCTGTCTAACAATTGATGTGAGACGAAGATGGTTGATCTCATTTGTGAGCCTGGTACCTTTGGGTTTTGCTCCTCAACTGTCAAATTACCTGGAAAGTCTTGGAGTTGCTTCAGAATATAGCTGGAGCCTCGGGCTTATTCTTCTTTCAAGCTGGGCACTTTTCGTTTTCAATTTTGACCGCTTCGAACTGCCCGAAAGACAAAAACTGCACAGGAGATTCTAAGCCAATTGCTGTCCTCTCAAAAAAGGCATTTTCATCAATCCTTTCTGAACACTGAACTCTGAGCACTTTTTCCTTAACTTTAGGAAAACCTTTGTTATGAAAACGCTTCGGAAGATCTTTTTTGTTTTTCTTTTTCTCAACCTAATGCTTTCCTGCCGACTAGGGGAAGTGATGAGCGAAGCCGATCCTGAAACCAACGCCGAGTATGAACCAGGTGAAGAAGTAGACACCATCGTTCCGCGCAAAAACCAGCGGGAGGAGGAGTTGAAATAATCTTATCCAACCAATTTTCGTAATATCTTTTTATTGCAGCCCTTCAGGCTGCTGGTATGGTTGCTATTTTATTCCCGGAGCTTTGCTCCGGGCTGAAATCTTCAAGGCTTTCAGCCTTGAGTAAAATCAGGAAATGTTGTCAAATTTGTTCAGGAACAAAACCAAAAATCTCCGGCTTTGATATTGTCCAAATTATAGGAGCCTGAAGGGCCCGAATAAGCTAGCCGGAGGCCGCCTCCGGTAGAATTCACCCCAGTTATCCACAAGCCTGTAAGGCTTGAATAAAACGTTTTGTGTCGGTGGAAGTGAACTTTATTGCAGCCCTTCAGGCTGCTGGTATGGTTGCTATTTTATTCCCGGGGCGTTGCTCCGGGCCTATATCTCCAAGGCTTTTAGCCTTGTCCATTTCTGGGTTTAAGGGAAAAGAGGTTCAAAGAAGGAGCCTGAAAGGCTCCAATAAGCTAGCCGGAGGCAACGCCTCCGGTAGAATTCACCCCGGTAATCCACAAGCCTGTAAGACTTGAATAAAATGGTCGTTATGTTGAACTGGAAATAATTTTATTATAGCTTTTTCTCTGTACCCGGAAACAAACCGGCTTTTCAGGAAAAAGGAGTAACTTCACGCCTTATTTTTAAAGACTGCGTTTTCTTGCCGCACAAATACTTCCGTATGAATTTTGCCGATTCCCTTTTAGCTATCGTACCATTTTCCGAAAATGAACTGGAGGAGATCATGTCCTATTTCGAAAAAGAAGAAGTCGAAAAAAATCAACTTTTGGTGCGACAGGGACAGGTTTGCAAAAAACTCTATTTCCTGGAGACCGGCCTTGGCAGAAGTTACTATTTAAAAAAAGACGGAAAAGAGGTCACACAATGGTTCTTTGCCGAGGGGAAGCCCATGTCGAGTGTCGAAAGTTTTTTCCAGCAAAACCCGAGTCTTTACTACCTGGAAATGCTGGAGGATTCTGTTGTTCACAGCATTAGCAAAAAGAACCTGGACTTGCTGTTCAAAAAATACCATAGGGTGGAAACCTTCGGAAGAATTCTCTCGACCCAAATGCTTACCAAAGTGGTCAATAAGTTGAATGGGGTTCAATTCCAGACTGCCAGGGAGCGCTATGATTACATGCTAAAGGAATTCCCTGATATTTCTCAAAGAGTCCCGCTGGGGCATATTGCTTCCTACCTCGGGATGACCCAGGAAACCCTTAGCCGGATTAGGAAAAACGCCTAAAATTTTCGCTTTTTGACATAGGTCAAAGGAAAGCCTTCGCTTACTGGTGACATTTGCATTCGAATTTAAAAGTTTGCAATGAAAATAACCAAAACAGGGCTTTTCTTTCTCATGATGTGCTACAGCTGGATCTTTCCTTCGGTAGCAGTTGCCCAACAATTAGATCCAGAGCTTACCCAATTGATCCAAAGAGGTCTTGAAAAGAACCATGGGGTTCAGGTTCAGGAATATGAATCGCAGCAGGCAAAGCTTGATCAAAAGTTAGCTAAATCTGTTTTCCTGCCCAAGATCAGTTTAAACGGAAGCTATACCCGGCTTAACGATGACATCACCTTTGACGAGGGGACAACCAATTTGTTGGTTTCCACTCAAAAACTTCTGATAAAAGAAGCGGCCGGTCTTCCCTTTAATTCGCCTTTCCCCGAAAGTATTGCGTTGCAGGAGGTTCCCAGTCTTCAGAATAAAAATATCCTGAAATCTTCCGTAGATCTGGACTGGGTGCTGTTCAGCGGATTTGAAGCCACAAATGCTTTAAAGGCCAGTAAGCATAAGGAGGCCTCCCTGAATTACGCGCTTTTAGCTGAAAAGGATAAGATCGCGCTCCAGATCATTGAAACCTATGATAAGCTCGCACTTGTAAAAGCTTCAGAAAAAGTTCTATCTACTTCTGAAGATTACCTGGAGGAGCAGGAGTATTATGTAAAAAAAGCCATTGAGAACGGCCTGGCGACACCCATCAGCCGCAATAAAGTAGAACTCGCCCGGCAGCAACTGGCATCGAGACAACTCGATTATAAGCAAAAGACAGCTTTACTTTTAGAAGTATTGCATCAGCTCACGGGAGAAAGCATTGAAAAGCTTCAACTTCTTGAACCGCAGCTAAACCCGTTATCTCCTGAAGTTGCCGTACTTCCGGAAAAACGCAACGAGGTGAAAGCCCTGGAGGAAGCTGAAAAAGCCGGTCTTTACAAGGCGAAGATGGAAAGGAGCAATTTTATTCCGAAGCTGGCTTTGAAAGGGCATTATGAGCTCCTGGAAGATGATCTGTCGCTTTTAGATCCTGTGTGGTACGTGGGAGTAGGCGTGAAATGGAACATTTTTGACGGTACCCAATCCCGCCTGAAAGGTCAAAAAGCTGAACTGGAAAGCAGGAAATACGGGGAAAAGAAGGAAGAGGCAGAGGAGATGATAGCCTTGAGCATTACCAAGGCAAGGCTGGGATATGAGTCGGCTTTACAAAATGTCTCCATGGTTCAAAAAGAGATCGAGCTTGCCCGGGCCACTTACACAATGGTTAACAAGCAGTACAAAAACGACCTGGCGTCTATCAACGATGTGCTGGACGCGCTTACCGATCTTGAAAAAGCCAATTTTAAATTACAGGAATCTTACTTCAACCAAAGACGGGCAGTAACCGATCTACTGCATGCAAAAGGAATACTTACTTATTAAAAAACGATCCATGAAATCAATTAAATATTTTGTTTTAGGCTGTACTTCAATCTTGTTTTTGAACTCGTGCAGCAATGAAAAGGAAATAACCACTTATAGAGGAAAAGTAAAGTTCGAGACGATTTCCGTTAGCAGCAAACTAGCCGGAAGAGTACAGGAACTTTATGTGCAGGAAGGGCAGGAGGTCAAAAAAGGAGACACCCTCGCCATCATTGATATTCCCGAGGTTAATGCCAAGTTGGTCCAGGCCGAAGGTGCGATCACTTCAGCAAAAGGACAGTTGGACATGGCTTACCACGGCGCCACCACAGAGCAGCTCAACCAGATCAACGGGAAACTTGAAGCAGGTAAAGCACAACTGGATTTCGCTAAACAATCTTATCAAAGGCTGCAGGCAATGTTCCGGGATTCTTTGGTGAGCAGGCAACAGTTTGATGAAGTAAAAATGAAGCTGGAAATGGCAAGGGCTCAGGTGAATGCTCTGGAAGCAAAACGGGATGAAGTTGTCAGGGGAGCCAGGAGTGAACAGCTGGCACAGGCTCGTGGGCAACTCGACAGGGCAGAGGGAGCCAAAGAAGAAGTGCTAAGTGCAGAAAAAGAGAAATATGTGTTGGCCCCTGCAGACATGTCCATTGAAACCATCAGCCTGGATGAAGGGGAGTTACTGACCCCCGGTTTCAGTTTGTTTAACGGCTACAAGAAAAGAGACATGTATTTCCGGTTCACTGTTCCGGAATCCAAGGTTTACGATTTCAAAGTAGGTGAAGCTGTAACGGTGATCAACCCGTACACAAAAAAGGAGATCAAATCCAGAATAAGCGCTGTAAAGCAACTGGCTCAATACGCCGATATTACCAGTACCGCTCCATTGTATGAGCTCTCGGAAGCTATTTATGAACTAAAGCTTATTCCTGTAGCAGATCCTGCAGCTGAGACTTATTACGCGAACGCTACCATGCTTTTAAAAGAATAGAGAATGAAGGATTTCTTAGAATTATTACGTGTTGAATTCAAAAGGATATTTTCCAATAATGTGCTTTTGGCCATCTTTTTTGGAGCGCCTATTCTTTACGGGTTCCTGTTTGGATATGTTTATCAACAGGCCAAGGTTGTTGATCTGCCTATTGTGATTGTAGATCAGGATCACAGCCCTATTTCAGATAAGATCATTGATGCTTTTGAAGATAATGAAGCTTTGTCAGTAAACGATGTACGGCCAATGCCCGGTGACCTTGCGGCTGAAATGCCTGGTGAGCAGTATGCAGCCGTAGTTACTTTACCCAAAGGTTTTGAAGCCGAAATTTTGCAGAAGAGGCATCCTGAAGTGAGGGTAGACCTCAACATGGCTAATATCCTTAACGCGAATATCGCCAGCAAGAATATACAGGCTGTCTTGATGACCCTTAATGCGGGAATAGAGATCCAGGGGCTTCAAAAGCAGGGGATGCCGGCTTCACAGGCAAAACAGGCCTATGAAAGCTTCAAGATCAATTTTAATAAACTTTACAATTCCACAGGAAATTATCTTTCTTTCATGTTGCCCGGCCTTTTGGCTGCCATCATGCAACAGGTGATATTCTTAGCAATGGCCCTGGTTTTTGCCAGAGACTTTGAAGACGGGTATTTCAAAAAACTGGTTGACTACAGTAGCTCTTCTGCTTACCACGTTTTGCTGAAGTCAACTCCATTTTTGCTGATGTTGCCTTTTCTATGGTTTGCGGTAAGTCAGTTTTTGCCATTCTTTCGGGTCGAGGCGGCGATTTTCAATTTTCCTATGTTGGTATTGACGTTGCTGTTGACCCTTGCATGTATGGGGATTGGCATGTTGTTTTCCATTGCTATTCCAAGTCAGCTGAAGGCTACCGAGCTACTGATGGTGATCTCTACTCCGGCATTTATCCTCAGTGGATTCACCTGGCCAAGTTTAGCGATTCCTGATGCGATCAACAGTTTTGGACAGTATATTCCGGTAACACAATTTCTGAACGGCTTCCGAAAAATAGCATTTTACGGGGGTGATCTTTCCTCTATACTTCCCGAGATCAAGATGCTTCTTGTGATCATCGGTGTTTCCTTTGCAGGAATGCTGCTTTTGCTTCAGCTGAAGATAAACAGGACTAAAAGGCAACCCGTAGAAGAACAGGTTGAGGATGAAACTTTATGAGCTTAAATGGCTTGTATTAAATGGGGTTCTTTTGTGCGTATAGCAGTTGTAGTTTATTGCAGCCCTTCAGGCTGCTAAAAGGCTGCCATTTTATTCCCGGAGCGTTGCTCCGGGCTAACCTCTTCAAGGCTTTCAGCCTTGACAAAAACAGGAAATCTTGTTGAATTCTTCAGGGATAAAAATAAAAAGAGATCGGCAACATTATCATTTAAAATTGTCCGAACCTGAAGGGCTTGAATAAAACGGTCTTCATATGGAATTCGCCTTACAAATTTTGTTGCAGCCCTTCAGGCTGCTGTCAAATGCGTCACTCATTCCCGGAGCGTTGCTCCGGGCTGACATCTTTAAGGCTTTCAGCCTTGACATCACTTGTTGTAAGAATTTCTAAGAACCAGTTCAAATTTCATATTACGCCTTTTATTAAAAGTGAGGGACATGATTCTTTGAAGAGCCTGAAGGGCTCAAATAGGTCAGCCGGAGGCAGCGCCTCCGGAAGAAATTGTCCAATATTCCACAAGCCTGAAAGGCTTGAATAAATTGAAATCAAATTAAATTATTGTTTATCTTCAACTTGTGCCTCCCATAAAACTTCTTTCTATGGGTCAATCTCTTTCCAAACTTTATGTACATCTCGTCTTTGCAACCAAAGACAGACAAAACTTCATTAAAGAAAATGTCGAAAGGGAACTTCACTCATATATCGCCGGAATTTTATAGAACCGGGAATGTTTTGCGCTACAAATAAATTCAATGCCAAATCACATCCATATCTTATTTGAACTTTCCAAAAATATCGCATTGGCAAAGCTGGTAGAGGAGGTCAAAAAAAGTTCTTCCATTTGGATAAAAAACAATGGTTCTTCTGCATTTCTTTGGCAACCTGGATATGCTGCTTTTTCAGTGAGCGACTCTAAACTTCCGGTGGTCAGGAACTATATTTTGAACCAAAAGGAACATCACAAAAGACAAAGCTTTCAGGAGGAGGTGGAAGAATTTCTGAGGAAATACGAAATGAAAGAATATAACACCGAATACTTCTGGCGCTAAATAAATCCAACTTAGCTCGTGATTTCCATCCCCAAAACCTTAAATTCGTCTTAAAAAAAGATGGAGACCCTTACCCTGGCAAGGATCATTCATGTTCTTTCGATCGTCTTGTGGATAGGCGGTGTGAGCATGGTCACCACGGTTATCATTCCGGCGGTTAAACGGCTTAAATCCAAAGAAGAACAAATAGAAACCTTTGAACGCCTGGAAGGCAGGTTTTCGCTGCAGGCGAAGATCACCACGCTTTTGGCTGCCATCACAGGATTTTATATGCTGTACAGGTACAACGCCTGGGACAGGCTTCTTGAAATAAAATTCTGGTGGCTTCACGCCATGATTCTCGTGTGGCTATTATTCTCCATAGTACTTTTTATTCTGGAACCATTGCTGCTGCACAGGCTGTTTAGAAAATATGCCGAAGAGAATCCGGAACGCACCTTCAGGATCATTCATCGTGCACACTGGTTTTTGCTGCTGCTTAGCCTGCTTACCATTTTTGGAGCTGTGGCAGGCAGTCACGGTTGGTACCTGTTCTAAATGGGGTGTCAAAAATGACATTTTTGGAAGGTGTTTCTTCAGAAGAACTTCAGCAAAAACCTTACAGGAATTGAAAATAAATTACTGATTGCCAGAGGATAATTTTTTATATTAGCTTTTATTCCTACAACTAAACAGCCACAATATGAAAAAGGCCAGCTTCTTCCTGCTATTTCTTGTCTGTTCTTTTGCCGGTTTCGCGCAGACCGAAGCTGAAAAAGTCACTTCTACCATCTCTCAGGATGAGATAAAAGGTCACATCTACTTTTTAACCGATGACCTGCTGAAGGGCAGAGAAACCGGAACTCCCGAAAACAAGATCGCGGCCGCGTACCTGTCAAATACCTTACGCAGCTACGGAGTAAAACCAGATCCCGAGACGGGTAGCTTTTACCAGAAAGTGATGCTGGAAAAAATGGGCCCTCCTAAGATCATGCAGCTTTCCCTAAATGGTATTGAGGTGGAGCAAAAGATAGCCATGGAGCGTGCAGATGTTGATTTTGATGGGGAAATGGTTTTCTTGGGATATGGATTAAAGGAAGATTACGAGGGAAAAGATGTAGGGGGAAAACTGCTACTTCTAAAAGGCGGTACTCCCGATTCTGAAGAGATACGTGCTGCCTACATTGCTCGCGGTGATAAAGCTGAACTGGCCAGAAAAGCCGGGGCTGCGGGAATCATTGAAATGGTAAAAACGAACGATACCCTCTGGGGAATGATAGAACACGGATTCAATTCGGAAGGCATGCAGATCGCTTCTGAAGAAACAGAAGGCAAGAAAGATTTGCCGTATATGTGGGTGAACGATCCCAACGAGGAGTTGCTGGTTAAATTATCAAAACAAAAAGATCTGAAGGCTAAGCTGAAAATACAGATTCCTGATAAAGAAGAGGTGATCTCTCAAAACGTGGTGGGCTTCCTTGAAGGAACAGATGCAAAGCTTAAGGAGGAATATATCATGTATTCAGCGCATTACGACCATGTGGGTATCGGTGTCCCCGATGTTACCGGAGACACCATCTACAATGGTGCCCGCGACAATGCAGTGGGAACAACTACTGTTTTGAGCATGGCCGATAATCTGTCAAAATTCCCCACCAAACGTTCGGCAATTTTCGTGCTTTTTACGGGTGAGGAAAAGGGGCTTTTGGGAAGTAAATATTTCGTGGAGCACCCGGTGATCCCGCTTAAGAAGATCGTCTTCGGTTTCAACAGCGACAACGCCGGTTACAATGACACTTCTCTAGCAACCATTATTGGTCTTGAACGCACCAGTGTTGCCGCCCATATTAAGGAAGCCGCAAAAACCTTCGGCATTACGGCTGTAGATGATGAAGCGCCGGAACAAAATCTTTTTGATCGAAGTGATAATGTTTCTTTTGCGGCCAAGGGCGTGCCTGCGCCAACTTTTTCTCTGGGCTTCAGGACCTTTGACGGCGATGTTACCAAATACTACCACCAGGCGGGAGACGAGGCGGAAACTCTGGATTATGATTACCTGCTGAAGTTCTTTCGGGCCTATGTACTTGCCGGCAGGTTGATCGCCAACGACAGCAAAACCCCTTTCTGGACGCCCGGCGACAAATACGAGGCAGTAGGAAAAGAGCTTTATGCCAACTAAATAATTAGTAATGAATCAGTATTTTTATTCAGACGGACTTCAAAAACACGGGCCTTTCTCCCTGGAAGAGCTTAAAAACAGGAACATTAGCAGGAATACAATGGTTTGGACGCATCCCATGGAAAAATGGCTTCCCGCCGAACAATTGCCCGAGCTGCAGGATATCTTCGCCAATCAGCCGCCCGACCTTGGCCGCCCGGCCCGCAGTGTCTCAACGCCGGCCTATGGACACCAACCCCCTAAATCCTGGTTGGTAGAATCTATCCTGGTGACACTATTTTGTTGTATCCCCTTTGGAATTGCAGGCATTGTCAATGCCGCAAAGGTGGAAACAAGGTTCAATGCCGGCGACTACGAAGGTGCCAGGCGCAGTTCTGAAGAAGCGGGGAAATGGACGAAAATAGGTTTTTGGTTGACCCTTGCCGGAGTTGTAGTGTATCTTTTATTTTTAGCCTTTGTTGTTGCAGTCGATCAACTTTAAAATATTTGTCCGTGTTGGGCTTGGCTTATTGGGGCTGGGTTTGCTCTTTCTGTACGCCCGGTTTGACCCAGCCATGTCTGCACATTTCCCGGCCTGTCCTTTTCATTCCATCACGGGCTTGCTTTGTCCCGGCTGCGGCTCACAGCGTGCGCTGCATCATTTGCTGAATTTTGAAATAGGTGCTGCCTTTCATCAAAATCAATTGCTGTTGATCGCTTTTCCGTACGTTGCCGCAGGATATGCTTTTGAAATGTTGCCGCTTTCAGAAAAAAGTATGCGCTGGCGTAATTTTTTCTTCGGAAGAAAAGCCATAATTTTCGTGCTCCTGCTGGTCATCAGCTTTTGGATCTTGAGAAACCTCTAAAATATGAAGCTTCAAAAATGCCTTTTTTGGGCCCTCTTTCTGCTGAATCTTTCGGGCTTTGCCCAAAGTACAGCCTCTCCCAATGTTAATACCTTTGAAATTGCAGCTCCACAGCTGGACACGCTGCGTAAGATATGGGTGTACCTGCCTGAAGGTTATCAAACTTCAGAAAAAAGATACCCGGTGCTCTACATGCATGATGCACAGAACCTTTTTGATGCCGAAACCTCCTTTGCAGGCGAATGGCAGGTGGATGAAACCCTGGATTCCCTGAAAATGCCCCAGGTGATCGTCGTGGGCATCGAACACGGCAATGAGAAACGCATTGAAGAGCTCACCCCTTATCCAAACGAGAAATACGGCGGCGGAAAAGCAGGTGCCTACGTAGATTTTCTTGTAAATACGCTGAAACCTCACATTGACAGCACATACCGAAGCTTGCCCGAAGCTGAAAATACCGGTATCATGGGATCTTCCCTTGGCGGACTTACCTCTTTTTACGCGGCTGTAAAACACCCGGAGATCTTCAGCAGGATTGGCGTTTTTTCACCTTCCTTCTGGTATAGCGATGAGATTTTTGAACTGGTAAAGAACTCAAAACTCGACAAGCATCAAAAATTCTACTTTATGGCAGGTACTGCCGAAGATGAAGAAATGGTGACCGACCTGCAAAAGATGCTGGAGCTGTTGAAGGAAAAAGAATTTCCAAAAGAAAACCTGAAGGTGAAGATCGTTGAAGGCGGGAAGCACAACGAAGCCTCGTGGAGCAGGGAATTTCTGCAGGCCTTTCAATGGCTTTTTCCGCAGGAAAGTTCGCAGATGATCTTCAAAATAAATGACGATCAAAAATAGCATTTTTGGAAGTAGTATCTTTATAGAAAGGAAAAGTCGTGGATTTTGTAAAGAGCGAAAAAAAATATTTCAACCTGGCCTTTGGCCTGGCGCTTTTCACGATCTTCTATAATATTCTTGAAGGCGTGGTTGCGCTCTATTTTGGCTATGAAGACGAAAGCCTGGCGCTTTTTGGCTTTGGAGCCGACAGTTTTATCGAGGTGATCTCGGGTCTTGGCATTGTGCACATGATCACGCGCATCAAACATAATCCCCACAGCAACCGCGACAGGTTTGAGAAAACGGCTTTAAGAATTACCGGTGTTGCCTTTTACCTTCTTACTGCAGGCCTTGTAGTTTCAAGCGTGTATAACATTTGGACAGGACATACGCCCGACACCACTTTTTGGGGTCTGGTGATCTCGGTGGTTTCAATAATCATGATGTGGGCCCTGGTGTGGGGAAAGAGAAAGGCAGGACATGAACTCAATTCTGAACCTATTCTTGCCGATGCCAATTGCACCCTTGTTTGCCTGTACATGTCAATTGTGCTGCTGCTAAGCAGTGGGATCTATGAACTCACGGGTATAGGATTTATTGACAGCCTTGGTGGGCTTTGCCTTGCGTGGTTCTCGTTTAGCGAAGGCCGGGAATGTTTTGAAAAGATCAACAGTGACAAATATTGTTCTTGTTAAAATGAAAAAAATCACCGCTTTTCTTGTCATCTTTTGCAGCCTGCTTTCTTGCAGGAGTTCCAAAAATGAGATCTTTGAGGTGATAGATGCGAAGTTATCTTCAGGGAAACTGGAGCGAATTGCAGATTTCCAGTCAGATTATGTTGCTCCCCGTAATGTGGATATATGGTTGCCGCCGAAATACGATCGACAAAAAGAATACACCACTCTTTACATGCTGGACGGGCAGATGCTCTTTGATGCCTCAACCACCTGGAACGGGCAGGAGTGGAAGGTAGATGAAGTCCTTGGGCGCCTTATCTCACAGGACAGCGTGCAGCAAAGCATTGTAGTAGGCATTTGGAATGCCGGCGAAAACAGGCATGCAGAATATTTTCCACAGAAACCTTTTAAAGCTTTATCTCAAAACACCCGGGATTCACTGCTCCAAAAAGAGGGAGATCAAAAAGTGTTTAGTCAGGAGCCTTATTCAGATGATTTTTTGAAGTTCCTGGTGCACGAGCTAAGGCCGTTCATCAACGAAAACTACTCCACAAAACCGGGTCCCAAAAACACCTTTATAGCCGGTTCGAGCATGGGAGGTTTGATCTCCTGGTATGCTGTATGTGAATATCCAGATGTGTTTGGCGGTGCCGCCTGCCTCTCAACGCATTGGCCGGGAACTTTTGCTGCTGAAAATAATCCGATACCTAAGGCATTTACGGGATATCTCAACCGGCATTTACCTTCGCCCGAAAATCATAAATTTTATTTTGACTATGGCACCAAAACATTGGATGCCATGTACGAACCCTTTCAGGAAGAGGTGGATACCCTAATGAAAGCACATGGTTTTACCGATGCCAATTGGGTGACAATGAAATTTGAGGGCGCAGACCATTCAGAAAGATCCTGGCAAAACCGGCTTCACCTGCCGCTGAAATTCCTGCTAGGAAAGTAGCAGGCTTCATGTTCAAAGTTCTGCTTAACTTGCAGAAAAAAGTTGCCACGTCCAAAACAAAGTATAGCACCCAAAAAGGTCAATTTCAGGGAGAGTTTTGCCGCGCTGAAATTCGTGCCCAGGTTCTTTCGTGAAATAAGAAAAGTCAATCCTTTACTGTTCTACGCCAACCTTTTGTGCAGGATCGCTAACGCCATTTTGCCTGTGGTCATGCTGTGGCTGGGTAAACTTATCATCGACGAGGTGGTGGTGCAGATCGCTGCGGAAACCAAAGATATGGACAGGCTGTGGCTGCTGGTGGCTGCGGAATTTGCTCTTGCTGTTCTCTCAGACCTGCTGAGCAGGGCGATTAGCCTCAGTGACGGGCTTCTCGGCGATCAGTATTCCATAAACACCTCGGTAAGGATCATCAGGAAAACTTCTGAAGTTGACCTGGATGAACTGGAAGATTCCGAATTCTACGATAAGCTTGAAAGGGCAAGGCAGCAAACTACTGGAAGGGTCGCTTTGATGTCAAATATTCTCACGCAGGGGGAAGACCTTATTGTCATCGGCTCCCTTTTGGCCGGAGTCGTGGCCTTTGAACCCTGGCTGATCATCCTGTTGATCGTTTCCATTGTTCCTACCGTGGTCAACGAGATCAAATTTAGCGGTACCAGCTATTCTTTGGCCCGCAGCTGGACACAGGAACGCCGCGAACTCGACTATCTGCGGTATGCAGGTGCGAGTGATGTGACGGCAAAAGAGGTCAAGCTATTTGGCCTTTCGGAATATCTTGCAGGACGGTTCAAAGGACTGTCAGACAAATATTATGCGCAAAGCAAAAGCCTGGCTAAACAACGCGCCGGCTGGGGCTCCTTTTTCAATATCATTGGCACCACCGCTTATTATGGAGCCTATGTTCTTATCATTTTTAGAACGGTTGCAGGGATCTTTAGCCTGGGGGATCTCACCTTTCTCTCAGGTTCCTTCAACAGGCTACGGCAGAAGCTGCAGGGATTTTTTACCAGGTTCACCGCCATAACCGAAAGCGCACTATACCTGCAGGATTACTTTGAGTTTCTTGACCTTAGTTACCACGAAAGAACTTCGGAAGGTAAACTGCCGTTACCAAAGAAGATCAAAAAAGGTTTTGAGTTCAGGAATGTCGGGTTTAAATATCCGAAGTCTGAGAACTGGGTGGTAAGGAACATCAACTTTGAATTAAAGGCCGGTGAAAAACTAGCTTTTGTAGGGGAAAACGGTGCCGGCAAAACCACCCTTATCAAGTTGCTGTTGCAGTTCTACGAACCAACCGAAGGAGAGATCCTGCTGGACGATGTGCCGGTGAAACAGTATGAACGGGTGGCTTACCAGCAATACTTCGGAGTGATCTTTCAGGATTTTGTCAAGTTCGAACTTACGCTCAAAGAAAACATCGCAATGGGAGAGATCAGCCAGATCGAGGATCAATCCAGGATTGACCGGGCGGCTCAAAAAAGCCTTGCAACAGAGGTGGTGTCCCAGCTTCCGTTAGGCTACGACCAACAGCTGGGGAAGAGGTTCAAGCAGGGGAAAGACCTTTCGGGAGGGCAGTGGCAAAAGATCGCCATTGCACGGGCATACATGAAAGACGCAGAGGTGCTGGTGCTTGATGAGCCTACTTCGGCTTTAGATGCGCGCGCCGAAACCGAGGCTTTTGACCGCTTCATCAACCTCACCCGCGGGAAAACTGCGGTGATCATTTCCCACCGCTTTAGCACGGTTCGCATTGCCGACAGGATCATGGTCTTGAAAGATGGCGCTGTGCTGGAAATAGGCACCCATGAGGAGCTTATGAAAAATAAAAAACTCTATGCCGAGCTTTTCAATCTGCAGGCTGCCGGGTACAAATAATTTCCTGGAATTTAACATTTTACTGCTGTAACAAATTCAGAAATAGGCGACTTACAAGAGTCCCGAATACTTATGTTACAGGCTAATGAAGATCGATGAAGCCATTCAGGTTCTTGAAAGAACAATCTCTGAAGGAGGAACAAAAGAAGAAGTAAAGCTGAAGCAAAGTCTCAGCAATATCTTACACGAACTTAAATCTAAAGCTCTTGATGCTCCGGAAAAGGAATTGCTGGAAAAAGAACTCGATCTGTTGGTTGATGATCTTGAGAAGAATGAAAAGCAACTCAAAGCCCGCTATAAGGATTTCATAAAGATGCTTAACAGGAATTTTGCTTTTATTCCTGAAGGTAAATGTGCGGGCGATGGTCTTATCTATGGGGTCATTACCGGCACCTTTCTCATGTCCATGTCCATAGCCTTTACCGATTCAACTTTAAAGTTCTATTTGCCACTGGCCTGTATGCTGCTGGGAATGCTTGTTGGTTCGCTTTGCGACCGTACGGTGAAAAAACAGGGAAGGGCTCTATTGACAAAAATGTTTTAACTTAAGAAGAGGATCCAAAAATAGCATTTTTGATGCCTCTTTACTTCATTGCTTTACTTCCACCAGAAGAGCTTCTTGAAGAGATCAAGCATCTCAAAGAGGAGATCAAACAGCGTTTTGGACCTAAACACGCGCTAAAGCTGCCGGCCCACATCACGCTGCAGATCCCTTTTCATAAGCCGAAAGAGCAGGAACCCATCCTGGAAGAAAGCCTGCTCAATTTCTCCAGGAATGAGGAAGAAATAGAAGTTGACATAGACGGCTACGCTGCCTTTATGCCGCGGGTGCTTTACCTGCACATCAAAGAGCCACAACCTATAATCGAGTTGCATGAGCGCCTGCAGGAGATGTTGGTGAATAACATTGGCCTGCAGGAGAAGGAGCAGGTAAAAAGGCTGCATCCGCACATTACCCTCGCCACAAGAGACATCAAAAAAGAGGTTTTTAAAGCCCTTTGGAAGGAGTTCAAGGAACTGGATTTTAAAGCCGGTTTTGTTGCTGAAGAGCTTCTTGTGTTCAGGCACGATGGAAAGGTGTGGGAGCAGTGGCGGAAGTTCAAATTAGGATAGGCCATAAACCTGATGAAAATCAACTGATAAAAGTTATAAAAGCAGTATCTTCAGGTTTCACATCTAAATCTTGAAATGATGAGAAAGAATATGGGAGTTGCAGACAGGATCGTGAGGCTTTCCCTTGTCCTCCTTATCACGATCCTCTATTTCACAGGGGTTATTGGCGGTACAATAGGAGTGATCCTGCTCATTGTAGCCGGAATTCTCCTGCTTACCAGCCTCGTTAACTTTTGCCCTTTGTACTACGGGCTGGGAATAAGTTCAGGAAAAAAGGCCAAACCATAGAAAAAGCCTGCTATTGTTATAAAAGGCAATAAATAGGATCTACTAAATGAAAACCTATGGATTTTCCTTTGCTCAGGGACATGGTGATACTGCTCGGCTTCTCGGTCGTGGTGGTGTTTTTGCTGCAGCGCATAAGGCTGCCTTCCATCCTTGGGTTTTTGATCACCGGGATGATCATAGGTCCGTTTGGCTTCAGCCTTATTGAGAATCTTGAACAGGTAGAGATCCTTTCTGAAATAGGAGTGATCCTCCTGTTATTCGTCATCGGGATGGAGCTCACTTTGAGTCAGCTGGCTTCCATCAGAAGAACGGTGCTGTTTGGCGGGTTCTTACAGGTAGGACTTACCATTGCGGTTACTGCAGGCGTCTACCTGCTGCTGGGCTTCAGGTGGAACGTGTCAGTCTTCCTTGGATTTCTTTTTTCCCTTTCCAGTACTGCCATTGTCTTAAAAGTGCTGCAGGACCGCAATGAGATCTCCAGCCCTCACGGTAGGACTTCCCTGGGACTGCTCATCTTCCAGGATATTATCGTGGTGCCCATGATGCTTTTTACGCCAATTCTTGCTGGTGATGCAACCGACGTTTGGCAGCAGATCTTTCTGTTACTGGTCAAGACAGGGCTCATCATTTTACTTACCTACATCAGCGCTAAGTATATTGTACCACGGGTGATGTATTTAGTTGCAAGGACAAAGAGCAAAGAACTTTTCTTATTGACCACCATCGCGCTTTGTTTTACGGTGGCCTTTGTCACCTCTGCAGCGGGTTTGTCCCTAGCATTTGGGGCCTTTCTTGCCGGCCTCATCATTTCTGAATCTGAATACAGCTACCAGGCTACCGGAACCATCCTGCCGTTTAGAGAGCTTTTCATCAGCTTTTTCTTTGTTTCCATAGGAATGCTGCTCAACCTTGAATTCTTCCTGGAAAACGTTGGTATGGTGCTACTACTGGTGCTTATCGTTTTTGTCGTTAAAGGCAGCATTATTTCTCTCACAACAGCCTTGCTCAAATACCCGCTTAGAACGGTATTGCTTACCGGGCTGGCGCTGTTCCAGGTGGGCGAGTTCGCGTTCATTCTTTCAAGAGTGGGGCTGGAAAACAACCTGCTCTCGCCTCAAATGAACCAGTATTTTCTATCGGTTTCGGTTGTGACCATGCTGCTTACACCATTTGTGATCATTTTTTCTGAAAAGATCACCGCCGTTTTGATGCATTCCGGAATTCACAGACCCTGGCACAGGTACAGTGCGCCAAAAGACGGAATTTCTGTTTCCCAACCGAAAGATCCCGAAAATCACCTGCTCATCATTGGCTTTGGAATAAACGGAAGCAACCTGGCCCGGGCAGCAAAGTATGCAGATATTCCTTACAGGATCCTTGAACTCAACGCCCAGATCGTAAGGCAGGAAAAGGCCAGGGGAGAACCAATTATCTACGGGGATGCCATGCACCATCATGTGCTTGATTCGGTACAGGCCTCTAAAGCCCGGGTGGTAGTCATTGCAATTTCAGACCCACAGGCGACAAAGATCATAGTGGCCAATGTTCGTAACATGTCACCTTCGGTCTATCTCATCGTGCGCACCAGGTACGTAAAAGAGATACAATCCCTGCTTGATCTTGGAGCAGATGAGGTGATCCCGGAAGAGTTCGAAACTTCAGTAGAAATTTTCACCAGGGTGCTCACCAATTACCTCATGCCGATAGATGAATTGGAGAACCTGGTCAACATTGTAAGGGCAGACAATTATGAACTGTTTCAAAACAGAAAGCCCATGCCCAAAACCCTGAGCACGCCGAAAATCCCTGATTTCAAGATCAGCTGTGTAAGGGTAATGGCCGACAGCGGGGAAGTTGCAGGAAAGACCATTCAAGAGATCGATGTGCGGAAGAAATTTGGAGTAAATGTGCTGGCAATTTCCCGGAAGGAGCAAATGATCAACAGGGTCACTCCTGAAGAAAAACTACTGCAAAACGATCTGGTATTCATCAGTGGAGACCAGGAGCATATTGACAGTTTTTTCAAGGCGGTGAAGTGAAAAAATGATAGGTGTCAAAAATGCCGTTTTTGAGACTCTTTAAAAACAGAAAGCTGGCCCGATAACCATTTCAAATTATGTCCTGGGCCGGCCATAGCAAACCAATGTAAAAATTTTCATGAACCTGATAATGATCATTATTTCAGCCGTTCTTTCTTCCGAAGTTTGTGATATCAAAATGAACAGCGAAAACGTTTTCTGAAATTGAACCGACCGTAGTTATGAAAAATACCAAACCGCTGAGCGATATTGATATTGCCCAGCAAGTGCAACTCCAAAGGATCTCTGTCATCGCCAAAAAATTAGGTCTTAACCCCGAAGAAATCGAAATGTACGGGAACTATAAGGCTAAACTTCCACTCTCCTTTATTGACAAAGAAAAGGTGCAAAATGCCAACCTCATTCTGGTTTCGGCAATTTCACCCACGCCGGCAGGAGAGGGCAAGACCACTGTTTCCATCGGCCTTTCTGAGGCGCTGAACCGCCTGGGCAAAAAGACCACTGTTGTACTTCGGGAACCTTCACTGGGTCCGGTCTTCGGAATTAAAGGTGGAGCTACCGGCGGCGGATTCTCACAGGTGTTGCCCATGGAGGATATCAACCTGCATTTTACCGGCGATTTTTCCGCAGTAGAAAAGGCGCACAACCTGCTGGCTGCTATTGTTGACAACAATATTCAAAGCAAGACCAGGAGCCTTGGGCTTGATCCCAGGACCATTTCCCTGAAAAGGGTAATGGATGTGAATGACCGTGCACTTCGCAACATAGTCATTGGCCTAGGGGGTACGGGTTCGGGTATTCCGCGGGAAAGCGGCTTTGACATAACTGCGGCATCAGAGATCATGGCTATTATGTGCCTTGCGGAAGATCTTCCAGATCTAAAAAGAAGGCTCGGCAATATCTTTATTGGGTATACTTACGACAAAAGGCCTGTATTTGCCCGCGATCTTAACGCCGAAGGTGCGATGACCGCACTTTTAAAAGACGCTATTAAACCAAATCTGGTACAGACCATAGAAGGCAATCCTGCTATCATTCACCTTGGGCCTTTTGCTAATATCGCGCAGGGTACCAACTCGGTCATTGCGACCAGGATGGGCATGAGCCTTTCTGACTATACTGTGACAGAGGCCGGCTTCGGCTTTGACCTGGGGGCTGAAAAGTTCCTCGATATCAAATGCCAGAGCGCCGGAATCTCTCCAAAAGCTGTGGTGATCACCACTACCATTCGTGCGCTGAAATACCATGGCGGTGCCGATCTCAAAAGCCTCACCATTCCCGATGTGGAAGCACTTCAAAAAGGGCTGCCAAATCTTGAAAAGCATCTTGAGAACGCCAGGTTGTTTAACCTTACTCCAGTGATCGCGATCAACAAGTTCATCTCAGACAGTGATGAGGAAGTTGCATTGATCCAGGCTTTTGCTGAAAAAATAGGAGTAAAAGTCGCTCTTGCCGATGGTTGGGCAAGGGGAGGCGAAGGTGCTCTTGAACTGGCTCAAAAAGTTATCGAGGTAGTGGAAGCCAACAACAGCAAATTCCAGCCGTTGTATGAATGGGATTCTGCCGTAATTACCAAGGTAGAGACTATCGCCAAAAAGATCTATGGTGCCGAAAAAGTTGAATTCGGGCCTAAAGCCAGGAAAGACCTCAAAAAGATCCACGACCTGGGCATGGAACATTTGCCGGTATGTATTGCCAAGACACAAAAATCCCTGTCAGATGACCCTGCACTTCTGGGAAGGCCAACAGGCTTTACTCTGAATGTAAGAGAGATCGAGATCGCTGCAGGGGCAGGATTTTTAATTCCAATAACAGGAGACATGATGCGTATGCCGGGATTACCTGCGTATCCGGCTTCAGAAAGAATAGATATTGACATGGAAGGAAATATTTCGGGGCTGATCTAAGGGCAAGATATATATCCTTCTACAAAAGGCGGAACCTGGAGGTTCCGCCTTTTTCTTTCCAAAAATGTCATTTTTGGAAGTCATTTAAATTGCCTGTTTATGCCTTAGTCGTGCAAGTGTCTGAATATCAAAATCTAAATCCTTAAGGTCTACACCAAATCCCTCTCCGTTTTATTTTTATTTCACTAAATTAATTTTGAGGTTGTGTAACGCAATTTCAGCTAATTTTGATAAATTTTTCTAACGAGTTTAATGAACAAATATATAGTTGTAAATAAGCCTGAGAAGTGGAAGATCTCCCTGGAGAACATTGAAATTATTTCTGCCCGGGATTATCTTACAAATCCTCATTTTTCGCACCTTAAGAAGGCGAGGATCTTTAATCTATGTAAAGACTATTCCTATCAGTCAAAAGGTTATTATGTTTCTCTTTTAGCCGAAGCCCGCGGCCATTTGGCCATTCCTACGATCATGAACCTTGTCGATCTGCGCGAGCCGGTGCTGGTGAGAATTGTTTCCGAAGAATTTGACGACCTTATTCAGAAGAGCCTTAAAGGCATAAAATCTTCGGAATTCACCCTGAGTATTTACTTTGGACAAAACGTGGCCCAGAAGTACCGGGAGTTGAGCGCCATGTTCCATCGCCACTTCCAGATCCCTTTTTTAAGGGTGAAATTTCAGCATTCCAATAAATGGGCGATCAAGTCGATCAAAGCACTTTCTGAAGCTGAAATTCCGGTGGAGCATAAGGAGATGATGTGGCAATTCGCCACGCAATATTTTGCCAAGAAACGCTATGATACGCCCAAAGCCGAAAGTTACGAGTACGACCTGGCTATCCTGGTGCAGCAGAATGATCCGGCGCCGCCAAGCAATCAAAAGGCCTTGAAAAAGTTCGCAGAGCTGGCGGAAAAAATGAATTTCTACGTGGAATTTGTCTCGCCAAAAGACCTGTCCCGGCTTTCAGCCTTTGATGCTTTGTTTATTAGGCAGAGCACCGAGGTGAATAACGAGGCTTATGCTTTTGCCCGCAAGGCACAGCAGGAGGATATTGCCATTATAGATTATCCCGATGCTATCCTGAAGTGCTGCAACAAGGTTTTCATGGCCGAAGCGCTTGAGAACGCCGGGATCCCAACTCCCAAAACCCTGATCGTTCACAAGGACAACCGCAATGCGGTAATAGAAAAGACAGGGCTTCCGCTGGTGTTAAAATCTCCCGATTCCACTTTTTCCTTTGGGGTCAAAAAGGCCAAAACCGAAGAGGAATATGAGCAGCTGGTTTCAGAAATGCTGAAGAAATCTGAACTGGTCATCGCGCAGGAATATACGCCTTCAGACTATGACTGGCGCATTGGCATTCTTGACGAGAAACCCCTGTATGCCTGCCGTTATTACATGGCCAAGGGCCACTGGCAGATCTATAACTGGAACGCCAAGAAGAAAAATGACCAGGATGGCAATGCAGATTGTATGGCCATTGAAGATGTGCCTAAGAAAGTGCTGGATGTGGCGATGAGATCTGCCAAATTGATGGGCAAAGGCCTGTATGGCATTGATGTTAAAGAGGTGAACGGCAAACCGCTGGTCATCGAGATCAATGATAATCCTAACATCGATTTTGGGGTGGAAGACGCCTTTTACGGCGATAAAGTTTATAAAGAAATCCTGCTGGCCCTCAAAAGCCGACTTGAAAAAAGATTGGAATGAGTTATCACCTTTTTGAAGTCTACGGAATAGAACTGGAATACATGCTGGTAAGGTCGAACGACCTGAAGGTGAACCCTATCGTCGACAAATTGCTTACAAAGAAGAGTGGCAGCCTTACCTCTGATGTCGAAAACGGAAAGATCGAGTGGAGCAATGAGCTGGTCGCCCACGTGGTGGAGCTCAAGACCAATGGCCCTACTGCAGATCTTGACTCACTTGACGGCCTTTTTGCTGAAAATATTTCAGAAATGAATGCATTACTGGAGGAATTCGATTCGAAACTTTTGCCTACTGCAGCTCATCCGCTGATGGATCCGTCGACAGAAATGCAGCTGTGGCAGCACAACTACAGCAAGATTTACGCCTTATATAACCGCATTTTTGATTGCCGCGGGCATGGTTGGAGCAATGTGCAGAGCATGCACATTAACCTTCCGTTCTATGATGATGCCGAATTTGAGAAGCTGCACGCTGCGGTGAGGGTTTTGTTACCTGTTATTCCCGCATTGAGCGCCAGTTCTCCCATTTTTGAGGGACAGGATACAGGCTACAAAGATGCGAGGATGCACGTTTATAAGACAAATCAAAAGGAGATTCCACAAATGACCGGTAAGGTGATTCCTGAGCAGTTTTTTAGCAGGGCAGCTTACTTTAACGGCATTTTTGAGCCGATAAATGAAGCTATTCGGCCTTATGATGAGGAGCATATTCTAGATCAGCATTTCCTAAATTCCCGTGGCGCTATAGCCAGGTTTGACCGCAATGCGATCGAGATAAGGGTGATCGATATTCAGGAGTGCCCAAAGGCCGATATTGCAGTGGCCACATTGATCATCGAGTCCCTTAAGTTGCTGGTAAGTGAAGAGCTGGTGTCGCTGCAGGATCAAAAACAGTGGCATGAAAATGAGCTTTTTGAGATCTTTGATCTTGTCATTAAAGACGCGGAAGATACGCTGCTCAAAAATGAGAAATATATGGCGGTCTTTGACCTGCACGCCGGTGCTACTGCAGGAGAGATATGGAAACGTCTTTATGGACTGGTGAAAGGAAATATTTCTGAAGCCCACAGGAAAAGCATGGAATTCCTGCTGGAACAGGGCAGTCTTTCCACCCGAATTTTAAAAGCGATAGGTAACAGGCCTTCCGAAGAAAAGATCAAACAGGTCTACACCGGCCTTGCAAATTGTCTAGCGACAAACAGCTTTTTTGAACCTGCGGCGCTTGAAAAGGCTGCAAATAATATTTTGTAAATCATGATGCTGATCCTTACCTGTGAGCACGGGGGAAATGAGATCCCCGAAGCATATTCCTCCATCTTCGCGGAGGCAGGGGAGCAGCTGAATTCTCATCGCGGCTACGACCCGGGAGCTCTGGACCTTTTTTATGAACTGAGAGAGCTTGCAGATTTTGCCTTTTTTGAGACCAATAGCAGGCTGCTGGTTGAACTGAATCGTTCGCTTCATCATCAACAGCTGTTTTCCGAATTTTCAAGGCCTCTTTCAAAAGCTTCCAAAAATGCCATTTTAGAGGAGTATTATTTTCCTTATCGCCGTGAAGTGGAGCAGCAGATTCATGACCGGCTAAACGAAGGTGGGAAGGTGTTGCATCTTTCTGTCCATAGTTTCACTCCTGTACTGCAGGGAGAAACACGTAATACGGATATCGGCCTTTTGTTCGACCCGAAGAGGCAGCAGGAAAAGCAGTTTTGCAAGGGCTTCAAAAATGCCATTTTAGAGCAGGATCCTGAGCTAAAGTTACGTTTCAATTATCCTTACCGGGGCACGGCAGATGGTTTTACCACCTATCTTCGCAAGAAATTCCCGCAAAATTATTTAGGGATAGAACTGGAAGTGAATCAAAAGTATGCCAAGGAGAACAAAATGGAACTGCGTTTAAAACAGCTGATCTTCAAGGCACTTTCTTCTGTTCTAGGGAGTATTATCTCTGGTTAGAAAATTAAAAAAGCGGGAACATTCCCGCTTTTTTAATGATTTTAAAACTTCTTAATTCAAGGAAGAATCAAGAGTGATCTCTGCTTTTAGAAGTTTTGAGATCGGGCAGTTCTTTTTGGCATCTTCCACAAGCTCGTCAAATTTCTCCTGAGAGATCCCGTTCACCTTTGCCACCAAATTAAGGTGTGATTTTTTTACGGTACCATCTTCAAAAGTGATCTCTGCTTTGGTGGTAAGTTCAGCCGGATCAAAGCCTTCTTTAGACAGGTTGGCCGAAAGCTGCATGGTGAAGCAGCCCGCATGTGCCGCACCTACAAGCTCTTCGGGGTTTGTTCCTTTTTCATCCTCAAAGCGCATTTTAAATGAGTACGGGGTTTTATGAAGTACATCACTTTGGGTGGTTAAATGTCCTTGTCCTTCTTTTAAAGTTCCGTTCCAAACGGCGGTTGCATTTCTTTTCATGTTAATGTTGGTTATGTGATTAATTCTGGTTTTTAAGTGATTTCATGTCGATGACGAACCTGTAGCGCACATCAGAATTCAGCGTGCGTTCATAGGCTTCATTGATCTGGTCGATGTTGATCATCTCAACTTCTGAAACTATTCCGTGCTCGGCGCAGTAATCCAGCATCTCCTGGGTTTCTTTTATTCCTCCGACCAGAGAGCCTACCAGGCTTCTTCTTTTCATGATAAGCTGTCCTGCCTGTACTTCAGAAGGTTTTGGAGGCACGCCAAGCAATACCATGATCCCGTTTGTTTTCAACAGGTTAAGATATTCGTTGTAGTCATGTTGAGCCGAAACAGTGTCTATAATGAGATCAAAACTGCCGGCAAGACGTTTCATATTCTCCTCGTCTGTGGTGAGCTCAAAATGTTTTGCACCCAATTCATTGGCATCTTTTTCCTTTTCGGGAGAACGGCTAAGCATGCTTACTTCGGCTCCCATTGATGAAGCCAGTTTGACGGCCATATGGCCAAGGCCTCCAAGGCCTACCACACCTACTTTGTCTCCTTTTTTGACGTTCCAGCGTCTAAGAGGGGAGTAAGTGGTAATTCCTGCACAAAGAAGAGGCGCTACGGCATTAAGCGGTAATTTGTCTGAAATTTTCAGTACAAATTCCTCTTTTACCACGATATGAGTTGAATAGCCGCCAAAGGTTCTTACATTCTTATCTTCGGGAGAAGGGGAATTATAGGTCGCTGTTGGGCCGTTGAGGCAATACTGCTCCTGGTGATCTTCACAGTTCTCGCAGTGTCCGCAGGAGTCTACAAAACAACCCACACCAACGGTGTCACCTTCTTTATAATTTTTGACGCTATTTCCAACGCGGGTAACTTTTCCCACTATCTCGTGACCGGGAACGCAGGGATATTGTGTGCCGCCCCATTCGTTGCGGGCAGTATGAATATCTGAATGGCAGATCCCACAATAGAGGATCTCGATCTCTACATCTTCGGGCCCCGGTTCTCTTCGGGTTATTTTGTAGGCTTCCAGGTCTTTATCTGCCGCCTGGGCTGCATATGCTTTGACATTTTTCATATTATTTTCCGATGTAAAATTTAGAACCTTAAGTTAAGGAAAATATAGCAGGAGCGCGGGCTTGTAAGAAAATTTTAAGACTGATAACATTGAGTTACATAGCACATTTGCCATCAGTAGACAAAAACATAAAAAAAAGCTGCTCCTATCAACGGAAACAGCTTTTTTGGCTAATTACAAGATTCTTATTTTTAGTCTTTCTTCAGATAAATTACTCCCATAGGCGGAAGGGTGAGAGAAAGGGAATGCTCCTTATTATGTGCAGGAATATCTGTGCTTTCCACTTTATCAATATTGTGCACGCCGCTGCCCCCAAACCTCTCTTCATCTGAATTGAAGATCTCTTTCCATTTACCGGGTTCTGCAACGCCTATCCTGTAGTTTTCCCTTGGTACAGGGGTGAAGTTGCAGACCACCATGATGTTGTCTTTAGGATCATTTCCTTTTCGCAGGAAGCTGATGATACTGTTCTCATCATCGTTGATGTCGATCCACTCAAAGCCTTCATGAGAAAAGGCTTTTTCATACAAGGCAGGTTCCGATTTATAGATGTGGTTGAGCTCCTTTAAGGTTTCCCGGACTTTTTTATGTGGTTCAAAATCTGTGAGATGCCACTCCAGGCTGGAATCATGATTCCATTCTGAAGTCTGGCCAAATTCTCCCCCCATAAACAGCAATTTAGTGCCGGGATGACCGTACATATATGCATAGAGGGTTCTCAAATTCGCAAACTTGTTCCATTCGTCGCCCGGCATTTTGGTGAGGATAGAACCTTTACCATAAACCACCTCATCGTGCGATAGCGGCAGCATGAAATTCTCGGTGAAGGCGTAGGTAGTACTGAAGGTGATGGTATTTTGATGGTGCCTTCTGTGCACCGGATCTTTGCTAAAGTACTCCAGCGTGTCATGCATCCAGCCCATCATCCATTTCATTCCGAAGCCAAGACCACCTATGTAAGTAGGTTTAGAGACCATAGGCCAGGCCGTTGATTCTTCAGCAATGGTCACCGTATCGGGAAATTCCTTGTAGACCGCTTCGTTGAATTCCTTCAGGAAGCTGATGGCTTCCAGGTTTTCCCTTCCGCCGAACTCATTAGGCTCCCATTCGCCCTCTTTCCTTGAATAGTCCAGGTAGAGCATGGAAGCCACAGCGTCGACCCTTAAACCGTCTGCATGGAACTTGTCCAGCCAGAACAGGGCGTTACTGATCAAAAATGACCTGATCTCGTTCCTCCCGTAGTTGAAAATATAGCTCTGCCAGTCGGGATGGAAACCTTTTTTAGGATCTGCATGCTCATAAAGGAAAGTGCCGTCAAAATAATGAAGCCCATGCAAGTCTGAAGGGAAATGCGAAGGAACCCAGTCGAGAATAACTCCTATTCCTTCCTGGTGCAGTTTATCGATGAGGTGCATAAAATCCTGCGGAGTTCCAAAACGGCTTGACGGCGCAAAATAACCCGTGATCTGGTAGCCCCAGGAACCAAAGAACGGGTGCTCCATGACCGGCATGAATTCCACATGCGTAAAGTTCATCTCCTTAAGGTATTTTGGCAGCTCCTCGGCAAGTTCCAAATAGGTTAGGGAACGCATATTATCCTCGGGCACCCTTTTCCATGAACCAAGGTGTAGCTCGTAAACCGAGTAGGGCTGTGGTTTGCCTTCTTTTTTGCTGCGCTCGTCCATCCACAGCTTATCATTCCAGGTGTTCTCCAGGTCCCAAACCATTGATGCCGTATTTGGCGGAGTCTCCCATGAAAAGGCATAAGGATCGCCTTTTTCGGCCTCATAGCCGTTGTTGGAGCGGATGAAATATTTATAGAGCGTTCCTTTCTTTGCTTCGGGAATAAAAACTTCCCAAATACCGGAATTATCCCAGCGCGCCTTCATCTGGTGCGACTCCTTATCCCAATTATTGAAGTCTCCCATCACGGCCACAGAGGCCGCATTTGGCGCCCAAACTGCAAAATAAACACCCTTGGTGCCCATGTAATCCATGAGGTGAGAGCCCAGTTTATTGTAAAGATGATAATGCTTTCCTTCTTTGAAAAGGTGAATATCAAAATCGGTCAACAGCGTAGCTTCTACAGGTTTTTCTTCGGAAGATTTTTGTTCTTCCTTGGTCTTGGAAGTGGCTTTTTTTACTGCTTTTTTGGCCTTTTTGGCTACCGAAGAAATTTCCTCCTTACTGGGGATGACATCTTCCACAAAGTCTTTGGCCTTTTCGGCTGCATCTTTTACCTCGTCGGCATCAGGAATAAGATCTTTTGCCTTTTTTTCAAGATCCTTGCGTGTTTTTTCATCGGGAGTGAGTTTATCTGCCAGGTCTTTTCCGGCTTCCCTTGCTGTTTCCGCAAGATCATCTGTCGGCGAAGTGTTTGGCAGCTTCATTTTCTCTTCGGCAGAGATTCCCGGCGGCGTTTTTTGCCTGCTCATCTTCTTTGAAGGTGCTTTTTTAGCTGCGGGTTTCTTTTCTACGGAAGAGGTCGTTTTTTTGGCCTTTTTGGCAGCTGTAGTTTTGCCAGTACTGCTCGTCTTTGTACGCGCGGTCTTTCTTATTTTTTCGGGCGTCTCCTCTTGGGGGCTCGACGTTTTTTTAGTCGCCGGGGCCGCTACGTGAGGCACCTCTTCATCTGTGAGCGGCTCCTTGAATTTTGTCGCCCTGGCTGAAGTGGTTTTGGTCTTTTTATCTTCAGTGGTCTTTACTTTTCCGGAGGCAGGTTTTCCGCTCTTGTCGGTCTTTTTCGGCGCCTTGGTTTTAGAAGAGCTTTTGACCACATCTTTGGCTGCGGTAGCGTTTTTGCCGGTCTTTTTGGTTGTTGAAGCAGTCTTAACCGTTTTTTTGCTGCCGGTCTTGCTGTCTTCTCCAGCACCGCGTTCTACACCTTTAGGGCCTTTTACTTTACCCGATTCTTTTGCTGCTTTGCCGGCAGCAGATTTTCCTTTGACAGTATCTTTTTTATTTTCTTCTTTCTTAGCCATTTCTGTTTATTTTATGCATGATAAAATTCCCCTGAGCGGGATCAACACCCAGTCGGGGCGGTTGTTCAATTCGTAATTCATTTCGTAGATCGCTTTTTCAAGCAGGAAGGTCTGCATAAGGATATCCTTATCTTCTTCGTCCTCAGGGATGAAATCATTATCTCCCACATTTTCGTAATAGCCTTGCAGGAACATCCTTGTTACGAGGTAATACCAGGTTTCTGCCCAGGTGTCAAGATCTCCTTCTTTCTTCTGTTGATCAAATTCGGGTTCAATGATGCTGCTGTAGGCTGCATAGTGGAAGGAGCGAACCATACCCGCGACATCTCTTAAAGGTGAGCGTTTGAGCCTTCTTTCGCTGAAGGATCTTGCAGGTTCTCCCTCAAAATCTATGATCACGAAATCTTTCCCTGTCCACAATACCTGCCCGAGGTGATAATCGCCATGAGTCCTTATCTTCATGATGGGGATCTTATGGTCATAGACCTTTTTAAACTTCTTAAGCACTTCTCCCTTGAGATCCAGTACTTTTTGTGCCTCTGGCTGAATATGCTCCGGAAGCGTCTTCAGGGTTTTCTGAAGGTTCTGGAAGGCATTTCTTGTGAGCGACTGCAAACTGGAATAGAGGGAACGCTGATAATGCAGTGAAAAAGGTTCGGGCTCAAAATCCTTTTCCAAAGGGTTGGCGGCCAGAGCCTTGTGCATTTCAGCAGTACGTTGTCCCAGCAGCGAAATACGTTCAGGGAAAATAACTCCCATCAGTTCTTTCATATGTTCTGAAAGCTCCTGATAGCGCATGGGCTGCAGCGTATGTTCTGTTTCCTCTTCGGGTGCGTCTTTTGGCTGGGTCAACACCCGCTCAAAAAACCTTTTTAGAGAATCCTTGGTGTAGTCCCAGGCATCTCCCTGGTTTGGCACGAGGTCCTGCATCATGCCGAGCACGATGATATTCCTGGTATCGGGATTATATTCAATAGCTCCCACGAAGCGTGGTGAGTTCTTGTACTCGGTTTTCTCGGTAAGGTATTTTGTGATCTCAAGATCGGGGTTGATCGTATTGTCCAGCTTGCGATAAAGTTTGAGGAAATACTTGTTGTCGAAGATGAGCGAAGTATTGCTCTGTTCGGCATTGAGGATCTTAGAATGCACTTCGTAAGAATCGGGATCAAAGCCGTTGTCGCCGTGGTAGAACACTAAATGTCCGCGGCCGCTCTTTAAGCTCCGGCCTTTTTTAATATTTCTGAAAAGAACATTTCTGAAGCTCTCGCTGTACACGGCGTCAAAGAGGTAGCCTTCTTCGTCGTTCACCTGCAGTTTGGCGATGATGCCTTTTGGCGGTACTTCCCTGAATTCTTCTTCTTTCTTTTGACTGATGAAGCCCAGCGGTAACTGGTAAACTTCAGGCAGCCCGTCATTATAGTTCACTTCGATCGTGATCAAAGTTGAATGCATATTTCTTACCGGAATATCTACCTTATTGATCACCGAGATATTCTGGATCACCCTGGATTTACCGCCAAACCAGCGGCAGCTATTCAAATAATCGGGTAAGATCTCGTTTTCAAATTTTGCCCTTGTCTTATTCTGAAGCAGTTGCTCCCATTCGTTGACTTTTAGAACTGGGGTTTCTGCTTTTTCGCTGTGATCTTTTTCTTTTTTCAGCTGAAACCAGTAATAGCCGTGCGGCGCCATGGTAAACAGGTAAGGATGCTCTGTGATCCTTGGAAATTTATTGTGGCTAAAGACTTCCACCGGGACGTACCCGTCATAAGGCTCCAGGTCAAGTTCTGCCGCCTGCGGAAATCTTGAAAGGTTCCCCAGCACCAAAATGTCTTCGTCTTCGTAAGTACGGGTATAGGCAATGATCTTGGCATTGCTGGGAGAAAGGAAGTTGATATCCCCGCGACCGAAGGCCTTGAATTTCTTCCGCATACCAATGATCCTTTTCATCCACCATAGCAGGGAAGAGGAGTTCATTTGCTCGGTCTCCACATTCACAGATTCATATTTATAAGAAGGATCGATGATCACCGGCAAATACAGCTTGTGCGGATTTGCACTTGAAAATCCTGCATTCCGGTCTGCAGACCATTGCATGGGAGTTCTCACCCCATCGCGATCCCCCAGGTAAAAGTTGTCACCCATCCCAATCTCGTCTCCGTAGTAGATCACCGGCGTACCCGGAAGGGAGAACAGCAACACGTTCATCAATTCTATCTTGTTGCGATTGTTCTCAAGCAGCGGGGCTAACCTGTGCCTTATCCCTACATTGATCTTCGCCTGCGGATCTTTGGTATAGACCTTATACATGTAATCCCGCTCCTCATCGGTCACCATTTCCAAAGTAAGCTCGTCATGGTTCCTTAAGAAGATGGCCCACTGGCAGGAATTTGGAATATCGGGAGTTTGATCAATAATATCCATGATTGGATACCTGTCCTCCATCTTGACCGACATGAACATGCGGGGCATGATAGGGAAGTGGTAGTTCATATGACACTCGTCCCCGTCGCCAAAATAAGCAGCCGAATCTTCGGGCCACATATTTGCTTCAGCTAAAAGCAACTTATTGTCATACTTTTCATCTACATGAGTACGAAGTTTTTTGAGAAAGTCGTGAGTCTCCGGCAGGTTTTCGCAGTTCGTACCTTCCCTCTCAAAAAGATAAGGCACGGCATCAAGCCTAAAGCCGTCAACTCCCATCTCACACCAAAAGTCTATAATATCAAAAACCTCTTGTTGAACCTGTGGGTTATCAAAATTGAGGTCGGGCTGGTGAGAAAAGAAGCGGTGCCAAAAATACTGTTTTGCAACCGGGTCCCAGGTCCAGTTTGAAGGTTCGGTATCTGTAAAGATGATCCTGGTATCCTTGTATTTGTGAGGGTCATCGCTCCAAACATAGTAATTTCTTTCATCTGATCCCGGCGGAGCATTCCTGGCTTTTTGAAACCACGGGTGCTGATCTGATGTGTGGTTGATGACCAGCTCCGTAATGATCTTGAGGCCTCTTTCGTGAGCTTCATTGATCAACTGCTGGAATACTTCCAGGTCTCCGTATGTGGGGTTAATGCTGTAGTAGTCGGCAATATCATAGCCGTCATCTCTAAGTGGGGAAGGGTAGAACGGCAGCAGCCAGATGGCTGTCACTCCAAGATCCTCAAGGTAATCCAGTTTTTGCATCAGGCCTTCAAGATCACCCACTCCATCTCCGTTACTGTCGAAGAAAGCCTTGATATGCAACTCATATATAATAGCATCTTTATACCAGTTTTCCTGATCTTCTGATTGAATAGGTTTGATCATGTTTTTATCTTTTATCTCAGTGGTTTTTTAGTTTCTACTTTTAAAATGTGGGCAGGAATAGCCTGCGGATGCAGCTCTACGTAATTCCATTCATCCTGCCAGATGTAGCTGGAGCCGGTAAGAAGGTCTGTGACCGAATAGGATTCATGAGCCTCAATGCCCAGGCGTTGTAATGGTACTTTTACCCATCCAGACTGCGCATGGTGAGGATCCAGACTTACCACAGTAATGATCTTGTTATTGCCGTCCTGTGAAATTTTGGTGTAACAAAGGAGTTGATCACTATCTGTATCGTCGAACTCTATGTTCCAGGTACTTTGCAGCGCCTCATTTTCATTCCTTACGCGGTTTAGGATGCTGATGATCTCTTTGGTCTTTGTATTCCTGGGCCAGTCCCAGTGTTTGATCTCATATTTTTCTGAATGGTTGTACTCTTCTTTCCCCGGGAAAGCTTCATTGTGGCCAAACTCGAAGACAGGACCATAGATCCCGTAATTTGATGAAAGCGTTCCTGCCAGGATAAGCCTTATCAGGAAAGAAGGCTCGTGCTGGTTCTCAAGGGAAATAGGCAGAATATCGGGCGTATTGGGCCAGAAGTTGGGCCGGTAATACTCCCTCATCTCTGTCTGGGTGAGTTCTGTGAGATACTCGATGAATTCTTCTTTGGAGTTCCTCCACGTGAAGTATGTATAGGACTGGTTAAAGCCAATTTTTGCAAGTTCCTCCATCACCCTTGGGCGGGTAAAGGCTTCGGCCAGAAAGATGATGCCGTCGTGTTTGTTATTGATCTCTTTAATGCACCATTCCCAGAACAAAAAGGTCTTGGTGTGAGGATTGTCAACCCTGAAAACTCTCACTCCTTTATCTATCCAGAATTCCACTATGCTTTTAAGCTCCTTCCAAAGGTTTTTCCAGTCTTCGGTCTCAAAGTTCACCGGCAAGACGTCCTGGTATTTCTTCGGTGGATTTTCTGCATACTGCACCGTGCCATCGGGTCTCCATTTGAACCATTGCGGATGCTCTTTCACATAAGGATGGTCAGGCGAACACTGTATCGCAAAATCTAGGGCGATCTCAATGCCCATGTCTTTAGCTTTTTTTACAAGCCGCTGAAAATCTTCCATGGTTCCCAGTTCGGGATGAATAGCCTTATGGCCTCCTTCTTTGGCACCAATGGCCCACGGCGAACCCGGGTCGCCTTCTTCGGCATCGGTAGCATTATTGAGGCCTTTCCGGTGGCTGCGACCAATTGGATGTATTGGTGGAAAATAGATGACGTCAAATCCCATTTTTGACACCTCAGGCAGGACGTTCTCACAGTCCTTAAAGGTCCCGTGTTTGCCTCTTTCGGGAGAAGCAGAGCGTGGGAAGAATTCATACCATGCACTAAAGAGCGTTTTTTTACGCTCTACGTGAACTTCCAAAATCCTGTCATAAGGATAGGCTGTGTCCCGATCACGGGATTCATACATAACCCTGGAGGCACTGTCGCTAAGCACTTCAGCAATGGCCTGTCCTTCTTTTTCTTCGTCTTTTAATAGAGAGATCCAGTCTTTGAGTTTCTTTTTATTGGCTGCGGAAGCATTGTCTACAGCTTTTTCCATCATTTCGGCACCAATAAGCAGCTCTGTCCGCAGGTTCTGGCCTGCGTCATGCTTTTTCTTCAGGTCTTCCTGCCAGGTGGTGAAGTGGTCCACCCAGGCTTCAAGAGTATACTGGTAATCTCCTGTTTCTTCAAGGCTGAAGGTTGTTGACCAGTGATCATTGCCTTCAAAGTTCATACGCTGCTCCTGCCACTTCTTATCGCGGCCCCGGCCTTTCTTCTTTGGTCTGTAAAGCAGTACCGCGTCTACCTTGTCATGGCCATCGCCAAAAATGTCGGCTTCAACTTTTATCTCCTCATTGGTTACTCTTTTTATTGGGTATCTACCACAATCTATTTCGGGTGATACATTTCGTATGCTAGCTCTCTTATGACCTTCAAATTCCATAAAATATTTTTAATAAAAAAGGGTTTGAATTCTCCCGATCATGTGAAAAATCAGGGTTTATGCGTCTTCTAAATCACTTAAATTTAGGTAAGTAAAGGCACACGCCTAGTTAAAAAATTATTAAACATTCAATCTTCCGTCTTATCATTCATAGCTTTGAAATGATTGTATTTTTTACAGGGAAAACGTTCGGCAGTATGAAGAAGAAAATAGGAGCAGAATTTCTGAAAAACCGGAACAGCCGGTTCAGAGTCTGGTCACCCCTGGCCGAATCTGTAGAAGTAATCATCAAAGGCCGTGACCAACCAATCTCTCTAACTAAAGATGAGGAAGGCTACTGGGAAACCGAAACAAAGGACGTAAAACCCGGAGATCTTTATAAATTCAGGTTAGACGG
>JBAVJB010000139.1:0-2410 GCA_049687495.1 Salinimicrobium sp.
CCAGGCATTCCCGGTCATCTGTAGAAAGGCTCACGCCCGGCAAGGCTGTAAAGGGTACGGGATCCTGTTCCTTCTTTTTGGAATTCACACGGCGGGCCGCGACATGAGAAACAGTTTCGGTCATGCCGTAGGTCTCATAAACTTCGGTTCCTATTCCCTGCACAAGGTCTTTCAAGTTTGCAGAAACTGCACCGCCGCCAACGATCAGCTTTCGAATGAGGTGTAGCCTGCTTAGAGAATTGTCAAGCTGGAAAGGGGTCATGGCGCAAAAATCATAGATCTTGAACACCTGGTCCAGCGGATTCGCCTTTGGCGGCACCAGGTCAAGCTGCCAGCCAAGCACCATTGCTCTCACAAGCATCATTTTTCCTGCGATGAAATTAACGGGCAAACAGTGCAAGGCAGTGGTCTTTGCAGGAAGGTCAAAAAATCGGCCGGTAGCTTTGGCGCTGTTGACCATGAACTGCTTCTTGATCTTTATCTTTTTTGGAGCCCCGGTAGAACCCGAGGTTTTCACCTCCACATAATCTTTGTCGTTGAGCCAGTCAAGCAAAAAATTCCCTGCCTGCCCCTCGTAAGGCTCTCCTTCTTTGATCAGGTTGTAAGCCACAGCCGCAAGATCCTCATTGGAATAATACAGCTTGTTTAACCTGAATTCGGGATGTGTTTCGGGTAAAGCGAAGACATTTTGCATAACATTAGTCTAATTTTAACTTTAATAGAGCTAAAGTTACCAAAACCAAAAGATAAATTAAATTTCTTCAGAAATATTTAAGGTTTCCGGTGGTGTAACTTTCCCAAAAAGTTTACTTCTCCAGTTTCTCCAGCGGTAAGTTTTGGCCATAATGAACAGGAACAAAGGGTAAACGATCAAAACCGGAATAACGATCTGCATCCCGCCTTCAGGTTCCGAGACATCCTTAAGAATGGAATTCGTTTGAAAAGCAGTCCAGTCGGCAGTGACCAACATAGCGCCCACCAGGTTATTGCCGGCATGAAAGCCAAGGGCGAGTTCCATTCCTTCATCCATCAGCGTCATGATGCCCAGCAAAAGTCCGGTGCCAATATAATATACCATAATAGTGTAACCCAGCTTATCCACCTCGGGATTCCAGAGATGAAGGCTTCCGAAGATCAAAGAAGTAACAATCAAGGGAAACCAACGATTGCGGGATAGCACGCCAAGGCCCTGCATCAAATAACCTCTAAAGAGATACTCCTCAAAACTGGTTTGCAGCGGCACCATCACAATAGCAATAACCGCCATAATAAGGAAAGGAACCACTTTAAAGTTCCAGATAAAATCTTCCGGCCTCAGGTTGTAGTCGATAATGGTGCTCACAATGGTAAACATCGCCACCAGGCCAAAGCCAAAGAAAAACCTGCCCCAGTCTACCTTTTTTCGAGCCGTGGTTGCTTCGATGATCTTTTGGCTGTGCAGCAACCTAATCACAAGGAAAACCGCCGCCAGGCCCACAGCAAATGAAAGCAGTAGCAGGAAAAAGGAAAGATTTGACTCCAGTACCCGCATCATTTCGGCCTCGGTCATGTTGAGGATATCCGGGCCGCCCTTAAGCAAAATAGCTGCCGTGAAAGGCAGCTGCCCAATAACTGTTCCCGCGATAATGATCAGGATCCCTATGGCGTAGCGCCACCATTCATGTTTGGCCTTAAAAGCCTGTTGTATGTAGTTCATAGGTTAAATTTCCATTCCTGTTTAGGCCGATACCATAAATGCCCTTTTTCGACCTCCAGCGGCGCCTCAAAGTTGTTGGTGTACAAACCACCTGTTCCCAGCCCCTGCGGCATCGGGTTATTTGTGCTAAAAGTGTACTGCGCAATCGCATTCAGCCCTACATTGCTCTCCAGCGCACTGGTGATCCACCAGCCTGTTTTTTGTTTTTCCGCCAGCGATATCCATTCATCTGTTCCGCGGAAGCCTCCAATGAGACTGGGCTTAAAAATGAGATATTGAGGCTTAATTGTTTGTAGCAGTTCCTGCTTTTTTGTTACACCGGTGATCCCGATCAATTCTTCATCCAGCGCAATTGGGAGCGGAGTTTTCTCGCAAAGCTGCGCCATTAGCTCCCATTGCCCCTGCTTTACCGGCTGTTCAATGCTATGAAGCTCCAGCTCACTCAATTTTTTGAGCTTCTCCATTGCTTCGGAAGCTGAAAAAGCCCCGTTGGCATCTACTCTTATCTCAATTTCTTCGGAAGAAAATTCTTTCCTGATGTATTTGAGCAAACCTATTTCGGTTTCAAAATCGATCGCTCCAATCTTCAGCTTGATGCAGCTGAAGCCCTGTTCGATCTTCTGAATGATCTGCTCTTTCATGAAGCGCTCCTCTCCCATCCAAACCAGCCCATTGATAGGAATGGCTTTATTTCCGCGGGTAAATTCCGAAGGA
>JBAVJB010000140.1:0-9933 GCA_049687495.1 Salinimicrobium sp.
AAGCCTTTGACGGCAGCCGCATTGCGCAGCAGGATTTTAAAGGTTTCTATATCGCCGGTGGTTCTGCTCCGCTTTCCTGGGATTTCTCGAATCTTGAGGAAAACAACCTTGAAATGACAGATCCCGACGGTGACGGCATTTACGAGATTACGCTGAACATGAATCCTTACGATCCTTCGGAAGCCGAAGAAAAGAGCTGGAAACTTTCCGAAGATATTTCAAAAAAACCAACCTATACTTCAGACCAACCTAGAGTTGACGCGCTGTTCAAGCTTTCCACCGAAGAAGCGCTGAAAAATGTCGAACCGGACAGCACGCTGAGAACCGGAGCAGAATGGGGCGGAGTATGGACACGTGACATCAGCTACAGTATTTACCTGGCTTTTGCCTACCACGAGCCGGAGATCGCCAAAATCAGCCTTATGAAAAAGGTGAATCGCGACCGCATCATCCAGGATACAGGATCGGGCGGCGCCTGGCCCATTTCTTCGGACAGAACGGTTTGGTCCATTGCCTCCTGGGAAGTCTATAAAGTGACCGGCGACGAGGAGTGGCTGCGGAATAGCTACGAGATCATCAAAAACACGCTGGAAGATGACTATAAGACCATCAGGACCAAAAATGGCCTTTACAAAGGCGAATCTTCTTTCCTTGACTGGCGTGAGCAAACCTATCCTAAGTGGATGTCAAACATGGACATCGCCGAATCGATGAACCTGGGAACAAACGTGGTGCATTACCAGGCGCACATGGTACTGGGCAAAATGGCCGAGGCTTTGGGAGAATCAGGCGACAAATATTTTGAGCAGGCGGAAAGCATTAAAAATGCCATTAATAAGCAGCTTTGGCAGGATCAAAAAGGATATTACGCCCAATATCTCTACGGAAGAAAAGCCATGAATGTCTCGCCACGCTTTGAGGCTCTGGGAGAAGCTTTGGCAGTGATCTTTGACGTGGCCGATGAAGAGCGTTCAAAAAGGATCATTTCTGAATCCCCTATTACTCCTTTTGGAGCGACTTCAATCTATCCACAGATCCCGGGAATTCCGCCGTACCATAACAACGGCATCTGGCCTTTTGTGCAGTCCTACTGGAATCTGGCTGCTGCCGAGGCAGGAAACCAGGAGGTTTTGAGCCATGGATTGGCAGCCATTTATCGCCCCGCGGCTCTGTTTTTGACCAACTACGAGAATTTTGTAGCCGAAAGCGGCGACTTCAAAGGCACCGAGATCAATTCCAGCAGAATGCTGTGGAGCATGGCAGGAAATATGGCTATGGTGCACCGCGTCTTCATGGGAATGCAGTTTGAAAAAGACGGCATTAAATTTCAGCCGGTAATTCCAAAGCAATATGGCGGCACAAAAACTTTGAATAATTTCCCTTACCGCGATGCAATCCTAAATATCGAAGTCACCGGCTACGGCAACGAGATCAAAAAGATCACCCTCGACGGAAGACCTCTCAAAAATGCCTTTTTTGACGCCTCTGTTTCGGGAGAACATAAGATCGAGATCGAGATGGCCAACAACGAGTTTGCAGGTGCTGGCGCCAATTTTGTGGAGAACAAGTTCTCCCTCCCTACTCCGCAAGCACGACTTGAAAAAGGCATCTTCAGCTGGAAACCTCTGGAAGGCGCACAAAAGTACCTGGTGTACAAAAACGGAGAAATTATAGAAGAGACCACTAAAAACGAGATTGTCGTATCACCTTCAGGATTTGCAGAAATTAAAGTGAGTGCCATTGGGCCAAACGGGTTTGAGTCTTTCACCAGTGAACCCATCTGGAGTTACGATGCTTCCGCAGCAAAACAGCTGGAGATGGAGAATTTTGCTCCAAAATCTTCCAAAGCATATGTAAATTTTTCAGGAAAGGGCTTTGTAGAGGTTTCCACAAATAAGAATAGAACCATCGAAATTCCTGTAAATGTAGAAGATGCGGGAAAATATCTGGTGGATTTCAGATATTCCAACGGCAGCGGCCCGTGGAACACCGATAATAAGGCAGGAATCCGCAGTTTTTATGTCAACAATGACTATATTGGTGCCGTTGTTCTTCCGCAGCGGGGAAAAGATGAATGGTCTGACTGGGGCTATTCAAATTCTTTTACCGTGGAGCTCCAAAAAGGGCAAAATCAACTGCTTTTAAGGTTTGAGGACTGGAACAACAACATGAATGTTGAGGTAAATCGGGCCATGTTGGATTACCTGCGGCTCATTCCTCTTAAAAATTAAAATTATAAGTTTCTTTAGATGAAAAGCAAGTCTTATCTCACTCTTATTACGATTGTTTCTGCCCTGGGCGGACTCCTTTTTGGATATGACACCGGGGTGATCAACGGATCACAGTATTATTTTAGTCAATATTTCGACCTCGATGCGGGGATGAAAGGTTGGGTAGTTGGAAGTGCCCTGCTGGGATGTTTTGTTGGAGCCATTGTCGCCGGCCCCATGAGTAGTAAAATTGGCCGAAAATATTCGCTGATCATCTCCTCTATTCTTTTTACGGCTTCGGCCTGGGGATCTGGACTACCCTCTTTCCTGCCGCAGTCGGTATCGCTGCTGGTGATCTTCAGGATCATTGGCGGGCTTGGGATTGGAATCGCCTCGATGAACGCGCCTACTTATATTGCTGAAATAGCCCCGGCAAAGATTCGCGGCACCCTGGTTTCTTACTACCAGTTGGCGATCGTGATCGGGTTCTTTGTGGTATTCCTGGCGACTTATTTCATTGGAAATTCGGCTACCGAAGCTGAAAATATTCAAAACGGCTGGCGTTATATGCTATGGAGTGAATTGATCCCGAGTACGCTGTTCCTGGTACTGCTGCTTTTTGTTCCGAAGAGTCCGCGGTGGCTCGCGCTAAAAGGGTTAAAATCTGATGCCCTTAGTGTTCTTCGGCGCATTCACGGAGATAAGGCTGCAGAAATTGAACTTAATGACATTCAACGTTCCATTGATAGGGACCGAAAAAAGCTAAAAATAAGCATCTTCGCCAAAGGAGTGTTCTCTATTGTTGTCATAGGTACTGTACTTTCCATGCTGCAACAGTTCACCGGTATAAACGCGGTGCTTTATTATGGAGCAGATATCTTTGAACAGGCGCTTGGATTTGGAAAAGATGACATATTACAACAGCAGGTACTGCTGGCAGCGGTAAACCTTGTCTTCACCTTTGTAGCGATGGCAACTGTTGACAGGCTGGGAAGAAAGCCGCTTATCTATATTGGTGCTGTTGGAATGACAGTTGGATTTGTGCTTTTAGGCGGGACTTTGATGACAAATTCAGTTGGAATCCTTTCGCTTATTGGAGTACTGCTCTTTATTGCCTCTTTTGCCATGTCTATGGGCCCTGTCGTTTGGGTAGTGCTTTCAGAAATGTTTCCAAACAACATAAGGAGTACCGCTATGTCTATAGCCGTGGCTGCTCAATGGGCAGCGAACTATGTGGTTACTCAAAGTTTTCCTATGGTGGCCGAAAGTGAAGCTAACAAGACCGAATTTTGGAACGGCTCCCTGCCTTACTTCATATTTTCGGCCTTTATTATAGGTATTATCTTCTTTACAGCTAAATACATTCCCGAAACTAAAGGAAAAACTTTGGAAGAGCTGGAAGAATTGTGGGACATTCCCGAAGAAGCCAAACAAGCATAAAGTAGAATGCCGGTTCCGTTTGTTTGAAGTGTCCCTACCCACTCCGTCTAAACGGGAAACCCGGCATTCATTTTATATTATCTTGAGATCTTTTACGATCCCGATGAGGTGAGGGGTGGTATTGGCGCCAAATTCCTCTCTCAATTCTTTCAGCCTTTTTTCAATAGCGCTTTTACTGCTTGGACTGATATTTTTCTTTTTAAAGGTGTCCTCGATCTCCTTTTGCGTAAGCCCGTTAGCCACACAATTGAGAAGCTGTACTTCGAAATTGTTGAGCACAAGCAAATTGTTGTGTTGTAAGGCCTTCTCAATTGACGGGGAATTAAAGGTCTTTCCCTGTTGGAGGCTTAAAATGGCATTTTTGAGATCCCTCATTCCGTGGCGGTCCTTACAAACATAAGCATCAATGTTCCCCGAATCCCACAACGATCTCACGATCTGCGGATGGTCTTCAACGCTGTTTACAATAACCTTTATGCCAGGATTTTCTTTTTTGGCTGCCGCGATCAATTCCTGACCCGAATGTAACTTCTGGTCCACGAAATCGCTTTTAAAGGACAGATCACAGATCAACAGGTCAAAAGGCTCATACTCCTGCGTAGCTTTTTTTAGAATGGTCATGGCCTTGTCACAGTAAGAAGCGTGCTCAACCCTGTTTATATCAAGATCGCACAGGACACTGCTCACCGCATGGCTCACACTGTCCATATCTTCTGCCACTAAAACCTTCTGAAATTTCATGTTGATGAAGACTTGATCTTTTCTTTAATGATGTAAAGATAATTCTTCATTTCCCGTGAAAAATGTGGTTTTCCACATTTGAGGAAACTTTTTTCCTAAAATTTGAACAGAAACAACTATAAAGGAATAGAAATTCTGGCTTTAAAACCTTCTCCTTCCCGCGTGGTGAGCGCTATTTTACCCCCCACGGAAGAGAGGCGTTTTTTGACATTTTTGAGTCCGTTCCCGCGGTCGAAATTTTCGGAAGCGGCGCCTTTTCCTGTATCGGAATATTGTACCTCCAGCAATTTTGGTTTTTGATCAAAAACAATGGCCACTAATTTGGTGTCACTGTGTTTTTTCATGTTGACCATCAATTCCTGCAGCACCCGGTAGAGCACGATCTTCTTTTCTTCGGAAAGTTTATCCCATTTAACCGCATTATCACCCCTAACGATCAATTTAGCCGAACCGGTTTGGTCGCTCAACATGGAAGTAAGAAAGGCGGGGAAGTTTCCGCCCGTATCAATTTCGGCATTCTCCCGGGAGATATCACGGGTCCTTCTGTAGATCTTTTCCAGCCGGTCTACTGTTTGTTCAGGAACGGCCGGGCCCAGCCTGCTCATCACTCCATACAGGTCGTTTGCCAGTTCATCGTGTATTCTTCTGGCGATACGGCTTTCGGTTTGGTAGACCTCCCTTAGGTTTTTCTTTCTTGCCCTCTGCCGGAAGTAGTAGAACAGGACAAGTACTAATAATGCTGAAAAAATGAACAGCACGGTGATGAAGGCATTTCTCCACTTGAGACGCTGGTTCATCCATGCCTGTTCCTTTGTCGTTTCCCGAAGTTCCAGGATCTGTTCTTGTTTCTGCTTTTCGTCGAACTCCACTTTTGCGAAGGTAAACTTAGCCTTGAGTTGCGCCTGGTCTAAACTGTCTTCAAGAAAAACATAGCGGTCCATGTATTCCTTTGCTTCCTGGGGGGAAGACAGTTCCATCATTTTTTTCAAGGCCATCAATTCGTAGGAGGGGTAATGCAATTCCCTGGCAGCCTCAAGGAACAATTGCGCATATCTTTTTGACTTTGCCTTGTCCTTAGAAAAGTAATATTCAGATAAGTCCGAATAGCTGTCACTAAGCCCATAAAGATCTTCGGCTTCCTCACGTCTTTCAAGGGCTTCAAAGAACAGGGAATCTACCTGGCGTGTAGAATCCTGAGACCATAGGGTATAGGCGTAGTTATTGATGTACCTGCTCATGGATTGCTGGGTTGGCGCATCAGATTTCAATAACTTTTCAAAAATTTCCAGAGACTCGTCATACTTTTTTTGCTCATTTAGAGCAAGTGCCCAATTGTGCAAAAAGACGAGGCTGTCTCTTTTGTTCACAGAGTACGAAAGTGCATTTTGATATTCTTTTATTGCCTCGTCATAAAAGCCGCGGTCCATATAAGATAGACCTATAATATTGATAACTCCGCTTATCAGGTAAGGGTATTCCTCCTTATCCAGCAGTTTCAAGGCTTCCGTAGAAGACTCCTGGGCCCCTGTAAGATCTCCAGTGTCGTATTTAAGATAGGCCATATCCATACTCCTCCAACCTGCGCTTGCAGAATCTTCTATTTCCAGGAACAGCTGCTTTGATCTAAACAAATGTTTGAAGGCAGGTTGCACCTGGTTACTTTCATTATAGTATCTAAATAGCCAGTAATTCCCTTTTGCCAGGTAATAGGTGTCTTTTAATACTTCGGAAGCCTTGAGTAAGCTGTCAGACCAGGATTTGCCTTCTTCTATTTTCCCCAGGCTTCTAAGCGCATACACCTTTCCTTCGATGAGAGAAGGAAGCACGGTGTCTATTTTTTCTTTCTCAAGTTCCAGCCCTTTGTTATACAGCCGCAGTTTTTCTTCAAAATTGGAGGTGTCGAGACCGCTATTGTAATAGAATAGTGAAGTGCCGGGTTGAACCGTGGCAGTCTCCTTTCCTTCCACATCATTTTTACAGGACCAAAGCAGAACAGTAAAAAAAAGAAGAGCGGTAGACAGGTAATGTTTGATATTCATAGGAACAAAAATAAACAAAGTAGCGCAACAGCAGCAGGAACTACCGATTTTAAGTTAAATTAATATTAAAAATTATCAAACAACTCATTTTCTTTAGGGGGAGCGAAATACTTTTTGTGAAATTCCTGTCTTAGCCCTCTAAAAGTTAACTTTTTGATTATCAGCGAAAAAGATTAATTTCTTAAATTAATGGACAACATTTAAAACAGTTAGCCATGGCAGAAGAAAAAAATCCCAGCAAGGGAAGAGGAAATCCCGGCGGCAGCCAAAGCGGCGGAAAAAACCAGGATCAAAGCGCCGAAGACCTGAAGAAGCAGAGCCAAAAAGATAAAGAGAAAAGGAAAGATGAGAAAGGGAATTATATCGAAAAACCCCACAAAAAGAAAGAATAGCTACCCCTGGGAATAGACTGTAGTTGGTTAAGGGTGAATTCCATCAAAGCTTGTAACGGCAGGGTTCCGTTCACACTTTTAATGAGGTACGCTTATACCTAATTTCTAAAGGCAGCCAAAAATGTCATTTTTGGAGAGCATTCCAAACAAGCGGTTAACTTCCGCAGAAAATCTGATTTTTAGTCGGTAGAAAATTTTCAAAAGATCGGTATTCCCGTTATATTCCCTCCCTTTCAAAATCAACATTAATGACCAAGAATAAAATACAGGATTACGTTTCACATGTTTTGCAAAACATACCCGAGGATTGGGTGAAACTTACTACACATCGACTCGATATCTACAACGAAGCTTTAGCAAAAGAAGAATTTCTTGAACAATTCGAGAAGTTGTATCAAACGAACAATGCTGATGGAACTGCTCTCAGGGAACTTCCCACCGCTTACGATTACATTCGTTTGGGCCATCCATTATCTTCTGTGTTGGAATGGACGATTGGGAAACTCAATGATCTCAAACCGGAGCATGTGATAAGTTTTTCTTCCCGAACTGTTCCTGCCTTAGCCGTTCTAAGAAAGAATTTGCTGGACAACAAAAACACGCGGATCTTATACTTCGGAAAGTTACCCGATATTTTTGATGCCGAATCTTTTAAGAAGGTCTACGGATATAAATTTGAACTGCAGCAAATAGAGACCTTAGAAGAAGTCTCCAAATTTGACGGCAGCAGCATTCTAATTTCCCGGGAAGGAAATCTGGAGAAGGTTGAGCTTTCCGAAGAAATTGACTTCTTTGTCAATCTTCATGCACCTCTTGGAAGTGTGTTGACGATCAACGGAAAAAAGAACGAGGAATACATTTCTGAAATACAGCATGTAAGAAGAAGGGAAACCGTCGCGATGACTCCTGCCAATGCTCTCTCTGCTCTCAAATTACTCGTTGGAGTATCTTCTGAACAGCAGAACTTTGATGAGCAGGACAAGCTTCGTGTAACACAAGAGATCCAGGAGATCGCCGGAACCAGGTCTAAAGCCCTGGTTGCCTCTTCAGGCCTTTCCATGCAGTATGCCATTATGATGGGACTTGTAGATCATGCCTTTGAAAAGCATGAGGGCAAAAAGATCAAATTTATCGTTCCTCCAAATTGTTATGGCGGAACCAATGATCAGGCAAGACGGGTGGCAGCCTGTCTTGAAGAGGTGGAAGTGTTGGACCTGCCGGTAGATCGCGACAACGATATGGTTCAAAGCCTGAATACGGTTTTGACGAGGGTCGCTGATGAAGATGCGGTGCCTTTCATTATTGCCGAGATTCCCACAAATCCAAGAGTGGAAGTTCCAAACCTCGACAAGCTGAGAGAGGTGCTCGTAAAAGAACGTAAAACTCCGGACGGAGAGATTGCTACTGCTCCGGTCTTTATTTTAGATCAAACTTTTTGTCCTAATGTGCAGTTCCTGAAAAAGGAAGGCATTCTGTCTCAAGTAAAAACTATTTCTTACGTAAGCGGCTCCAAATTCCCAAGTGGCGGAAAATGTACGGCCGGCTACTGCATAGCCAATGAGCAGGCAGAGGAATATTTGGATAAAGTTGAGAAACACCTCATGATCTGCGACAACGAGGCAACGGGGCTTCAGTATTCCATCCTCGCAGAACAATTGCCTTCAATGAACCAAAGAATTCGCGAAGCCTACAAGAACACCCGCGAATTTGTTGAGTTTATAAAAAAGAATCTGCCCGAAGCAAAGATCAATTTTGTTTCCGAAGATTTAGCTGAACAAGGCTTCACGCCTTCGGTTTTTTCTCTCGACTTGCCAACAAAAGGAGAAACCGAAGAAGAAAGAGAACAGCACAAGAGGGATTTAAACAAGAACCTGATCAACCTGATGATCACAAAAATCCCCGATGACAGCAAATACTGCGTGAGTTATGGCCAATTAAAGGGAAGCTACTGGACGATCCCTGCGACTTCTACCCAGGGAACTACCAAGGAAGGTGACAAAGATTATATTGCCCGGGTTTCTATCTCTCCCAATATCGATCTTGAGCTTCATAAAAAGGTGTTTTTAGAGTTCGTTGAGAAAAACGACTTAAGAAAGACTAAAGCTGAAGTCGGCAGGAATTAAAGTCTTATACTAAATCAAATCCCCGGTTCACTCCGGGGATTTTTTTTGAAGAATAGATAAATGCCGTGGAAATAGAATGTGCCACAGGTTTTAATACTGAAATTGTTGGAATTTGGAATTTGAGCCATTGGAAATTCCCGAAGGAGCATTACGTCCGTCGCTGGAAATAGAATAGTGCCGCAGGTTGCACCTGCAGCCTTTCTTGATTTTCACCGCCGCCAGGAAAGTTCCTTTTCGAGGCTTTGTAAAACAAAAAAAGTGATGCTTCCACATCACTTTTTTTGCTTGTCGGGGTGACAGGATATTCTTATAGAGAACTCTTCCTTTTATTTACGGCACGTCGCCCTGTATATCTTAGATTCATTCACCGAATCATTCACCAAAATCTAAGAACTTGAGGAGAAAATTAAATTTGCTCATTTCTACAAGAGAAAGATATGAAATTAAATTTTTTGAAAGTAAGTACTGGATAGAATTATTAAAATTTTGGTTGCTCTAGGAGACTGGGATGAGTTTTTTAAAAGCAATCGAAGGACAAAATCTGGAATAGAATTAGTTTTTTGACATAGTAAACACTGAATTTAGGACATACTAAAAGAAAAAACGATCATAATTTATGGTAAAACCGTAAAAACTATACGGTATTCCATATTTAGAAATGCCACCAGTGAGAATACTTTTGGATCACATCAACTATAAGTGATCCCCTTTGAAAAGATTCTTTACCTCATTATGTGCTCTCAGTGTTTTGTTTTCCTGGAGCTCCAATGCGCAGGATTTCCCCAATTATGTTCCTCCAGGTCCTGAGGCCGCAAACCTTATTAAACATTCAGAAATGGATGTTTCTTTATATACTGGAACTCCAAATTTTTCTATTCCCTTTCATACTATCAGTGTTGGCGGGTTAGATATTCCAGTCTCCGTCGGCTATAACTCCGGCGGTGTGAAAGTGGATGAAATCGCTTCCTGGGCAGGACTTGGATGGAGT
>JBAVJB010000141.1:0-4033 GCA_049687495.1 Salinimicrobium sp.
CCCGCATTAATGGGATAGCACAAAAAGAACAAGGCCTGTCGCAACCTTCGGCGATCTTGAGGTAAGCGTAATTCTTCGGAGTGGTCGTTAATCGCTCTCCAATAAGTTCATGCTTATAATCTGCTTCAAGAGCAGCCAGAAGTTCGGGAAGTTCGGTAGTTCCGAAGTATTGATCGACATTCGGGATCTCCTTTTGTAGATCAGGCTTGTAGCGCTCGCTCAAACAACCGGTGACGAATACCTTGTCTACCTCGCCCTGCTCCTTGAGATCTACATACTCTAAAATGGTGTTTACAGACTGCTCTTTAGCGTTGTCAATAAAGCCACAGGTATTGATCACGACGATATTCCCCTCCTGCTCATGCACCACGTCTTTGTCGTTGGCCTTTAGCTGCCCCATCAATACTTCACTGTCGTAGACGTTCTTGCTGCAACCAAGGGTTACCACGTTGATCCTGTTCTTCTTTAATGACTTTGTTCTCATAGATTTTAATTTTCACCCCGGTAAAACCTCACAGGTTTCAGAAAACCTGTGAGGTTTCCGGAAAGAAGGTCTTCTTAAAGGGCTGCAAAGATACGATCTAATTTACAACTACCATACCTAACCTGTTAAGCATCTTTATTTTATGAAAATCGGCTAAAATGCTTATCTTCTGAAGGTTTTAGGATTAAGACCGGAACTGAATACTGTTCACTGAAAACTGAATATTAAATTTCCCTCGTTACCCTGGTCAACTCCTTCTGAAGCGCGGTCGTAATTTGCCCTTTTTGAGAGGTAAATATTTCTTTTCCTTCTATGTTTACTGAAGAAACAGGCGCTATCTGAGTGGTGGTGCCGGTGAGGAAGATCTCATCAACTTCTGAAAGTGACGCTACAGGAAAAGCTTCTTCTTGTACCGGAATTTTCAGCTGCTGACAAAGTTCCAGAACCACTTTTCTGGTAATTCCGGGAAGGATTTCCGGGCCTTCGGGATGGGTATAAATTGTGCCATTTTTGACAAAGAAGAGAGTTGAGTGAGAACCTTCGGTAAAATAGCCGTTGCGGAAGAGCAGGTTCTCATCATATCCCGCAGAAATAGCGGCATCATTCGCCATGGTGTTGGCGAGCAAAGCGGTGGATTTGATGTCGCACCTGTGCCAGCGAAGATCTTCGGAAGCCATTACTTTCCAGTATCTATTTTCATAGTTCGCCAGATCCACCTGAAAAGCATAAAGCAGAAAGTTTGGATCTGCATGCTCCGGAATAAAATGGGAGCGCGGGGCCGTTCCGCGGGAGATCTGCAGGTAAACGGCGGCATCTTTTGCGGCAAAGGAAGAACGCTTCACCGCCTGAAGCATTAACTCTTCCAGAATGGACACATTAAAAGAGATCTTCATTTCCTGCAAACAATACTGTACGCGATCCACATGATCCTGCAGGCGAAATGCCTTCCCATTATAAAAAGGTGTCACTTCATAGATCCCGTCGCCGAACATAAAAGCCCGGTCAAAGACCGAAACAAAAGCCTCTTCAGGCTTGATCCATCGGCCGTTGAGATAGACTTCTGCAGGATAGGTCTTTTTAGGTTTCATGACTGCAAAAAAAGTTAGTACTCCTGTATAAGGACTTCTGTGGGAATATTTAGTTTGGCATTCAAGTTTCTCACCATCTCCAAAGTCAGTTTTCTTTTTTTATTTAAAATTTCACTAACCCTACTTTTAAATCCGAAAATTTCTTCCAGGTCTTTTTGTTTCATTCCCAGTTGTTCCATTCTGAACTTAATGGCTTCTATGGGATCGGGCATTTCAATAGGAAAATGTTCATTTTCATAAGTATCGATGAGGATCGACAAAATCTCCAATTCATCACCGGCCTCTGTTCCTCTCTTTGCATCAAAAATCTCTTCCAACCTGAGGAGAGCATTTTGATAATCTTCTTCGGTTTTTATAGGCTTTATTTTCATTTCAAATGGTATTTGCATCTATTTTATCATATTCAGCATGAGTTCCAATAAACCTGATCCAACAAATCTGAAATTCAAAATTGAACTTAACAATTAGTCGATATTTATTCCCTTTTATATTGAATATAATCCTGTTACCTTTTAAAATACTGGCACCCGGGTATTCTCTTTTAAGATCGTTCATATTTTGCCATTCTGCATTTTCCGTTTCCCTGTACCACGCCTTTAAAGCTTGTTCACTATCGGCATGAGATATCCAAAAATCCCGTAAAGTTCGTTTGGCAATAATTCTCACAATCAGAATTTATAGCTAAGATAGCAAGAAGTTACCGAATTGGTAACTTCTTTTAAATAAAAAGCTATTGTTCTGTCAGCTCCAAAAAAAAGCCTTCCGCAGTCACGGAAGGCTTTTAAATATCAATGAGTTTGAATAATTATTCCTGATTCAGCTCTTTCTCAAGTGCTTTTACAGCCGCCTGAATCTGAGTATCCTCGCCATTTAAAAAGGCGTTGTAAGGCAGCGGCACCAAAATATCGGGCTGCAACTCAAGGTTTTCGGTTGGCCTTCCCTCGGCGCCAATAGTGGCTACCATAGGAATTCCGAAGACAATGGTAGGATCGATCTGTCGCTCCCACCAAACGGCCGTTCCGGTACCTGCCACAGGCATACCCACAAGTTTTCCGAGGTCATTCTGTTTATACACATATGGAAAAATAAATGCGTCGCTGTAGTTGCTTTCACTCATCACAACGATACTGGGTTTGGTCCAGCGGGTCATAGGTTCCCCACCTTTGACCACGTTGCCCTGGGGCGCGAACTTGAGATACTCTTGCCCGCTAAGGAAAGTGTTCAGGTCATCATGCAACCAGCCGCCACCATTGAAACGCGTATCCACAACAAGGGCTTCTTTATCCAGATTTCGACCAAGCGCTTTTTCATACACATCCCTGAAACTGCTGTCATTCATCCCCTGCACATGCACATAACCTAACCTGCCGTTACTTAGGGAATCCACCTTATGTTCCATCATGTCCACCCAACGCTTGTACATAAGGCGGCTCTCCTCGCCCATAGAAATAGGCTTTAGTTTCTCCTCAAAAGAGTCCTTTCCGCGCTTAATGCTGAGCAACACATTCTTGTCCTCCAGGTTGTTCAGGAATTTATACCAATTCTCGTCCTTCGGAATTTCTTCTCCGTTAATCTTGACGATGACATCGCCGGCTTTGATCTTGCTGTCGGCTTTGTCCAATGGTCCACCTTCAAGCACTTCGGAAACTTTTATCCCTTCGCCGGTGTACTTTTGATCATACAGCAGCCCAAGGGAGGCGGTTTTGATACCGTCGTTCTGCGGACGATATCTGCCGCCGGTGTGAGAGGCATTCAGCTCTCCAAGAAATTCACTCAGCAGCTCCTGATAGTCATAATTGTTGTTGATATATGGAAGAAATTTTCCGTATTCCTCGTGATATTTGTCCCATTCGACTCCGTGCAGCTTTGGATCATAGAATTTCTTTTTCACCTGTCTCCACATGTGGTCAAACATGTATTCACGTTCTGCTTCGGCATCTACCATCATGTCCCCGGCAATCTCGATGCTTTTCACCTCTCCGCTTTCGGCATCTACTTTAACCAGGTTTCCTTTATTGCTTAGAAAAAGGGTTTTTCCGTCTTTGCTGATTTCCAGCCCGCTCGGAGTGCCACCGAGTTTGGCAAGGATCTTTGTTTCCCTTGTCCTTGGCTCTGTCACCCACAGGTCGTAGCCTTTTTCAAAAGAGGAGAGATAGTACAGCTTGCTTGCATCATCATTTAAGACATAATCGCTGATGCTCGAGCTGTTGATGGTCAATTTTTCTTTTCGGTTATCGAGGTTCTTAAGGTCAAGCTCAAGAGGCTCCTGCTTTTTCTCTTCCTTTTTCTTTTTCTTCTTGCTCTCCTCCTCTTTCTTTTCGGCCTCTTCCTTGTCCTTTTGCTCACGCTCATTGAGCAGCTCAAATTCTTCCTTGCTCAGCTCATATTTGTCGTAAGCCTCCTGATCAAAGAAAACGCCATAGACATCAACCTCTGTACTTCCCTGTAGCGCCAGGGATTT
>JBAVJB010000142.1:0-20608 GCA_049687495.1 Salinimicrobium sp.
ACATTTTTGCTCTTGAAAGCGATTCCGGTGGTTTCACTCCCCGCGGATTTTCCTTTGACGCTTCTCCTTCACAATTCGAACAGGTGGAATCCTGGAAGTCTCTTTTTAAACCATATTTGATCCACTATTTTGAACTTGGAGGCAGCGGTGCCGATGTTGGCCCTCTTAAAGACGGCAACACCGTTCTTGCTGGACTTCGACCTGATTCCCAAAGATATTTTGACTATCACCACGCAGCTTCAGATACTTTTGATAAGATCAATAAGCGTGAACTTGAATTGGGAGCTGCTACAATGGCATCTATGGTTTACCTGGTTGACAAATATGGGTTTGACAATATCAAGAACAAAGAAGAGGTCCTTAAATAAAAGTTTGGCAGCATACCCCTGCTGCGTTTTCTAAACTTTATATCTTTGCAGCCTTAAATCAAGAGGGTGCAAATTTCGGGCTATACCAAAGAATTCAGGACAAATCTTAACATTGCTTATCCGGTGATGCTGGGGCAGCTGGGCCATGTAATGGTCGGGTTGGCAGATAATATCATGGTGGGCCAGTTGGGTGCCGCGCCTTTGGCTGCGGTATCTTTGGGGAACAGCCTAGTCTTTATCGCCCTTTCTCTGGGAATTGGATTTTCCTTTGCGATCACGCCGCTCATTGCTGAAGCTGACGGTGCCGGCGACATAGAGACCGGGAAAAGCTATTTTCACCACGGGGTCATCATGTGCGCCATCAACGGAATATTCCTTTTTCTTCTTCTGCTGCTGGCAAAACCCATTCTTTATCATCTTAACCAGCCGCCAGAAGTGGTTGACCTGGCAATTCCCTACCTGGAGATCGTAGCCTTTTCCATGATCCCTTTGATGATCTTCCAGGCCTATAAACAGTTCGCTGACGGACTTTCACAAACCAAATATGCCATGTATGCCACACTCATTGCCAACGTGGTGAACGTGCTCTTCAATTACCTGTTGATCTATGGGATCTGGATCTTTCCGCGGCTTGAGCTGCAGGGCGCAGCCATTGGTACCTTGATCTCGAGGTTCTTCATGCTGTGGTTCGTGTGGGAGATCCTTAGGCGCAAAAAGAAATTTAGGCAGTACTTTATCTGGTCGCGCAAAGAGCTGCTCAAAATTGACATTTTTAAGAGGTTATTTTCACTGGGCTTTCCAACTGCCCTGCAAATGCTATTTGAAGTTGCGATTTTTACTGCTACCGTCTTTCTTGCAGGAACTCTGGGAACCAATCCGCAGGCAGCAAACCAGATCGCCCTTAACCTTGCTTCCATGACCTTTATGGTGGCAGTAGGTCTGGGAGTGACGGCTACTATACGGGTGGGAAACCAAAAAGGGAAGGATAATTTTTACGACCTGCGTCGCATCGCGTTTTCCACATTTTTGTTGGTATTCTTGATCGAATCGCTGTTTGCGGTGGGCTTCATTCTGCTGAAGAATTGGCTGCCCACGCTCTATATAGATAATGCCGAAGTGATCCTGCTTGCGGGCCAGCTGTTGATCGTAGCAGCTTTGTTTCAGCTTAGCGATGGTTTACAGGTGGTGATCCTGGGTGCACTTCGAGGCCTGCAGGACGTTAAGTTTCCAACGCTCATCTGCTTTGTGGCCTATTGGGTGATTGCTTTTCCGGTTTCCTATTTCCTGGGAAGCGAAGAAAATCTCGGGAGCATGGGGATCTGGTTTGGGCTGCTGGCCGGCCTTACTGCATCTGCATTAATGTTGTATCTTCGGTTCAATTATTTAAGCAAAAAAATGCTGCTCAATTCTGAAGCAGCCGTTAAAGTATAATTTCTGAATATATGGATTTTCCAAAGTTCCTTTTAGGTGATAATACAGATTATCCCGATGCAATTTTCATCATTCATACCGAATATCCGCGGTTCATTCTCAACCTTGAGAATGACGAGGTGGAGTGGCTGGAAGATTTTGACGCCAACGATGAAAAAGAGCTGGCCTCAGAGGCCGAAGGTCTTATCAACGAAGCTACTGCTTTTTATGACCGTGAAATAGAGCGTTACGAGGAATAGACATGGAGCATTTGGTAGAACTGGATCAAGAACTGTTTCTTTTCCTCAATAATCTGGGAAATTCCTCCTGGGATCCCTTCTGGAATTTTGTTACCAACAAACTTTCGTCCATCCCATTCTACGGGCTGTTGCTGTACTTGATCTTTAAAAGTATGGGCCCAAAAAAGGCATTTTTGAGCCTGCTTGTGGTTGCTGCAATGATCGCATGTACAGACCAGCTTGCCAATCTTTTTAAACATGCCATTGAAAGGCCTCGCCCTTGCAGGCAGGAAGGCGTTATGGAGATGGCACGTTTTGTTGCCGTGCGCTGCGGCAGGTTTGGCTATTTTTCGGCTCACGCAGCCAGTTCGGCGGCTGTACTGGTGTTTATAGGCGCCATTCTTCGGAAGTTTTATAAGAGTGTTGTTCCCGTGCTTGTGGTTTGGGCGCTGCTGGTCTCTTACAGCAGGATCTACGTGGGCGTGCATTACCCGGGAGATATTCTTACCGGCTGGTTCTTCGGAATTTTGATCGGGTATTTTTTCTACAGGCTTTTCCAATTCCTGCTGAAGAAGTATTTTCCTGCTACTCCTTCCGTTTAAGCAGATAAAAGCTTCGCACCAACCTGCTCTTGTAACCCGATTTTTCGGGGTGTACATAATTGAGGTCGTACCTGTCTTTTTCCAGCACCTCGTAATTTTCAAGGCCCTGCACAAAAGTACTGTCGTCCTCCCTGGTCAGCAAACCGAACACTTTTTCCTGCGGAAGGTTTAACTCCTCTGCATCCAGTTGCAAAATTGGTTTTCCGTACTCCCAGATCAATTCAGGCGTTTCGGTGTTGTATTCGTAAACAGGAAGCTGCTGTTTTTCTGCCTTTTTTCGAAGTTCAGCAATATTGTGGAATCTCGGGTTCTTCAGAAATGCATTTGACAACGGAAAGGCAAAGACCATAATTCCGCAGATGAAGGCGACGGTGAGGTAAAAAACTTTCGGGTACTGCTGCTGCTTCAGAAAATAAAACAACCCAACCCCAATTCCGAAGAGCACAACAGAAGTGGCAATATACCAGAACCAGTAACCGTCGAGCTCAAGGAAGTAGCACGCAGCAAAAGGAAAGACAATGCCTATAAGACCGATAAGGCCGTGGTTAAAATACACTACCCATTTTTCCTTTTTTGGAAGTCCGGCAAAGCTTCGGAACAAATATTCAATATAGAAGCTGGTGTTCATGGCCATAGGAATGAGCACAGGCAGCAGGTAGCGCGATTTTTTTTCGGGAATGAGCGAGAGCAAAACCACCGCGGCCAAGGTCCAGAAAAGGGTGAATTTGTAGGCTTTTTTGTTGCTCACCCTGTTCTTAAGGTAAGGATACAGCAAAGCCACAAAAGCGGGAATGGTCCAGATGCCGGTTTGGGTGAAAAAGCTCCAGTAGTAATAGAACGGCCGCACGTTGTAATTGGTCCAGCGGGTGGCTTCGCGGGTGGTGATCTCAAGAAATGCCACAGGATCGGCCAGGCGAACATAGACGAACCACCAGCTGCCTAGTACCACAGCGATAAAGATCATCACAAGTAACGGCAACAATTTTTTTCTCATTCCGCGGAACTTATAGACGAAGCCGTAAGCAAGGAGAAATGGCAGGAGTAAGGCGTAGAGCGAAACCGGGCCTTTGCTCATGATGGAGAAAGCCAGAAATATACCTGTCAAAAATGCGTTTTTCCAGGCCTTTTCCGGAGTACTGAAAAAATCCCACATGTAGTAGATGGCTGCCATCATAAAAGCATGGGTGAAAATGTCCCACTGCCCGTTGCGGCCCATAAACACGATGTAAAAGGAAGAGGCCAGGATCAAACCTGCCAAAAATGCCTGTTTTTGAGAAAGTTTTAGCTTCGGAAGAAATGAATAAAAGAAATAAAGCAGCATTAGGGTGACCAAAGCAGCAGGTAAGCGCATTGCGAAAAGGCTTTTGAAGCCGAAGATGAGCCCGCTTATAGCAGTTAGCCAGGTAGGCAGCGGCGGCTTTTCGTAACGCGGCTGTGCGTTCATGGTGGTGAGCAACCAGTTACCTTCATTTGCCATTTCGCGGGCAGTGATGAAGTTACGGGCCTCCATAATGTTGACGTAAATCACGTCAAGGTTTGCAAAAAAGATAAGCAGGCCGACTAACAGCAGCAGAAAAAGGTACTTTTTAGAGGCTTCAGGCATATTCTTTTCGGCTTAAAATGATGTTGCGCGTGTAGATCACACTTCCAATAAAATGCCCTACGAACAGCACGGGATCCTTCCGCAGTACAGCGTAAATAAGGATAAGACTGGCGCCGGTAAGGCTAAGCAGCCAAAAACCGAGCGGCAGCACAGATTCCTTGACCTTTTCAGAATAGATCCACTGATAGATAAACCTAAAGGTGAAAATGATCTGCGCGCCCGATCCCAGGTAGATCAACCAACCCGGAATGTCTTCGTTGAAGAACAATTTTTGAACGTCGTAAGTATTGTTATTGTAGGAATAGATGAAGAGCATGACCGGGAAAATGTAGATGAAAATGCGCAACCATTTGGACAGCTTGTGCCATTCCTTTTGCAGCTGAATGTTGCGCACATAAATGAAATAGGTGAGCGCCTGCCCAAGCATGATCGAGAAATCATCTCTCAAATACCCGTAGACAAAGAGCAGAAAAGAAGCAAAAAGTGAAACTTTCCAGAAGTTGGTGGGAGTAAGCACTTTTTTCTGTTTCTCTGAGGCGATCCACTGCAAAAGCAGGCGGGCAGAAAAAAGAAGTTGGGCGGTAAATCCAATAATATAGATTTGCCAGTTACTCATTTCTCTTGTTTACTTTGTAATTGATATAATTGTTCTTCATCCATAAATAGGCAAAGCAGTCAACAAATGGTCCAACCAGGCGGTTAAGGAGGTGATATTTGGCCTTGCCGGCAATTCGCGGATAATGTCGTACCGGTACCTGCTTGATCTTTCCGTTCTGTAGCAGGATCATTGCAGGCAAAAAGCGGTGCAGCCCCTTGAACATGGGGATCCTTTTGGCATAATCAGCTTTGATCACTTTGAGCGGGCAACCTGTGTCATCCATGCCGTCGTGGGTGAAACTTCTCCTTATGCCATTGGCGATGAGGGAAGACATGTTCTTCTTGAAAGAATCTTTCCGGTTTTCCCTTACACCCGTAACAAGGTCATTTTCGCCGATATGCTGCAGCAAGAGGTCAAAATCTTCGGGATCTGTTTGCAGGTCAGAATCTATATATCCGATCAGCGGAGTTTCAGCATGGTCAAAGCCTGCTTTTATCGCTGCACTAAGGCCGCGGTTCTCCTCAAAAGAGATGAATTTGAAGTCTTTGTTCCTTTGGGAAATCTCCTCGACAAGCTGCAGGCTATTGTCTGTAGAACCGTCGTTAACAAAAAGAACACAAGAATTTACAGGGGCTTTTTGAAGGTATGCCGAGAGTTCTTTCTCTACGCGCAGCAGGTTTTCTTCCTCATTATAAAGAGGAACAATAATAGTAAATTGGTAATCCATTTAAAGCTAAATATGCGGTGCAAATGTATCATAATTATGGATGATTTCCTCTTTATTGAGCTCAAAGGCAGTGTTTGCGAAAATCATTACTAAATTTGCATGCAAAATATTTTGGGAGGCGACTTCTAGAGAAAAGATTTCAAGATGAAAGTATTAGTTACGGGCGCAGCCGGATTTATAGGGTCTCACACTGCCGAGCGTCTTCAAAAAGAAGGTTATGAGGTTACGGGAGCTGATAATTTTTCTGATTATTACAGCATTGCCCTTAAAGAATTAAATGCCGAAGCTTTAAAGAAAAAAGGTATTGACATTGAAAAAGTTGACCTGAGAAAGCCATCAGATCTTGAAAAACTTTCAACAGATTTCGACTTCATTATTCATTTCGCTGCGCAGCCGGGAATTTCAGCCTCCAGTACTTTTGAAGAATATTTGACCAATAATGTGATCGCAACTCAAAATCTCCTGGAGTTTGCTCATCGCAACAAGAACCTGAAGCATTTTTTTAACATAGGAACTTCTTCCATCTACGGTTTGGAAGCTACTTTCCCAGAAACCGTCGCCCCAAAACCAGCTTCCTGGTACGGCGTGACCAAGCTTGCCGGCGAACAGCTGGTCCTGGCAGAGAGCCGGGGCAAAAAATTGAAGGCATCTTCTTTAAGGCTGTATTCGGTTTACGGGCCAAGGGAGCGGCCGGAGAAGCTGTACACCAAGTTGATCGCCTGCGCCTTTAAGGAAGAGCCTTTCCCAATCTACGAGGGCAGTGAAAAACATTTGCGCAGTTTCACCTATGTGGGAGATATTGTTGAAGGGATTTTCAAAGCGCTGCAGCAGCACGAAAAAATAGACGGCGAGATCATCAACCTGGGAGCCGAAGACGAGAACAAGACGCAGGAAGGGATCGAGCTGGTAGAAGAACTGCTGGGCAGAAAGGTCAAGCTGGAGAGCGTACCTAAACGCCCCGGCGACCAGTTCAGGACACTCGCGAATATTCAAAAAGCTAAAAAACTTCTCGGATATCAGCCAAAGACTTCTTTAAGAGAAGGCCTCAAGCAACAAATAGACTGGTACAAGGAGAATTTCCTATAGCGACCTGTACTTTTTTAACAGCAAAGCTGCTGCTTCAAAAGGAGTGGTCTCGTTGTTTTCAATGGCTTTAAGTTGCTGCGGAAGGATCTTTTTGATCTCCGGGTGCTGATAAAACCTGCTTTTTAAATGTTCATTGATGGTCTGTAGCAGCCAGAATTTATTTTGCTCCTTTCTTTTATGGCTGAAGGCGCCATTATTCTGACTCATTTTCCTGAATTCCTCAATCAATTGCCACACCTCCTGAATGCCTTCTTTTAGGAGTGCGCTGCACAACAGAACTTTTGGCTGCCACCCACTATCTTTTGCTGGATAAAGGTGCAGCGCCCTCCGGAATTCAGCTCTTGCTTTTTCGGCAGGTTTGCGGTTTTCTCCATCGGCTTTGTTGATCACGATGGCGTCGGCCATTTCCATGATGCCACGTTTGATCCCTTGCAGCTCATCACCGGCACCGGCGAGTTTGAGCAACAGGAAAAAGTCGGTCATGCTGTGAACCGTGGTTTCACTTTGGCCCACGCCCACGGTTTCAATGAGCAGGGTGTCAAAACCTGCAGCTTCACAAAGTATAATGGTTTCCCTGGTTTTACGGGCCACGCCTCCCAAAGAATCTCCTGAAGGCGAAGGCCTGATAAAGGCATTCTTGTGGTTCACCAAAGTTTCCATCCGGGTCTTGTCTCCTAAAATACTTCCACCGGAAACCGTACTGGTTGGATCTACTGCCAGGACGGCCACTTTTTTGCCGGAGTCGGCCAGGAATCCTCCAAAGGCCTCGATAAAAGTACTTTTTCCAACCCCCGGCACTCCCGTAATCCCGATCCTAATCGACTGGTTCGCGTGGGGCAGGCATTTTTCGATGAGGTGAGCGGCTTTTTCCTGGTTTTTTGGGTTTGAATTCTCGATAAGGGTAATGCCTTTGCTCAGTGCGGCCTGGTCCCCTTTTCTTAGCAAGCTGAAGATTTCCTCAATATCAACTTCCTTTTTTCGGTTTTCCCTGATCTTCTTTGCGATATTGGCATTAATGCCCGATTGAGGACGGGTGCCTTCAGATTCCTGTAAAGCCGATTTTTTGGTCAAAATGAGATATTATTTTTAGGTGGAGATCTTCTTTGTATATTGAAGTACTAAAATAGTTAAAATAAACAGCACTATGAAGACATTGTATTCAACAACTGCCACAAACGAGGGTGGCAGGGAAGGACACGTTAGCACCGATGACGGAAATATCGACTTAAAGCTAAGCATGCCGGAAAGCCTTGGCGGAAAAGGCGGAGACGGCGCAAATCCTGAGCAGCTCTTTGCGGCTGCTTATGCGGCTTCCTTTGGCAATGCACTTCAGCGGATCGCTGAAAACGAAGATGCAGACATCTCAGATTTTTCTGTGACTGCTTCCGTAGAAATAGGAAAAATGGAAGAAGGAGGAATGGGACTTGCGGTAACTTTGGACTGCAATCTTCCGGGTATAGACCTGCAAACCGGTGAAAAACTGGTGAACGAGGCCTATGAGATCTGCCCTTATTCCCTGGCAACCATGGATAATATCGACGTGACGCTCAACCTTATCCTCGACGATGAAGAGGAGTGAAAAAGGTCATTTTTGAATACCCTTAAAAGAAGCGTTTTTAACGCTTCTTTTTTTTTTGCCTTTTTCTGAAGGTGATCTCCAGGGAATTTGAGCTTAAGCCGATTTTGTACATTTAAAATCAAAAAAATGAGGATTTTTAGAAATTTTTGCAACGCAGGGAAAATCCCGTCGTCTTTAAAATGAACAGCAACCAAGAAAAGTTATTTTGATACAGCATCAGCTAATAGAAGCTTGTAAAGAGAATGACCGCAAGGCCCAGATGAAGCTTTACAACAAGTACTGCGAAGGCATGTACTTTGTCGCAAGGCGGTTCATCAGTGATTCTTTTGAAGCTGAAGACGCCATGCAGGAGGCATTTATAAAGGCCTTTGAAAAACTGCATCAATTCACCGGGGAAGTGACCTTTGGTGCCTGGTTAAAAAAGATCGTGATCAACAAATGCCTTGATAAGCTGAAGGCGAAGAAGATGCAAACCGTCGCGCTGAACGAGCACCTGGTGGGCACAGTTGAAGAAGAGGAGAATTGGAGCGTGGATGACGGAGTGGGCGTGGAGCAGGTGAAGGAGAAAATGAAACAGCTGCCCGAGAAGTATAAATACCCGCTCATGCTTTATTTGCTGGAGGGTTACGATCACGAAGAAATAGCTGAGATACTTGGAATAACAAAAGTTGCATCCCGCACTTTGGTGCACAGAGGAAAGAAAAAATTACAGGAAGAATTAAAAGATTTACGTCATGGCACAGGATATTAGAAAGATGTTTGAGGAAGACCGAAGCCTCACTTCTGAAAAAATGGAAAAAGGCCACCAATTTCGGTTTGAGGAGAGGCTTGAGAAAGCTTTTCCGCAGAAGAAGCAAAAGAAAAGCCGTAACAGCTTTTTGTTCCTTAAGATAGCTGCTGTACTTGTAGTGGCCTTTGGAGTGGCTTTTGCCTTTTTTGGTCCCAAAAATGACATTTTTGAAGGGGAGCAGGTAGTGGAAAATCCGGCTAAAGAAGAGCCGGTGCAAAAGGAAGAAGTGCCTGTTACAAAAGAATATCAGCTTAGTGATGAGTCTCCCGAGTTCAAGAAGATAGAGAATTTTTACCTCGCCAGCCTTAATATAGAACTCGCCAAGCTGGAAGTGAATGATGAGAATCGTGCCCTGGTTGACAGTTTTATGTCCCAGTTGGCCGAGCTTGACCAGGAGTACAAAAGGTTAAATACCGAGATCAAAGAAAACGGAATTAATGAGAACAGCGTAGAGGCAATGATCTCTAACCTGCAGCTAAGGCTGGAGCTGCTGTTCAAACTAAAAAATAAGATCAAAGACATCAATCAATCCCAAAATAAGAGTTATGAAAATTTTAAAGCTTAATTATGTTATAGCAGGGCTGCTGTGCTTCACATCGGCCTTTGCACAAACGAAGAAAATGGACCGGTCCTTTAAGACCAACAAGGACGTGACGGTCACGGTAGATGCGAAAAACACCGATCTACAGGTAGAGTACTGGGACAAAAACGAGGTACAGGTGGAAGCCATTCTCAATATGCCCAAGGCAGAAAAAAAGCAACTCGACCAGGCTCTGGCCAACTGGAGCATTAGCACCAAAGCTACGGCAGGTGCGGTGACCATTAATTCTACAGGAGGTGGAATGCCTAATTTTGACATGGCAGGTTTGCAGGAACCTTTATCCCGTTTGCCGGAAATGCTGGCCCCAATTCAAAAAATGGTAGGACCGCTTTTAGAAAGTATGACAGACCATCCGCTTCCGCCGGAATTCTATGCCAATGTTGGAAATGTCAACTTTGATTATGAGGCATATCAAAAAGACGGAGATAAATACCTGGAAAAATTTGAAGCTCAAATAGAGAAAAAGTTTGGAAAGGATTTTCAGAAGTCAATGGAAGAATGGGCAAAAAACTTTGAAAAGGATTCCGTCGTCTGGAAGAGCCGCGTTAGGGTAATGGAAGATTGGGGCGACCAGTTTGGCGAAGACATGGAAAAGTGGGGCGAAGATTTTGGTAAAGACATGGAGAAATGGGGAGAAAGCTTTGGCAAGGATATGGAGGCCTGGGCTGCAAACCTGGAAAAGGAGGTCGAGAAAAAATATGGGGACAGCAAGGGTAAAGTCATTGTTCTTAACGGAAGTTCCCTTAGCGATAAAGGCATGGACGCCAAAAAGGTCCTCAAGATCAAAATGCCGCGTAACGGACAGTTAAAACTCGATGTGCGCTACGGAAATGTCAAACTTGACGGGACTACAAATAACCTGCAGGCGAATCTTACCCACAGCAAATTCATGGCCAATACCATAGCAGGTGAAAAAACAGATGTGAAAGTGGCTTACACCCCGGTACAGGTAAAGAACTGGGACTACGGAGTCCTAAAAGCTTCCTATACAGATGAGCTGAAGATCGACAAGGTGCGCAGCATTAAACTCTCCTCAAATTCTACCGATGTAAAGGTGCAGCAACTCGAGCAGAACGGGATCTTTAGAGGAAGTTTTGGAGAATTGGTCATCGAAAAAGTTTCTGATCGTTTCACAGGTCTGGATATTGTTTTGGAGAATTCAGACCTTAAACTTGACCTGCCCGACGTTGCCTATAACTTCCAGTACAACGGCACCAAAAGCGAGATAAAATTGCTGGATGATCTAAAGGTGAAATCCAGCAAGTCTTATGACAACCAGAAACTGGTTGGGTATAACAAGAACAGGGATGCAAATGCAACAGTTTCAATAAGTGCCAATTTTAGCGACGTTTTGCTGAAATAAAAATTATTTTTGGCAAAAAAGAAATGCCAGGAACACATTTTGAAGAGCTCTTAGCCGGCCTCACTACAGGATTCACTCCCGTAATAGATGCCGGCTTTTCTATGGAAGATTATGTTCATATAGACCTTTCGGAAAACAACTCCGGGATTAGTGCCGAAGCCTTGTCTTCTTCAAAAGCTTTTGAGAGTTTCCTGGAACAGCAGTCGAAAAAAGTGGCCTTTGGAGGCTATGATGAAAAACGTGGCTTGTATAAAAGGAGTTTGCTTTTTTCTGAAGATCCATCTCTACAGCGGAATATTCATTTGGGCATAGATATCTGGGCTGCTGCAGGTACAGCTGTACTGGCGGTGCTTGACGGGAAAGTACACAGCTTCAAGGACAACAATAATTTCGGAGATTACGGCCCTACGATCATCCTCGAACACGAAATCCAAAACACCAGGTTCTATTCCCTTTACGGCCACCTGAGCCGGACTTCTCTTGCAGGGCTTCATGTGGGGCAGGAGTTTCAAAAAGGGGAAAAAATAGCTGTCTTAGGTGCTGCGGAAGAGAACGGGGATTATGCACCTCATTTACATTTTCAGCTGATAAAAGATATAGGATCTCAAAAAGGGGATTTTCCTGGGGTGTGCAGCGAAAATGATCGTGCGGCAATGCTGACCAACTGTCCAAATCCAAACCTTTTGCTAAAGCTGAAATAAGAGGTCTAAAAAATGACATTTTTGGGACCTAAGCTTTTTTAATAGGAACTGAAACTTCAGTTTGATCCCACAGCAAATTGAGATTGATCAATTCAAAGGATTCATCAAAGTCGATAGTGAACTGCTCCACCACTTGCGGTAGTTCCTGCGCGGGCACTTCCACAGTCAGTACATCATATTCCGCTTGCCGGGATGGGAGTTTATCGGCAGTAATGCCCCAGGGATACATTTCAGAATTAAAGATCACCTTCCAGGAATTTTTTCCGGGGATGGTCCACAGGGTGTATTTTCCGGCCTTTAAAAGTGAGCCGTCAACAAGAATGTCCCTGTTGGTCTCAAAAGTGGTGGCTTCATTAGCTCCTGTTCTCCATACCTGCTCATAAGGCACCAGTCCCCCGAAGATCTCACGGTTCTTTTTATAGGGGCGATTATAGAAAACCTCGAGATGAAGACCGTCTTTTTCATAAACCACGGTATCCTCCGGGCTATATGATTTGGTGTTCATCTTAAAGATGAAGTATGGCAACATGACTGCCATGGTCACGATAATGATACCGAGTATACTTCTTTTTAAGGTTTTTCTCATGCCTGAATAAAAACAAAATTTAGGCCGAAAAAAAATCCACCTGTAGAAAGGTGGATGTTCATGGAGTTTTTTTGCTGTTACATAGCCTTTAGCTTTCTCACTCGCGGACGGTTCTGCGGGTCGAGCGCCTGTTCCCCGTTCCTGAATTTTTCGGCTGCTTCATGACTTTCTTCAATGCTTTTCTTTTGCTTTTTCAGCATTTGAAGTACTTCCTTCGGCAATTTCTTGTCTGCCAGCAGTTCTTCATAAAGTTTTAGGTTCTCCTCGTCCAGTTCCCTGCACTTCTTCAGCAGTTTGAGCGGTCGTGTTTTGGTAAGGGCTTTTTTCTCCTGTCTCCAGTTGCGGTCCAGGTTTCCTTTTTGCACCCACTCCTTTGCAGGTTCTACACCGGCCTGCACAAGCTGTTCAGAGATCTCATAACTAAACCTGTTACGGTTCACGCTTTGATGATTTAAAAAGCGTTTGAGCTCCACCTGTTGTACGTCCTCTCCTGCATTATAATATTTGCGCTCTGCTTCAAAACTTTGCGAAAGCAACCAGTTCAATCTTTTAAATCTTGAGTAACGATCTTCCATAGTTCACAGTTTAGTACTCGCTAAGATAAAGATGTGGGTAGGATTTGGTCTGCTAACCAAGTGTTAAATAGCTGATTTTTAATACAATATTCAGCATTTTTTAAGAAATAAATCCAAACCTTAAGAAAAGTTACAGGTGGAAAATTCTTACGTCTAGATAAAGATCTCCTTTAGCACATCTCCAACAAAATATGCCAAAACTGCAGCTAATCCACCCAGCATAAGGGTTTCAAGGATTCCCCAAATGATGTTCTTTTCGTTAACGATACTTTTTAAGCTGCCCACTATTGCCAAAGCCACTCCTGTAAGGATGCAGGAGTAAAAGAAAAGTTGTGATTCCAGTTCTGGGCCGCCACCTATGAAAAAGTAGGAGAGCAGGGGTACAGAACCTACCATAATAAAGCTGAAAAAAGTGACCCCGGCGGTCTGGTATGGTGCCTTTTCGCTTTCTACCATCTCGAGCTCTTCTTTCATCATGGTGTCTACCCAGATGTCCTTATCGGCAGTGATCACCTCCACCACCTTTTCCAGCAGGTCACCTTCAAAACCTTTGGCAGCATAGATCTCTCTGACCTCCTGCACTTCCCTGTCCCTTAGGTGCTCAATTTCCCAGTATTCCACCTGCCGGTGTTTGTTAAAAGAATCCTTTTCAGCTTTAGTGGAAAAAAAATTGCCGACAGACATTGAAAATCCGTCGGCAATTAGGTTTGCTATTCCAAGGATCACCACCACTTTAATGCCCAGGCTGGCACCTTCGGCGCCCGCTACTACTGCAAAGGTGGTTATCGCCCCGTCTATTCCGCCGTAGACAAATTCAGAAATATAATCTTTATTGAAAAAAAACAATTTGCCGCGGGAATGAAGTTTTGACTCCTGCATATCGGGGGAATTTGGTTATTTCATTTTATTCTGGCCCATGAGGTTCTCTTCCTGTTTCCATCTCGATCTCTATATCTACCTTCACGTCCTTGCCGTATCTTTTTCCTTTGATCTCATCATGCCTGTGGAATTTAGGCGCAGGGATCTCCACCTGAACTCTATATTTTCCGGATTTAGGAATTTTAAAGAAGGCCCCATAGTGCAACAGGAACGGGTGCCATAAGAATGGAAAATCTGTATCAATGATGAGGTTGTCCTTATCGTCAAAGACCTTTCCCTTGATATCGAGTCCCGGAATAAATCTTTTATCTTTCTTATCCCTTACCACGATCTCCAGGTGCGTGTTCTTATCTTTTTCGGGAGTGTTCCATTTAAGTTCGCCTCCCTGCAGCTGGTAAGTTCCTTCGGCTTCTTCGGAAGCCAGGCTTATGATGTAATCATCTACTTCTTTTTCGGCATGATTATCTATGCTCTTCATGTAATCAAGGGCAGCGGAGTATGCCTTTCCCTGATCTTCTGCTAACTTTTTCTTTTTCTCATTGTCTTTGATCTCCATATTTTTAAATTTTCTTGGTTATTGCTTTTCCATTAATTTAAAAATTAGAAGCTGCATTTTCTCCTAAATGCCTGTTAAATCTGCACTTTTGGAAGGAATGCTCCTGTCTCTTCTTTTCATGATAAGGGCAGCAATAGCAGCTGTAACTATTCCTGAAATTGCAGCAAAAACTGTACTTTGAACGATATAGTTGCCAAGGCTGAAGTAGGCTTCTGCTTCCTGCCTTGAGCTTTCACCGGTTCTCACAGCATATTCGATCATATTTCCAAAGTAATCGGGAGCGATCCAAAGACTGATGACTAGCTGGGTTAGTGGTGTTAAGATGGCAATGATAAGGGTGAGGATCAATCCAGAAATAAACCCCTGTTTCCAGCTCATAAAGCCATGGTAATAGCTTTTCCTTTTGTCATACAGGGCGAGCAGGTAGATACTAATAGCAACGATCGCAAAGAAATTGGTGTAAAAAGCATGTTCTGCAATGTGCTCATCATGAAGGCCTAAAAGCCGTTCGGCTACCATCCAGATCAAAATGGCAGCTGTAAAGATTAGCGCCCATTTGATCTCAATTCTGAACTTTTTCATCTTGAAGAAATTTTGATTTTCCTCATAAATTTAGATAAAAATGCCAAGCTAACTGCCTGAAATGATGAAATAAAAAAACCCGAAGCTTAGCTTCGGGTTCATTTATCAATTTGCATTTTCGACTATTCGTCGACCAACACCCAATCTCCCTTGTCAAGAAGAGGAATGGCCTGCTTGAATTTCATGCTTTTATTTTCGCCGCTCATCACGTTCTTGATGGTCACCTTGTCGTTACGTCCGATCTTTGGACGCTCCCTTGTGATGGTCTCGGTCACCTGCGGGCGTTGCTGCTGGGTTTGTCCTGCAGCCCTGCTTTGTGCGGCTCTCTCATCCATGTTAGGGATCTCCTCCTTAGTGGTTTCCATTTTTTCGTTGCGTCTAACTTGACGCGCTTCACGAATGTTCTGCGGATTTGGTGCAGGAAGCTCTCCTTTGAATAGAAAGGAGATCACGTCTTTGTTCACCTGGTCAAGCATTACCTTGAAAAGTTCAAAGGCTTCAAACTTGTAGATCAATAACGGGTCTTTTTGCTCGTGAACCGCCAGCTGCACACTCTGCTTCAATTCATCCATTTTACGAAGGTGGGTTTTCCAAGCATCGTCAATAATGGCTAAACTGATGTTTTTCTCAAAGTCGCTAACCAGTTGTTTACCCTCGGTTTCGTAAGCCTTTTCAAGATTTGTCACCACCTGTAGCGTCTTCACACCATCGGTAAACGGTACAGAAATGCGAATAAAGTTGTTGGACTCATCTTCCCAAACCTGCTTGATCACAGGGAAAGCTGCAGCAGCATTGTGCTTCATTTTCTCCTGGTAATGTGTGTAAGCAGCTTTGTAAGTTACACCGGCTATCTTTTGAAAGTCCATTTTTTCGAACTCTTCCTTAGAAATAGGGGAGCTCATTGAGAAATAACGGATCAATTCAAATTCAAAGTTCTTAAAGTCATTCGCCAGTTTGTTGGTCTCTGCAATACCTTCGGCAGTGTCATAGATCATGTTGGCGATATCTACTCTTAGTCTGTCTCCAAACAGGGCATGGTAGCGGCGTTTGTAAACCACTTCCCGCTGGGCGTTCATCACATCATCATACTCCAGCAGTCGCTTACGTACCCCGAAGTTGTTCTCTTCCACCTTCTTCTGCGCACGCTCAATAGATTTTGAGATCATTGAGTGCTGAATCACTTCTCCTTCTTCAAGGCCCATGCGGTCCATTAGTTTGGCGATCTTTTCAGAACCAAACAAACGCATCAGGTTGTCTTCCAGAGAAACGTAGAACTGTGAACTACCCGGGTCTCCCTGACGTCCTGCACGACCTCTCAACTGCCTGTCAACCCGACGTGAATCATGTCGCTCTGTACCAATAATGGCAAGCCCGCCGGCTTCCTTAACCTCTTTGCTCAACTTGATATCTGTACCACGACCCGCCATGTTGGTGGCAATGGTCACGATACCAGAGTAACCTGCTTCGGCAACAATATCGGCTTCTTTCTTGTGCAGTTTCGCGTTAAGTACGTTGTGCGGCACATTGCGAAGCTTCAGCATACGACTAAGCAGCTCAGAAATCTCAACCGAGGTGGTACCAATAAGTACCGGCCTTCCAGCTTTGGAAAGTTCGGTAACCTGCTCGATCACCGCGTTGTATTTCTCTCTCTTGGTTTTATAAACAAGATCCTCTTTATCCTTACGGGCAATAGGGCGGTTGGTTGGGATCTCAACCACATCCAGTTTATAGATCTCCCAGAATTCTCCTGCTTCGGTTACAGCAGTACCGGTCATCCCGGCCAGTTTACTGTACATTCTAAAATAATTCTGAAGCGTAACCGTGGCAAAGGTTTGTGTAGCGTCTTCAATTTTAACGCTTTCCTTGGCCTCGATCGCCTGGTGTAGCCCATCGCTGTAACGGCGGCCTTCCATGATACGACCTGTTTGCTCGTCAACGATCTTCACTTTGTTTTCGATCACCACATATTCTGTGTCTTTCTCGAAAAGGGTATAAGCCTTCAAAAGCTGGCGCATGGTGTGGATACGCTCACTTTTCACGCTGTAGTCGCGGAAAAGCTCTTCTTTTTTCTCTGCTTCCTCCTCTGTGGGAAGATCTTCTTTCTCGATCCTTGCGATCTCCATCCCGATCTCGGGCATTACAAAGAAGTTAGGATCATCTTTTCCTGAAAGATATTCGATCCCTTTATCTGTAAGGTCTATCTGGTTGTTCTTTTCGTCGATCACAAAGTACAGCTCGGCATCAACCTTCGGCATTTCGCGGTTGTTGTCCTGCATGTAATAATTCTCGGTCTTCTGCAACAAAGCTTTTACTCCTTCCTCACTCAGGAATTTGATAAGCGCCTTGTTCTTCGGAAGTCCGCGGTAGACGCGAAGCAGGTCAAAACCTCCTTCTTTGTTGTCACCGGATGCGATCTTCTTTTTGGCTTCAGCAAGAACGCCTGTCAAATATTTTTTCTGAACCTCAACAATGTTCGCAACGGCAGGTTTTAACTGGTCGAACTCGTGCACATCTCCTTTAGGAATTGGCCCCGAAATGATCAACGGCGTACGCGCATCATCGATCAATACAGAATCCACCTCATCGACAATAGCAAAGTTGTGAGGGCGCTGTACCAGGTCATCGGGAGCATGGGACATGTTGTCACGCAGGTAGTCGAACCCGAATTCATTGTTAGTACCGTAAGTAATGTCGGCATTGTAAGCCTTTCTCCTTGAAGCGGAGTTTGGCCTGTGGTAATCTATACAATCTACGCTCAAACCATGGAACTGGAATAAAGGTGCCATCCAGGCACTATCCCTTTTCGCCAGGTAGTCGTTCACCGTTACCAGGTGCACGCCGTTTCCGGTAAGAGCGTTAAGGTACATTGGCAAAGTAGCTACAAGGGTTTTACCTTCCCCTGTCTGCATCTCTGCAATTTTACCCTGGTGCATTGCGATACCTCCAATAAGCTGTACATCATAATGTACCATATCCCAGGTGACGGGTTTACCCGCGGCGTCCCAGGAGTTGTTCCAGATGGCGTGGTCGCCGTCCAGGTTCACATAATCTTTTTCTGCGGAAAGTTCCCTGTCATAGGAAGAAGCAGTCACTTTAAGCTGCTCATTTGCAGCAAAACGCTTGGCAGTCTCTTTTACAGTTGCAAAAGCTTCCGGAAGTATTTCGTTAAGAATGCCTTCAGAGATCTCGTAGGATTTCTCTTTTAGGGCATCAATTTCGGTGTAGATGTCTTCTTTTCGGGTAATATCCTCAGAGGCATCTGCTTCGGCATTCAGGCTTTCTATTTGCTGGTTCACCTCTTGGAGGGCTTCCTGAATTTTATTTTTGAAGGTAGTGGTCTTGGCGCGAAGCTCGTCCAGTGATAATGCTTCAAATTCCTTTTCCAGTGCTCGTATTTTGTCGACGATAGGCTGTATCTCCTTAATGTCTTTTTTAGACTTATCGCCAACAAAAACTTTTAATACGGAATCTAAAAAACTCATAGTTTTTGTTATTTAATAGTGTCAAAGTTACGCAAAAAAAAAGCCTCATTTCCTGAGACTTTTTTCTGCTTTTATTTTGGTATGCTAATATTCATCTTCGTTCCAGAGATAATCTTCATCTGTAGGATAATCTGGCCAGATCTCCTCGATTGAATCATAGGAATCTCCTTCATCTTCGATTGCCTGAAGGTTTTCTACTACCTCCAGTGGGGCACCCGTCCTGATGGCGTAATCAATTAACTCATCTTTTGTCGCGGGCCACGGTGCATCACTAAGATAAGATGCTAATTCTAATGTCCAATACATCGGTTAATCGGTTTAATTTTTTGCAAAAATAATTTTTTTGACGAGATAGTCAAGAAAAAAATCTTTTTTTTGTCATTATTGCTAAGAACGTTTTCTATAACTATAAAATACGTGAGGATTTTGAAGTTTTAGAAGAGGTCTTTAAAATTCGATTTTTTAAGACCCTTTTTTGGGGATCCACGGAATTTCTTTGGCCTGCAAGTCTTTAGACAACTTTCGTGCCAGTACAAACAGGTAATCACTTAACCTGTTCAAATATTGCAAAACCAGCTCGTCAAAGGGTTCAATTTCGTGTAAAGCCGTTGCTAAGCGCTCTGCGCGCCTGCAGACACAGCGGGTAATGTGACAAACTGACACAGTTTGGTGCCCGCCGGGCAGGATGAAGTGCGTCATCTCCGGCAAGTCTTCATTCATGCTGTCCATTTCCTTCTCCAGGAGCTCAATATCTTCCGCAGAGATCTTCGGGATGTCCAGCCTTTGCTTTCCGCTTTTCAGAACGGCCTTTTCAGGATCTGTAGCGAGAATTGAACCCAGGGTGAACAGCCGCTCCTGGATGAGGAGCAAAATATCGTGCGTGTGGTCGTCAACTTCCTGGTCGCGCAGCATGCCAATATTAGAGTTGAGTTCATCAACAGTGCCGTAGCTGTCAATGCGAATATGATGTTTAGGCACACGTGTGCCTCCGAAAAGGGCTGTGGTGCCTTTATCTCCGGTTTTGGTGTATATCTTCATAAAATGAGTTTTTCTTAACTTCAGAAAAAGCTAAGGTAAGAAATTAAGCTGCCTCCAAAAGTCGTGGGGCAGGAGAGGTGTCAAAAATGGCTTTTTAAAGAGTTGTCAAAAGTGTCATTTTCGAGAGGTGTCAAAAATGACATTTAAACCACCTTGTTCTTTTTGTTCTTTCTGCGGAAGCCATCGCTCAAGGAACGCCTGTGTTCCAACTCTTTTTTCCGTCTTTTTCTAGCTCTGTAGTAAAAGAAAAAAGCCACAATGACGCAGAAGAATGCGACGTAGAGATATATTTCGTTGATGACCGGAATTTGCATGGCGCGGGGATTTTACATCTTTAAAATACGCTAAAAGATGATTAAAGTCCAGCGTTTTAACACATTTTGTGAGGGAGAAATAAGCTATTTCCTTCTGTTCTTCCTTTTATCATGGTACCTGTTCCTGAAGTTGCGATCTTTTTTTGCTTCCCTGTTCTTCTTTGTGCGGCTTCGGTTCCAGAGGAAAAACCCGAGGAAGACAAAGATGAGGGCCAGGTAAAGCAGCAGGTCGTTGTCAAGAAAATCCATTGAAAAAAAATTTAGGCGGGGGCCATTTCTTTCCTTTCATCGCTTTCCACCATTCCGTCGCGCAGGCGAATGATGCGGTGGGCATGCCGGGCGATATCCTCTTCGTGTGTCACCAGGATCACGGTGTTCCCGGCACGGTGGATCTCGTCAAAAAGGTTCATGATCTCTACCGAAGTTTTTGAGTCAAGGTTTCCGGTAGGTTCATCGGCAAGAATAATGGAAGGTTTATTTACCAAAGCTCGTCCCACGGCGACGCGCTGGCGCTGCCCTCCGGATAGCTGATTGGGTTTGTGGTCCATCCTGTCGGCAAGGCCAACATCTGTAAGCACCTTTTCTGCCCGCTCGTTTCTTTCTGTCTTGGAAGCTCCCGCATAGATCATTGGCAGTGCCACGTTGTCAAGGGCGGTGGTTCTTGGCAGCAGGTTGAAAGTCTGGAAAACGAACCCGATTTCCTTGTTCCTTATTTCGGCCAGCTCGTTATCGCTCATCTTGCTAACATCGTTTCCGTTAAGAATGTATTGGCCCGACGTTGGGGTATCAAGGCAGCCAAGCAGGTTCATCAGGGTAGATTTTCCCGAACCCGAAGGCCCCATAAAAGCAACATATTCCCCTTTATCAATATCGAGGTCAATGCCTTTTAAAACTTTTACAACTTCCTGCCCCAGGTAAAAATCCCGGGT
>JBAVJB010000143.1:0-17741 GCA_049687495.1 Salinimicrobium sp.
GGGACTTAACAAGCCGGTGAATGATCTAAGCCGCGGTTGTACGGTAGATGACGTATTTAATACGGTGATCCTTACCGCCATCCAGGCGCAGGGGATCTAGGTTCAAGGTTTAAGGTTTAAGGTTTAAGGTTTAAGGTTTAAAATTGAAGATTACCCTGTAATTAACCAATTCCCAATTAATTCATTCCCCAATGAACTAATCCACCAGTCCCCAACTAAAAACTAAACAAAGAAGCCACTTCGTACTCCTGCAGTTTTTGCCTCCCGTTGAGGAACTCCAGGTCCATAAGAAAATTGCACTGCACGATCTCCCCACCCATCTTCTCGACCAGCTTACAGGCCGCTGCAGCAGTTCCTCCTGTCGCCAGCACGTCGTCGTGAATCAATATTCTTTCTCCTTTTTGGATCGCATCTGCATGGATCTCCAACACATCTTCACCATACTCTAAGGAATAGCTCTCACGATGGGTTTGAAAGGGCAGTTTTCCCGGTTTTCGCACGGGAATAAAGCCGGCACCAAGTTTTTCGGCAAGCAGGGTTGCAAAAAAGAAACCTCGCGACTCTATACCTACCACTTTATCGATCTGGTTACTATCAAGCAGGTCTAAAAGGGATTGCAGCGTGTGTTTTGTCGCCTCTGGGCTTTGCAGCAAAGGCGTAATATCTTTATAGACGATTCCGGGTTTTGGAAAATCCTTAATATCCCGAATGTAGTCTTTCAGGTTGATCATGATCTGATTTATTTTTTACGATGCTAAAGGTCGGCAATTTTTGAGGTTTCAAAAAATGCAAAATTTCCTGGTTTTTCTGTTGATATTTCCAAGTTGCCCCTTTTTTCCACATGCCAAAGTTTTCTAAAAAAAGAAACTTTAACCAGGCTTTTGCGAACATTTTCATCTTATCCTAAAGTCTAGTTAATAGGTTTAAAACTGGGGGTTATCACCCACTTTTTAAGTAAATTAGTAGTCCCCCTAATTGAAGTATTCAAATCAATAAATTTCAGAGAAATGAGCGATCATTCAAAGCGGGAATATAATCTCCGCCAGTTGCTCGAAGACAATTTCATCGTCTCGAGATTACTTCGCAAAGTAGGGGAAGCGATCTCTGATTCCTCGCTGGAAAGTTATTTCATCAGCCTGGCAAACAAAAGAAATCAGTTTGCGGCAGAGCTTATTGATGACATTGCTTTTTACGGCGGAAAAAAGCCATTTTTTCCACCTCACGCCTACGACAGAAGATGGAGCAAACTTGGAAGTGCCGACACCTCCAAGACTATTAAGAAATTTTACAAATTACACAACAAGAGCCTCGAAAAATACAAAGCAGCATTGTCTCAGATCAATGACGGCAACTGCCGCGAAGTGCTCATAAGACACAAGGCATTTGTTGAAAACACTCTTTTTGAGCTTAAATCTTTGAAGACCCTGCTCAAGTACAGCAAAGAGCAGCGAGGGGCCGCAAAAGAAAACTTTTACGAAACAAGCTGATCCATTCTCATAAATTGGATTCTCCGGGCCTGTCATTTTGTGACAGGCCCGGCTTTTTAAGACGGTTTGCTTAACTTTCGGGAAAGAAAAATCTTACTTCAAAATGAATAAAAGAATAAGCTTTCTGCTGCTGGCATTCCTAAGCCTGCAGCTCACTACTGCTCAGGAATCAACACTATCTGTTCAAAAGATCATGCAGGACCCGTTGTGGATGGGCAGCTTTCCTTCAGAGATCAGCTGGGGAGTCAACAGCGACAACATCTATTTTATGTATAACCCGGAAGCTAATCCGGCAGATTCCCTTTACAAGATCAACATAAAACATCCTGAAGACATGGTAAAGGTTGATTGGAAAGAACAAAAAGAACTGCTCCCCAGACACGGCGACTTCAACGACAGCAGGACCAAAAAGATCTACTCCAGGAACGGTAGCCTGTTCCTCTTCGATCTGAAGAAACAAAAGGAAGATGAACTGCTGGAGATGGGAGAAAACCTTCGGGACCCTAAATTCCTGGCCCACGAGAACCAGATAAGTTTTATCATGGACAACGATGCCTTTCTTTATCTGTTGGACAGCGGAAAGCTTCAAAAACTTACCAACATTAAAAGTGGTAATAAAAAAGACAAAGAGGATGAAAAACTTTCCGAGCAGGATCAATGGTTAAAAGAGGAGAATCTTGGATTACTTGAGGTAGTGAAGCAAAGAGAGGAAGATGAGGAAAGCAGCCGGGAGTACCGAGAAATGACGAAAGAACCTGAAAATTTCACATTTTACGCAGGTGATAAGCGGGTATCAAGCCTTGAAGTTTCGCCGGATGCTCAATACGTTACTTTCAGGCTTATCACCAATAGTGACGGCAAAGACACCAAGGTACCCAATTATACAGATGCATCCGGTTATACCGTAGAACTGCCTGCCCGCAGCAAAGTGGGTGGCGAACACAGCAAGATCGAGATGGCGATCTATGACCTGAAGAATGACACTGTTTATATGGTAAAGACAGACCAACTACCCGGCATCAAAGACCTACCGGATTATGTCAAAGACTATCCCGATAAAGAATGGAAGGAAGAGGTACGGGAAGTGATCCCTTCCGGCCCCTATTTTTCTGAAAACGGAAAAAAAGCAGTGATCAACGTGCGCTCCTGGGACAATAAAGACCGCTGGATCGCACAGCTGGACCTCAAGACAGGAAAGCTTTCTTCGCTCGACAGGCAACGGGACGAAGCCTGGATCGCCGGCCCCGGCATTGGCTGGTCTTTTAGCGGCGGCAATCTGGGCTGGTTGCCGGACGATGAGACCATCTATTTTCAGAGTGAGGAAACAGGTTTTTCCCATCTCTATTTGCTGAATGTAGAATCGGGCAAAAAGGAACAGCTCACTTCCGGAGAATTTGAGGTTTTCGACCCTTTTATCTCGAACGACAAGAAACACTGGTTCCTTACGGCTTCAAAAGAAGGACCGGGAGAGCGCCACTTTTATAAAATGCCTCTTAGAGGCGGAAAAATGCAGCAACTCACCAAACTTTCAGGAAACAACGAGGTCCATTTGTCTCCAGACGAAAAATACATGGCCATCAGGTATTCCTACAGCAATAAGCCCTGGGAGCTACACCTAAAGAAGACCTCTGCCCGTGCCGAAGCCAAACAACTCACTTCCGGCCAATCCGAAGAATTCCGAAGCTATGATTGGAGAGATCCGCAGTTGATAAAGTTCAAAGCTGAAGACGGGGCAATGGTGCCTGCACGGTTATACACACCTTCCAAAAATGCCAAAAATGGGGCAGCGGTCATTTTTGTTCACGGTGCAGGTTACCTGCAGAACGCACACAAATGGTGGTCCACCTATTTCAGGGAATACATGTTCCACAACCTGCTCACCGACCTTGGCTACACTGTTCTTGATATAGATTACCGCGGAAGTTCCGGTTACGGCCGCGATTGGAGAACCGGCATCTACAGGCATATGGGCGGCAAAGATCTGTCTGACCAGGTTGACGGGGCGCATTACCTTGCAGAAGAACAAGGTATTGACCCTGAGAGGATCGGGATCTACGGGGGCAGTTACGGTGGTTTTATCACCTTGATGGCCATGTTTACCGAGCCGGGTACGTTTAAGTCTGGTGCTGCCTTAAGATCTGTGACAGACTGGGCGCATTACAACCACGGTTATACTTCAAACATCCTCAATGAGCCGGTAAACGATCCAATTGCCTACAGGCGCTCCTCTCCTATCTATTTTGCTGAAGGCCTTGAAGGTAATCTGCTCATCGCCCACGGCATGACCGATACCAATGTACATTTTCAGGATGTAGTGCGGCTGGCCCAACGATTGATCGAATTAGGAAAAGAAGATTGGGAGCTCGCGGTATTTCCGGTTGAGAACCATGGTTTTGTAGCACCAAGCAGCTGGACAGATGAATACCGAAGGATCCTGGAGCTGTTCAATGAAACACTCTTAGAACAATAATACCTGAGGATCTAAGCCTAAAAAATAGCCGGAGCCTTTAGCTTCGGCTATTTTTATTCTGATAAATGACATTTTTCAGCCTGCCATTTTTTTTTATCTTTAAGTGACCAATTGAACTAACCATGAAAAATATTCTAGTAGCGATCAACCATGAGAAGAACGCACCTCTATTGATCGCCAAAGCCGAAGAATTCGCCCGCTCCTTCCACTCCAAGATCTGGATCCTCCACGTTAACGAACCCGACCCCGACAGTTTTATAGGCCTGGAAGCAGGACCTCAATATGCCCAGGACAAAAGGGTAGCAAAACGTAAAAAAGAAGCAGAGCTGGTGCGGCAACTTGAAGCACAGCTAAAGGAAAAGGATATCGATGCCCAGGCAGTCATTATTGAAGGCCCTACAGAAAAAATGATCAAGAAAGAGGTCAAGCAGCTAAATATTGACCTGCTTATCGCGGGTCATCATAAAAGAAATTTCTTTTATCAGCTGTTCACCGGCAACATTGAACAGGACATCATAGAAGACCTGGATGTACCGGTACTTTTGGTGCCGGTTCAAAAGAGTTAGATAAAGGCCCTCTTTGGGAGGTATTTCTGCTTTTAGCAAAATGGTTTTTTATCACCGCGGTTTCATTTTATTTCCTATATAGCCACTTATAGACAAATTCGTATTACATTCTTTTTGTGTTATATTTGCCCAGAATTTAACAAAACCTTAACTGCTGTTTTTCGGTCGAATGAACGATGATAATGCAAGGTTAAACTTTCATACCCTACCATGAAGGATTATAGCTGGAAAGAGATCTTTAAAGCAATTCCCCATCCCTGTTTGGTTTTAAAACCTGAACAGCCCGGACATTTTTCAATAACAGCGGCCAATCCTGCGTACCTGGAGCTTACGGGAACTTCTCTGGACGATCTACTGGAAAAAGACACAAAAGAAGCTTTCCCTCCTAATCCCGATGCCGGCGAATACTACGGCCACGACCTGCTTGACCGGGCCCTGTGCAAGCTCATGGCCACAGGAGAAAGCCAGAAGGTTGAGGATTTCAGGTTTGATGTTCCTGTTAGAGGCACCAATAAATTTGAGACCAGGTATTTTACTTCGGAAAATATACCTCTCAAAAATGACAAAAATGAGGTAGAATATATTTTGCATACAACCCGCGAGGTAACTATTGAAAAGCAGTTCGAAGAGCGGGAAAAAAAGATGCAGGCCGAATTAAGCATCAACAGACAGCAGTACCGGAATTTTATCAGGCAAAATCCCGATGGGCTTTACCGGCTGGACCTGGAAGGAAATTTCCTCCACGTCAACCAGGGATTGGCCGATATGGCCGAAAGCACTATTGAAGAGATCATCGGCACCAATTTCATTCCTCTTTGTGCTCCTCACCATCAAAGCCTCATCATAGAGCACTTCAACCAGGCAATAGGGGGTAAGATCACTTCTTTTGAAGCCGATTTTATTTCTTTTTCCAAAAAGGAATATACACTTAAGATCATGCTTATGCCCATGTTCCTCGATGAAAAGATCGCAGAGGTGCACGGCATTGCCAAGGATGTCACCCAAATGCGGCAAACCGAAAAAATCATGGTCGAAAAGAGCCGTTTTTTAGAGGTAAACGCAGCTTTTGTGAGTTCCCTTTTAGAGAACGAGATCGACGACTGTGCTTTACAGGAAACTTTTGCCGTGATCGCCCAAACCGTTGAAGCTGACAGGATGTACTATTTTGGCGCCGACAGGGTGAATGGAGAGATCCTCATCAGCCAGAAAGTGGAATGGTGCAGCGAACTTGCCGAGCCACAAATAAACAACCCCGATCTGCAGAACATGCCTATCAAACAGGTAGAGGAGATCACCTCACCTCTTACCAGGAACCTACCTTTTACCGCCACCCTAAGCAGTTTAGAAGAAGGAGAGCTAAAACAGATCTTTATTGAAGAAGACATCAAGTCTATGCTGTTGCTGCCTATCTTCCTGCAGGACCAGCTGTTTGGATTTGTAGGTTTTGATGACTGTAAGACCGAAAGGCTTTGGAAACAGGAAGAGATCAGCTTCCTGAAGAGCCTTACCCAAAACCTTACGAACGCTTTTGAAAAGCGGGAGGCTTTGGAAAAAGTAAAAAAACGGGAAGAGGAGCTTCAGCAGAGCGAGCAGAAGTTTAGGGCTCTTGTGCAGGAAGGTTCAGATCTTATCGGAATTCTTGATATTGACGGCTACTACTCTTTCGTGAGTGAAAATTACCGAAGCATTTTAGGTTTTGAACCCTGTGAGCTAATTGGCCGCAATGCCTTCAGGTTTATTCATTCTGAAGACTGGGAAAGGGTAAAAGAGCAATTCAGTCAGCTTAAGTATCACAAGCAGGTAAAGATCTCACCTTTCCGCTTCCGCAATAAAAAAGGTGAATGGAGATGGGTGCAAACCACCGCCACCAATTGTCTAAACGATCCTTCGGTCAAGGGTATTATCGCTAATTCCCTGGACATCACTACCATTATTGAACAGGCCAGGGAGATCGAGCATATCAACGAGCGCTATCAGCTCGCCGCTACTGCAACTCAAGACCTTATCTATGACTGGGATCTCGAAAAGAATGTGGTAATGCGTTTCCACCGCAGTTTGCAGGAGCTTTACGGCTATCCTTCCGAAGAGGTCAACAGCAAGGATTTTTGGAGAAAACATATTCATCCCGAAGATTTTCCCGAAGAAAAGCGCAAACTGGCACATTCCCTGCACAACCCAAACGAAAGTCTTATCAAAACCGCCTACAGGTTCCGCAGAGCTGACGGCACCTACGCCAAGGTGGTGGATCGAGGCTATATAATCAGAAATCACACAGGAAAAGCGGTGCGGTTGATTGGCGCAACCAGTGATATTTCTGAAATTACCGCCAAAAAAGAAGCCCTTAAGATCGCCAACAAACGTTTTAAAATGGCAATGAAGGCGACCAATGAAATGATCTGGGACTGGGAGATCGCTACAGATTCGGTGACCAGGAGCAAGGGCTATAAAAACATTTTTGGATACGATACCAACGACGCGACCTCGGTCCACTCCTTCTGGCTTACCAAGGTTGCCGAAAAAGATCAGCAAAAGGTGCGGGATTCCCTGCAAAAGGCGCTGGACAACCCAAAGGCTAAAAAATGGAAATGTGAATACCGCCTTACCCGTGCCGATGGCAGCATTGCCTATGTGATCGACCGCGGTTACATCCTGAGAGATGAAAATAAAGTTGCATTGAGAGTGGTGGGAGCTGTTCTGGATGTTACAAATTCCCGAAAACTGCTTCGCAAGGTGCAGAAACAAAACCGGGTGCTAAAAGAGATCGCCTGGGAACAATCTCACGTGGTTAGGGCGCCTTTGGCCCGCATAAAAGGCCTGCTGTACCTACTGGAACAGGAGAAGTGTGAAGAGCTGAGTATGGAGGAGATCATGTTCCACATCAAAAATTCTGCAGATGAGCTGGACGATATCATCAAAAATATTGTGATGAAAACCGAAGAGATCGAAACCAACAAGGAAGAAGCAACGCCTGTGGCAAAGCTGTAGCACTTCGGAAGTAGTTTATTATCTTTAAGCACTAACCGGAAGACCACCCGATTTTGCCCTTTTTGAGATCCTTGTTTTGCTGAAATTTCAATACCTTCAAAACAAAAACATGGTCGAGATCAACACTGCCCTTGCGGGATTTGGAGCGGGCGGAAGAATTTACAATGCGCCCATCTTTTCAAGCGTTGATGGCTTTAGAGTCAGAAAAATACTCACCTCAAGTCCTTCGAATATAGAGGCCGCAAAAAGTGATTTTCCCAATGCTGCTGTGGTTTCAGATTTTTCTGAAATTCTTGAAGATCCTTCGGTAGATCTCGTCATTGTGTTACTTCCGAATCACCTGCACTACAAATACGTCAGGGCTGCTTTAACAGCGGGAAAACACGTGCTGGTGGAAAAACCTTTTACAACCTCTACTTTTGAAGCAGACGAGTTGATCAAGATCGCACAGGAAAGAGACCTTGTGCTAAGCGTCAACCACAATCGCAGGTGGGACAGCGATTCCAGGACCACCAAAAAACTTCTTGAAAATGAAATTTTAGGAGAGGTTGTGGAATATGAAGCACATTTTGACAGGTTTAGAGACAAGATCAAACCGGGCTGGAAGGAACAGCCAGAAATTGCCGGCAGCGGAATCCTCTACGACCTTGGCAGCCATTTGATCGACCAGGCGCTTAACCTGTTTGGCACTCCACAAGAGATCTTCGCAGACATTGGGATACAGAGAGAGGCTGCTAAGGTGCCGGATAATTTTCACCTGCTCCTCTTCTACCCTAACACCCGTGTCGTCTTAAGAGCGGGAATGCTGGTGAAGGAAAAAGGTCCCACGCTTAGCATTTTTGGCACTAAAGGCAGCTTTATTAAATACGGCGTTGACGTACAGGAGGAGGCTCTCAAAAAGGGCAAAAAACCAAGGGATCATGCTGACTGGGGAAAGGAGCCGCAGGAGATCTGGGGGAAGCTGAACACAACTTCAGAAGAAAAACTGCTGGAAAGCGAGCGCGGAGATTACCGGCTGCTTTACGAGAACCTTTATAATGCCGTTGTAAACAAAGCTCCCTTGAAGGTCACTCCAAAGCAGGCGCGCGACGTCGTCAAGGTCATTGAGCTGGCCCAAAAAAGCAGCAAGGAACGAAGAGCTGTTTCCTGGGACTAAATTTTCAGCCTCACTTTTTCTTTCCAGAGCGGAAGTAAAAAATCACGGCACCGCAAATCAAAGCCAAAGCTCCGGCAATGAGATTTTCCATAGTCGTGCTGATGAGGAAGATCAAACAGATCAATAAAGCAATCACAGGAATTGTATAGCCCCCGGGAAGACGTACAGCATTAGGATTATTCGGGAAGCGTTTTCTCAAGACAGGCAAGGCAGCAACAGTTCCCACGTATGTCGCGAGACGGGCGATAATAGAAAGCATTGCCAGACCCACGAAAGATCCCGAAAGAGCCAGGGCCAATGCCAAACCTGACTGAACAAGAATGGCAACTGCCGGGGTTCGATACTTTGGATGAACTTTGGCTAAAGCTTTAAAGCCATAGCCATCTTTGGCTAAAGCATAAAGATATCGAGGACCAATAAGGGTGGTGTTTCCAACATTTCCGAAGATAGACACCATGGCGCCAATGGTCATCACCAAAGCCATTCCTGCACCTGCAAAGTAGGCTCCGGAGTCGGCTAGCGGAGATTCGGACTGCTGTAGTGCCGGGTAAGTGCCTACAGCCACGAACTGCACCAGGGTATAAATAATCGTTACCAGCAATACCATGATGAGCAAGGCAAAAGGCACATCTTTTTTAGGGTTTTTGTACTCTCCGGCAGCTGCAGGGGCATTTTCAAAGCCCACGTAAGCAAACAGCAACAACAAAACCGCTTCAGATAAAGATTCGAAACTTACAGAAGGGCTGTCAATATTGATCAAATCGAGATCAACGTAGAATATTCCTATTCCAATAAAAGCTACCAGGGGAATAGATTTTGCAATTGTTAGAAAAACTGCCGTTTTAGCTCCCTGTTTTACCCCTATGATATTGATCCAGGTAAGAAATGCCAGGGAAGCAGTAATGACCAGAACCCGACCCCAACCTTCGGAAGCCTGCGGCCAAACATAGCTGCACGCCAAAGCAAAACCCACTGAAAGTGAAGCGACAGAGGTAACCCTCGCAAGCCAGGTCATCCAGCCCACTTCAAAGCCTATGAATTCCCCAAAAGCCTCCCGGGTATATAAGTAAGCGCCTCCCGGTTCATCAAAATAACTGGAAGCTTCAGCAAAACAGAGTACCAAAATAGCCACTGCACAACCTGCGAGAAAAACCGCCCATATACTGGCGCCGCCCAGTAATACTGCCGCTGCTGCCGGTAATAGGAACACTCCACTACCAATAACGTCATTTATGGAAAGTCCCACAATTTGCCATCGGGACACTGTTCGCACCAAATTAGGTGAAGATTTATCGTTCTTCATCGGATAAAATTTTTCTTGGTGGAACTGCTGGGGGTGCTATTTTTTATCATTTAAGTGCTGAGGTTTGTAAAGATGTTTTGGCAATCTTGCTCTCAAATATATAAAGATTGAAAGATTAAAAGCTGCCTAATTTTATTAAGAAGTTTTTTATGCCTTTAGTCACCCAAAATACAGACAAATTCGGCATAAAATGATGTAGCTATTGCTCCTGATGTTGAAAATTTGAGCACGCAGCTGCTTGTATCACCCTCACTACCAGGGTTCCAAAATTTGAAAAAACGCTATATGACTGGTTTTTAACCTATCTTTTTACGCTATTTCTTTTTTAGATACTACCTTTGCTCTATTCTTTGTGTACTTCACAATATGATCAATAGAAAAAATTTTTCATTATGCCGGGCATAGATCCCTTGTGTTTTTCATCATCACTTTTTGCGGGCTCTAATAGTATACCTTTCTTTAGCCCTTTGAAAAAGAAATATTCTAAACCACTTGAACATTGAACTTTTTTAAGTTTCAAAATCAGGAGAAAGTCGAAAAAAGCCTGAGCTACCTTAGAAGGTTTTCATTTTGGCTGAGCTTTGTGGCAGTTTGCCTGGTCATTTTTGACCTGGGTTTTAGTCACCGCTCCAGAACCGAACTCTATCTCCGGGATTTTTACCTGCTGGCGCTGTTCGTGGGAACAGCTACCATTCTCGTTCGCTATGGAGCCTCGCGAGAAAAATTCCCCTTAAAAGTCAAGGTCTTTGACGGCGCTATCTTCCTGCTGTTCTCAATGCTGCTCTTCGTGGAGTCGGGTAGCTTATTTGAAAGCGTGCCGTTCCTGGAATCCCTTAACCACATGGGCTGGGTGTATTTGGCAATGTTCATTTACTTTATCAGGGAATCTTCGGCTTTACGCGTAAATATTAGCCGGGAACACCTCAACCCTGCGCAGCTGTTCATTGTAAGCTTTATTAGCCTTATCGTGCTGGGGACTTTGCTGCTGCTGTTGCCGCGTGCCACATATGACGGCCTTTCTCCTTTAGATGCATTATTTACCTCTACCAGTGCCGTGTGTGTAACAGGCTTGATCGTGGTAGATACAGGTTCTTATTTTACACAATTCGGGCAGACGATCATCCTCATCCTTATCCAGCTTGGCGGATTGGGCATCATGACCTTTGCCAGTTATTTCAGCTATTTCTTCCGCGGAAAAAGTTCTTATGAGAACCAGATCATGCTGAGGGATATGACAAATTCAGAAAAGATTGGAGAGGTATTTAGCGTGCTTAAAAAGATCGTGCTGCTCACTCTTGGTATTGAACTCGTAGGTGCCGTGCTGGTATTTTTCACCATAGATAAAAGCACGATCTCGGGGATCGGGGAACGCATGTTCTTTTCGGTTTTTCACAGTATTTCAGGTTTTTGTAACGCTGGATTTTCCACCTTACAAAACAGCCTCTATGAACCGGAATTCAAGTTCAATTACCCCATGCAACTGATCATTGTTGCGCTGTTCATCCTCGGCGGAATTGGATTTCCTATCCTGTTCAACCTCTATAAATACTTTGTTTACTACATAAAAAATCAGTTTCTAAAAATTCGTCATCCTGAGGAGTCGCGCTACATTCCATGGGTGATCAACCTCAACACCAGGATCGTATTGGTGACCACAGGGGTTCTGCTGGCGGTAGGAACCATTCTTTTTTACTTTTTTGAATACAATAATACCCTGGCCGAGCACTCTGCCTTCGGAAAGGTGGTAGTTTCCTTTTTTGGTGCTGCCACGCCCAGGACGGCAGGATTCAATTCCGTAGACATGTCTGCCCTCAATTTTTCCACGGTGATGATCATCTTCATCCTGATGTGGATAGGGGCCTCCCCGGGATCTACCGGAGGTGGTATTAAGACCACCACTTTTGCTCTGGCAACGCTGAACTTCTTCAGTCTTGCCCGCGGAAAAGACCGCGTAGAAGTTTTTCGCAGGGAGATCTCAGATCTTTCTGTGCGCCGCGCCTTCGCCATTATCGCCCTCTCGCTCATGGTGATTGGGACAGCTGTTTTTCTTATTGCCTCTTTTAACGATGATATGACCCTGTTAAGCATTGCCTTTGAGTGCTTTTCAGCATACAGTACGGTGGGGCTTAGTGTGGGGATTACACCTTATCTTAGCGACGCCTCAAAACTGGTCATTATCGCGACCATGTTTATTGGAAGGGTCTCTATGTTGACCATTCTCATCGCCCTTTTGAGGCGTGTAAAACACCTCAACTACAAGTATCCTAAAGAGGAGATTTTAATGAACTAAAGAATTTAGATTATGAAATATTTAATTATTGGACTGGGAAATTTTGGCGCCTCGCTTGCCGAGAAGCTTACCGAAATGGGTAACGAAGTCATTGGCGTTGATATTAGCATGACCAAGGTGGAGGCCATAAAAGACAAGATCACTCATGCCGTTAATCTTGATTCTACAGATATTACTGCTGTTTCTAACCTTCCGCTGAAGGATACAGATGTGGTCATCGTGGGGATTGGAGAAGATAAGGGCGCTAATATTATGGCCACAGCGCTGATGAAGCAGCTGCACGTAAAAAGGCTTATTAGCCGCGCAGTTTCTCCTTTACAGGAGATGGTGCTGGAAGCTATGGGCGTTGACGAGATCATTCATCCCGAAGAAGAGACTGCCGAGAGATGGTCAAAAAAGCTGAATTTGCAGGGGGTTGTTGATTCTTTCGAGGTGAACAGGGACTTTAGTATTGTGGAGACCACCGTGCCAGAAGAATACGACGGCCGAACTTTAGAAGAAGTAGGCCTTAAGCGCAAATATGACGTGATCGTACTTACCACCATCAAATATTCACAGGAGAAGAACCAGCTGGGCGCCATTAGAGATGTTACCAACGTCCAGGGGGTTGCCAGTGCCAGGACCGTACTTCACAAAGAAGACCTCATGGTGCTTTACGGCCACAACAAGAACATCAAAAAACTTCTGAAAGACCAGAATAAATATTAAAAGAAAATACCTCTCAAAAATGACATTTTTGAGAGGTATTTAGCTTCCGGGTCAACATTTATCTTTACAGTTATTGCTTCCAAAGGCACTGAAAAGCAGGCCTACAACTGCTGCTCCCGCGACAAGCGCGAGGCTTTTTCGGTTATCGTACAACTTATCATACACGCTGTAATCCTGGGCCTGTTCTCCAAAGCCCCCGTAGATCCCCTGGTCTCCCGGGACCGGGTCCCACAGGTTGTTCTGCCTGTTTTCCTCTTCCGGTTCATTGGTTAACTGGCCTTCAATGCCTTTCTTGGCCATGTAATGGTCAAGGAATTCGGGAACCAGTTTATTACCCCAAACGGTCTGCACCGTGGAGAATCCTACCATGCGCAGCCTTTCGCCTGTTTCGGCCACTTCGGCTACCACTCTTGCAGCAACTTCGGGCTGGAAGATCTTGCCCATTGGTTTCGGTTTTTTGTCGAACCTCGTTTTCACCCAACCAAATTGAGTAGTGTTCATCGCGGGTAAATGCACAATGGAAAGATCAATATCTATATTATCGTGAAAGAGTTCCGCACGAAGTGATTCAAAAAAGCCCTGAATGGCATGTTTTGCGGCGCAGTAAGCCGATTGCAACGGAATTCCGCGATAAGATAATGCCGAGCCGATCAAAATGATCTTTCCGCGGTTACGGGGCTTCATTTTGTGCAGCGCCGCCAGAGTTCCGTAGACCTGTCCCAGGTAAGTTACCTTAGTCACCCGGTCGTACTCCTTAGGCTGCATATCTATAGCTTTACTAAAAACGCTCACCATCGCATTATTGATCCAGATGTCGATAGGGCCAATATGTTCTTCGGCATAATCGGCAGCCGCTTCCATGGCAGAGGCATCGGCCACATCGGCCTCGTAGATCCAGGCCTCTCCGCCGGCTTCTTCCACGTCTCTTTTAGCACCTTCCAATCCGTCCCTTCCGCGGGCGATCAAAAGGATGCGGTCCCCATGTTTTGCAAATTCGATTGCGGTGGCACGGCCTACTCCGGCCGATGCTCCAGTAATCACTACTACTCTGTTCTTCTTTTTCATAATTATATTTTAATCGGTTAGTGCTGCAGCCAGGATCTCAACGGGATGTTTGGGCAAACGCCCGGCCCCGTGCTGTATCTGTTCCCTGCAGCTAAATCCATCGGTTATTAGATAATCTTCGGTCATTTCCCTTACCGCAGGCAGGATCCTGCGTTCTCCTACCTTCATGGAAATATCATATTTTTTCCCTTTTTCGAAGCCAAAGCTTCCGGCAAGGCCACAGCATCCTGAGTCGGGTGCGTTAACCTCAACACCTGCCTTCTTCAGCACTTTCATATCGGCATCATAGCCCATGACAGCATTGTGGTGGCAGTGCCGTTGCAGAAGCGCCGTTTTATTAAGCTTGTGAAATTTGAATTTATCCTCATTTTCAAGGATGAATTCGGGGAGGGTCTTGAAGTTCTTATGCAGGCGCTTCGCATTGTTGTCATTGGGAAAAAGGTTCTTCATTTCATTTCTGAAGACCGCTATACAACTTGCCTCCAGCCCAACGAAAGGCACTCCTTCCTGAATGACGTCACTTAATTTAGTCAAAATTTTTCGAAGATACGTCCTCGCTTCGTCCAACATTCCAAAATCATACAGCGGCCTTCCGCAGCAATAGTGTTTGGTCGGCGTGATCACATCAAATCCGGCATCGGTAAGAATTTTTTCCGCAGTATGCAGAACTTCGGGAAAAAAGTAATTGTTGAAGGTGTCTGGCCAGAGCATCACCGCCCTGCTCCAATCAACATTCTCGGGATTCTTGTGCACCTGTTTAAAGGTTTTTTCGGCAAACTTTGGGATCTCCCGTTGCGGAGCAATAGCTCCAAAAGACTTGATGATCTTCGCAAATGTCTTATGCTGACTCAAAAAGTTAACAGGCCCGGTAGCTTTGGAAGCCATTTCTGCCCATTTATCGATATACCCAAAAGCGTAGGCAGAGCGTGGCCGTGGCTTATTCTTATAGTAATGCGCAAGAAATTCTGCTTTGTAGGTCGCCATATCCACATGAACGGGACATTCTCCCAAACAGCCCTTGCAGGCAAGGCAGAGGTCAAGAGACTCTTTCACCTTTTTGTTCCTGAAGCCATCGTCGAGTTCTTTGCCCCGCATCATTTCAAACAGCAAATGCGCCCGTCCCCGGGTGACGTGTTTTTCATCTCTGGTCACCATATAGCTGGGGCACATGGTGCCGGTGTTGGTCTTGCGGCATTCGCCCACTCCCACGCAGCGCATGGAGGCCCGGTGAAAGCTGCCCTCATCTTCGGGAAATTTAAAGTAGGTTTCTTTTGGATCTTTTGGGTAAAAATCTTTTCCCAGCCTAAGGTTCTCGTCCCTTGCCATAGGGCCAATGACCTTACCCGGATTCATTTTCCAGTTAGGATCCCAGATCTCCTTGAACTGGTGAAAGGCGTTCATCAACCTTTCGCCATACATTTTGTGCAGCAGTGGGCCGCGAGACTGGCCATCGCCGTGTTCCCCGGAAAGAGATCCACCGTAGCTCACTACCAGGTCGGCGGCTTCATCGGTAAAATCAAGATAATCCTGAATTCCTTCTTTTGTCTTAAGATCAAAGCCTATTCTGCAATGAATACAGCCCTGCCCAAAGTGTCCATAGAGTGCCGGATTATAATCATACTTCTGAAAAAGCTTCCGCAGGTCTCTCAGGTATTCCCCGACTTTTGCCGGCGGCACAGCCGAATCTTCCCAGCCCGTCCACATGTCGGGCAGGCCTTCAACAAAGGCCGTCGCTCCAAGGCCTGATTCCCTGATCGCCCAAACCGCCTTCTCTTTTTCCTCATCCTCGTAAAGTTCCATCCTGGGATAATCCTTACCGGTTTCTTTTTTCAAATCATTAATTAGCCTTTTCGCCCTGGCATCGGACTCTTTTTTATCTTTTCCGCCAAACTCGACCATCAGCCATCCCTCTCCATCGGGCAGCAGGCCAAGCTTTTCTTCATGAAGATGTCTTTTGTGCATATAGGTCACGAGATTCTCGTCCATACCTTCAAGACCAATGGGTTCATGATCCATGATAAGATCAATGTGATCTCCGGCTTCGTAGATTGAGTCGTAGCCGAGAATGACCAGGGATCTTTTCTTCGGGTTCGGGATCACTCTTAAAGTCGCCTCCAGGAAAACCGCACAGGTAGATTCGGTTCCTACCAATGCCCTGGCGACGTTAAATCCATTTTCCGGAAGCAGATCATCCAGATTATATCCCGAAACTCTTCTGGGGATATCAGGAATATCCTCCCGAATATCCTTTTCAAATTCATCCCGGAGCCTTTTGAGCCTTGCGTAGATCTCACCTTTAGGCTCCCTGGAGTTAATGATTTTTTCAAGTTCTTCTTCGGAAGTTGCCTCGGCTTCAAAAACTTTTCCGTCGTAGGTAAGAACTTCCATAGACTCCACAAAATCTGAAGTTCTTATCCCACCATCTTCCATCTGCGCCATGACCGAATGGATTCCGCAGGAATTATTTCCCATCATTCCACCAATGGTACAGTGGTTATGAGTCGCGGGATCGGGGCCAAAGATGAGGCCGTGCTCCTCAAGTGCCCGGTTAAGATGATCCAGCACGAGACCTGTCTGCACCCTCACCGTTCTCTTCTCGGGATCGATCTCTAAAATTTTGTTGTAGTATTTACTGAAGTCCATGATGAGGCCGTCATTGCAGCATTGCCCGGCCAGACTGGTGCCGCCGCCGCGGGTAAGCAAATGCAGATCGTGCTTTCGGCAAAGGGCAACGGTTTTCTCAATGTCATCCTTATCCTTCGGGAAAACCACTCCCACCGGGATCTGCCGGTAATTGGAAGCATCTGTCGCATAAAGTGCCTTATAATCCTGGTCGAAGGAAACATCTCCTTTGATCTCTTTCTTCAATTCTTTTTCCAGCTCTTGATATTGATCTTTCTGCATTTTCTGAAATTTTTATGCTATTTCATATTTTTCAGCATCCGAAAACCTGAACTCCAGCCCCATCCCCGTCCTTTCTAGATCTGGCCACAGTTTGCCGTCTTTTGCCACAGGACAGCCTTCAAAAAGCTCATTTTCGAGCCTCACATGATCTTTAAAATATTCCGCATGCCTTATATTTTCTGAACTCAGTGCGGCATGAAGGTGCAGTGCGGGCGCACAATGTGCCGAAAGCGGCACATGAAAGGCTTCGCAAAGCGCATCGGCTTTTAAAAAACCTGTGATCCCACCGCAACGGGTAGCATCGGCCTGCAGCACATCTACCGCTCTTTTCTCCAAGAAACTTCGAAAGTCGTCAAGGGTGTAGCCGTATTCCCCGGCAGCCACTTCAACTGGAGCAGCGACTTGCTCTTTCACCAGGTGCATACCTTCAGGGTCATCTGAAGTAACAGGTTCTTCAAACCAACGGACATCAAATTGCTGCATTTCTTTTGCTATGGCCAGGGCTTCTTTCGGAATGTATGCACCATTGGCATCCACAAATAGCTGATGTTTCCCAATCGCTTTCCGGGCGGCCTCCAGGCGCTGTAGATCTTCTTTTTTGTTGCGGCCTATTTTCATTTTGAACCTATTGTGCCCCTCAGCTTTCCATTCAGAAAATTTTTCTGAAAGCTCTTCGGGCGAATAAGAAGTGAATCCGCCGCTGGCATATACCGGTAAAGCCTCATGCTTTTGCCCCAACAGCCGACACAGCGGCAGTTCCAGGAAATGGGCTTTTTGATCCCAAAGAGCAGCATCAACAGCAGAAAT
>JBAVJB010000144.1:0-20279 GCA_049687495.1 Salinimicrobium sp.
CCCTTCCTGATCAACAACTGAATGATCTCCTGCTGGATGTACGGACTTCCGTGACACGAGACCTCAATGGTATTCTCGCCGGTGTAAGATTTTGGTCCGTGAAAGATGGAAACCAGGACTTCATCCAGGATGCGCTCCCCGTCCACAATATTTCCCAGGTGCAGCGTGTGGGATGGCTGCTCCAGCAGACCTTTTTTGCTCTTGGCTTTGAAGATAGGGGCAACCAGCTTAATGGCATCGGGACCTGAAACCCGTATGATGGCAATTGCGCCGGCACCCGAAGGAGTGGCCAGGGCAACGATGTTGTCGTGCAATTTCATGGGGCAAAAGTAATAAATTAGTTCGTAGTTGATAGATTGTAGACGGTAGATGGCGAAGGAGTGACGCAGTGATGTGGTGATCTTGTGATGAAGTAACGTTGGTGATAACAGAAGAGTGCTGTTAATCAGGAACCATTTTTCGGCTCCTCCCGACACTTCGGGATTGGGAAGGGTTAAAACGGAAAAATGAACCCGTAACCTGCAACAGGTAACAGGCAACCGCAACCGGCCACCCTCAAAATATTTTGTAACAAAACCATTTTCTACTCGTCTTTTAAGTACCTTGCAAAACATATTACTATTCAATTTGATAATTTGAAGGTGGTTGATTTGAAGATGGAAAAACCTGCTGGTTGATCAATTGATTGACTATTCACTTAGTAACCAATCACCTATCACCAATAACTAATAACTAAGACAATGAGAGAAGACAGACAATTATTAATGCTAACGCACCTGAGTCAACTTTTGGACCTGGTAACCGGGATTGGAGGCTTTATCGCGCCTTTGGTGATCTGGCTTACTCAAAAAGATAAGGTGCTGGGGATGGACGCGCACGGAAAAATGATCCTGAACTTTCAGATCTCTATTTTCATCTATTCGATCGTCTCGGTGCCTTTGATCCTGTTATTCGGCCTGGGAATATTCCTGCTGATAGGTATTGGGATCATCTCAATAGTTTTCCCCATCATCAACGCGATCAAAGTCAACAACGGTGAGATCCCGTCTTATCCCTTGACGATCCCGATCATAAAGTAGTGCTCAGTGCGCGGTGGTAGTAGGCAGAAGTTCGTGATGTCAATCTGAAGTTCCCCTTAAAGGGGGATTTAGCTGGAGCAACCACCCCGTTTTTCAGGCATCCCGAAAAAAATCAGGCCCTCCCGGAGGGGACAGACCAGAATCAAGATTTTAGAAACACAAGTCCCCTTCAGGGGATTTAGTGGTAAAACAAAAAGACCTTCGAAAAATGTCATTTTTCGAAGGTCTTTTTGTTATCTAACAGCCTCCGCAGGAGGCGGTCTAATACCTATTCTCTATAAGCGAAGCGGTCTCAAAACAGCTTTAGCTGTTTAACATCACCGGCATCACCAGCATGGTCACTCTTTCGCCTTCGTCCAGTCCGTCAACAGGAGTAAGGATCCCGGCGCGGTTTGGCAGGCTCATTTCCAGCTGCACTTCATTCGCGTTCAGGTTTGAAAGCATTTCGGTTAAGAAACGCGAGTTGAAACCTATCTGCATATCATCGCCCTGGTAAGAACAGGTCAACCGTTCTTCGGCTTTGTTGCTGTAATCCACATCTTCCGCAGAAATATTCAACTCGGCTCCGGCGATCTTTAAGCGCACCTGGTGAGTGGTCTTGTTGGAGAAGATAGAAACCCTTTTTACAGAGCTTAGGAACTGTCCGCGGTCGATCACCAGTTTGTTAGGATTCTCCTTCGGAATTACCGCCTCGTAGTTCGGATATTTTCCGTCGATCAACCTACAAACAAGCGTGGTATCTTCAAAAGTAAAGCGAGCGTTAGAATCGTTGTACTCGATGGTCACCTCGCTGTCTGAACCTGAAAGTATTCCCTTCAGCAGGTTCAAAGGTTTTTTAGGCATGATAAATTCCGCAGTCTGAGACGCAGAAATGTCATTTCGGGAGTATTTTACCAGTTTGTGGGCATCTGTAGCCACAAAGGTAAGATGGTCTTGAGTGAACTGGAAGAACACCCCGCTCATTACCGGCCTCAGATCATCGTTCCCGGATGCAAAAATGGTTTTGCTAATGGCAGTTGCCAGCACATCACCCTGGATGGTAGTGCTGCTTGGCTCCTCAAGGGCCACGGCCTTGGGAAATTCGTCCCCGCCGGCGTAGGCCAGCGCATATTTCCCGTGGTTCGAGCTCAATTCAATGCTATTATTGTCTTCAACTACAAAGGTGAGCGGCTGTTCAGGGAAAGTTTTTAAAGTGTCCAGCAGCAAGCGTGCGGGCACAGCGATCTTTCCTTCGGAATCTGATTCCACGCTAAGCTTTGCAGACATGGTAGTCTCCAGGTCTGAAGCCGAGACGGTCAATTCGTCCTGATTGAGTTCAAAAAGAAAATTATCCAGAATAGGAAGCGTATTGTTGTTGTTGATCACTCCCCCGAGTATTTGTAGCTGTTTCAGCAAATAAGTGCTTGATACAATAAATTTCATTGGCTTGATAATAAGTTAATCCAGATACAAATATATCTTAATCGTGGAACAATAGGGGAAGGGCTTCTTGTTTTTTATTAACAGTAAAACTGAAATTTCGTGATTCAATATGCTGAAAAACAGGGTTTTAAAAATGATATTTCTGAAGGATTGTTAATAAATCTGTGGATTCAAAATTTCGGGTTCAAAAATCAAGGTTGAGATGGGGAGTCAAAAAAGCTGTGACGGAGTGATGAAGTGATGCTGTAATGTTGCCTGTTGCAGTTGATTACTACCGGGTTCAAAAATCAAGATTTAGAAGAGGTACCAAAAAGAACATTTTGAGCTGTAGACCTGTAAGGTCTGTTTCAACCTCATAGGGCTGAAAAAGTAACCTGTATTCTTCTAATTGAAAGAGCTGTCAAAAAGGGCATTTTTGGAGGGTGTTTTTCCGCAGTATTGTTAGGAGCGCGATTAATCGCGCTCCTGTCTATATACCATCAGGCAGCGCACTCACTTTTTTTGAACTTTCGAACCCGCCTCCACAACGACCAATTCCCAATGAACTAATAACCAATCACCATTAACTATTTTTCACATACTTTCGGCGGCGCCAAAAGAAGAATAACGCCGCGAAAAGTCCCAGCAGGACCAACGGAAGCAGCAGGTTGATAACCTGCCAAAAAGTTCTTTTTTCTTCCACCTTAGGAAGGTCTAAAAACGCGATGCTCACTTCTTTTGACCTGATGTTTATCAAGCCCGAATCATCCAGCAGGTAGTTTACCGCGTTCAGCAGAAATTCCTTGTTGCCATAGGTGGCGCCGGTGTAGCGGTCAAAGCCCAGTTCGAGCGGCTGCCCCTGCTGCAGCTGATTTTTCGCTATATCACCGTCTGAAACCACCAGCATTTTTGTTTCGGTACTTTGGTCTAAAGCCTGCGGAAGTTTTAGCGGTTTCACCCGGTTCTTATATACCGATGTAAATTTCCCTTCGAGCAGTACCGCCAGCGGTTGTTCTCCCGAATTGAACAGAGAAAGATCGGGTTGTTGATTGATCAGGTCCAGGCTGATCTCCTTTGGCAGGCCTTCCAACTGCGTCTTTGGAGAAGAGCTCAGCAAAATCGTCTTTTGGAGTCCGTTGGCCAAAGTGTCTATAGGGCTGGCATATTCAAATTTTACCGCCTCAATGTTGTTGACAATGGGATGTTCTTTTGTAGAGCTGCTTAGGGGAAAGTACGGCCATGGGTAAGGATTGAACTGGGTATTGTTCCCGCTGCCACTTGCCAGCACGATGGGCGCCGAATAAAGGTCTTTTACCAAAGAAGGATTGATCCTGATCCCGTATTTGAAAAAGAAGTCGCCCAGGTTAAGGTCGCGGGGCAGGGCAAAGGCGCTGCCGGTGGGAGAGAAGAGGCTGTCGGTTTCCATGGCCACATGCTCCACCAGCCACAGCTGCTTACCGCCGTTCATGAGATGCTGGTCCAGCACGTACTTTTCTTCTTCGGTATATGCTTCGGTAGGCTTGGCCTCAATGACAAGATCGAAATCCTTCAGCTGCTCTAAAGTCTTCTGCGGGCTTCCGGCAACAGAGTCCAAAGTAAAGGGGGCTGTAAAATAGTATTTTTGGATACTCTTGATAAAGTCGGCCAGGCGGGCATCGCTGAGTTCCCCGTTGCCGCGCATCACGGCCACTTTTTTCTTCCGCGGTTCCACAACTTTTGCCAACGCATCTGCAAAAGCGTATTCCAGCTGCTGCACAGAGTTTTCGACCCGCTCTTCGGTAGTGGCGCCAATGCTATTTTTCAGCAGGGGAACGCTCACGGTCTTTTTTCCGTAGTTGAGCATCGCCCAGGGAAAAATAATGGCTTCGCTGCTTCGGCCGTTCTCCACCACGTTGATGCGTGCCGGCGTCATTCCCATCTCATAGAAACGGGTGGCGATCTCCTGCGCATCGCCGCCGCCCTCCAGCGGATCTACGAAGTTGAACTTGATGTTGGAATTTTCTGAAGCAAATTCCTCCAGCAATTGCCGTGTTTCGGTTTGTAGTCTCCGGAATTCGGGCGGAAAATCCCCTTTTAGGAACACATCTATGATAACGGGTTGCTCTGCTTTGTCGATGATATTTTCTGCAGCCTCAGAAAGTGTGTAGCGTTTGTCAACGGTAAGATCGAAGCGCTCGTAGGCAAAATAAGACAGCACATTGAGCAGCACCAAAAATGCGAAAAGAACGAGGCCTTTGATAATGTTGTTTTTGCTGTGCATCAGGCTTGTTTTTTACTGTTTAGGCTGAAGCCGGTGAGCGCCAGGAAAAACGCCGAAAAGCTGATAAAATAGACGAGGTCGCGGGTATCGATCACACCGCGGCTGATGCTCTCGTAGTGTGAACTCAAGCCAAGATCTTCGGCGCCAAAAGCCCCAAAGCTGAACAGGTTGAGATCGGCCAGCGCGTCAAAAGCGAAGAAGCTGATGAAGCACAAAAAGACCGCCAGTATAAAAGAAACCACCTGGTTCGGCGATAAGATGGAGGCAAAGATCCCAATGGACGTATAGCAACCGCCAAGGAACAGCAGCCCGAAATAGGAGCCAATGATCACGCCGTAATCCAGGTTGCCTTCGGGTTTGCCCAGATAGTAAATGGTGACCACATAGAGCAGCGTGGGAATTAACGCCAGGATCACAAGACTTAGCGCTCCAAAATATTTTCCCAGTACCAGCTGAGTGGTGCTTATAGGTTTTGTAAGCAGCAGCTCAAGGGTGCCCTGCTTGATCTCTTCGGAAAAGCTTTTCATGGTAATGGCCGGAATCAAAAAAAGAAAGATCCAGGGCGCGAGGGTGAAGAAGGGCGAAAGATTGGCAAAGCCATTATCAAAGATATTGTACTGGCCTTTAAACACCCATAGGAATAGCCCGTTGAGCAACAGGAACAGTCCAATGACGAGGTAGCCGATGGGCCCGGCGAAAAACGAATTGATCTCTTTTTTTAGAATTGCAAACACTCTTCTATTGTATATTGTCTATTGTATATTGTAAAATGTTTTATAGCACCAAATTTTGAATTTCAAATCCCAAATCCGAAATGAAATTCAACATTTTGCCGACCTGCAACCTGCAACTTGCAACCGTTTAACTACCCGAACTCCAAACCTTATCTACACTCCAGGCTTCCGGTTTTCCTGCAAACATCTTCTTCGTATTGCTCCACACCTCTTTAAAAAGGGCCGAAGTGCGGTAGTTTTCCAGCGCCTGCTCATCTTCCCAGTAACTGTACGTAAAAAAGATGTTATTATTGCTCTTGTCCCTGTACAATTCTAAAAACCTGCAGCCTTCAAAACCCCTTATTTTACTCCTGTTCTGCTCAAATAACTCCTGGAAGTTCTCTACTTCGGAAGCTTCAAAGGTCATTTTTACTATTCTTACAAACATTCTTTTTCAATTAACAATAAACAGTTATCAATTAGCAAATCCCAAATCCCAAATCCCAAATAACAAATAACCATTAACCATTAACTAATAACCATTAACTAGCTTTCAAACGTGATCGTAACAGTATCTCTCCATTCTAATCCGAAGAGGCTGGCGGCGCTTCCCACGGTACTTGGATTGCTTTTATAGATCGCCAGTTCTATGAAGCCACCCGAATTGAAAATGGCCAGCTTTTTTCCGTCCTCCCGATGCAGCTGGTCTGTATCAAAATTGATCGCGTCGCTGTAGGTGTTAAAGATCTCGTCAAAAGTGGCAGTTCTCGTGCGCATCTTGAAATTTCTACCCTTGCCTATCTTGTCAAACAACTTCCGCGAAATATTGGTCACAACATTTCCGTAGTTGTCAATGTAGATCACGCTGCCTCTAATCTGGTTTTGATCGGAATTGTAAAATGGTTCCATCTCTTTGATCTGCTTGATCTTCGGAATGGTTTTTCCAATGACCTCTAAAGTTCCGCCGCGGGCAAGATGTCCGGCCACTTTGACGAACACATCCAGCACGGGAAAATTGCTTTCTACCTTGTCGTGAATGTTGATCTCCACGATCTTTTCGGGATTATATTCCGAAGCGATCAAAGAGAGGATCCCGTTATTGGCGCAAATGAAATAATGCCCGTCCAGCTTGAGCGCAATATGCTTGTTCTCCGGCGTGAGTTCAGAATCTACTCCAATGATATGAATGCTGCCTTCGGGGAAACTTTTGTAGGCGTTCCTGATGATGTAGGAAGCCTCGGCTATATGGAACGGCGCGATAGAGTGGGAGATATCCACGATCTTGGCCGTTGGTAATTCAGAATAAATGGCTCCTTTAACTGCCCCCGCAAAATGATCTTTTTCTCCAAAATCTGTAGTCAGGGTAATGATGGACATGGGCAATTCTTCGGATATTTTTTGTTAACTTGAAGCTTTTAATTTGCTAAGTTTGTATTGCAAATCTAAAGATAATTAGGACATTTTTTAAATTTAATCCAGCTGCTTTTGAACGAACTTATTATTGAACTTTCAGAAATTAATCCGCGGGAATTTTTTGGAGAACACAATGCCCACATTGAACTTCTTAAGAAGTACTTCCCAAAACTAAAAATTGTAGCCCGTGGCAACAAGCTCAGAATTTACGGAGATGAAGAGCTGCTAGAGGAGTTTGATAAGAGATTTAATATGCTTATCGACCATTACGGAAAGTTTAATAAACTGGATGAGAACACCATGGAAAGGGTGCTTACCAGTGAAAAGCGCGAAGATTACGACACCTCCGGACAAAGCGGCGAAGTGCTTGTGCACGGCGTAAGCGGCAGGCTCATCAAAGCTTTGACCCCAAACCAGCGCAGGTTGGTGGAACTTACGCAAAAGAACGATATGGTCTTTGCCATTGGGCCTGCAGGTACGGGAAAAACCTATACAGGCGTGGCTTTGGCAGTGAAAGCTCTTAAGGAAAAACAGGTGCGGCGCATCATTTTGACTCGGCCTGCGGTCGAAGCAGGGGAGAACCTGGGATTCCTTCCGGGAGATCTTAAAGAGAAACTGGATCCTTACATGCAGCCTTTATATGACGCGCTGCGCGATATGATCCCGCACGAAAAACTGGAGAGCTTTATTGAAAAAGGAGTGATCCAGATCGCGCCTTTGGCCTTCATGAGGGGACGTACGCTTGACAACGCTTTTGTGATCCTTGATGAGGCGCAGAACACCACTCATGCCCAAATGAAAATGTTCCTTACCCGAATGGGAAAAAACGCCAAGTTCATGGTGACCGGGGATCCCGGCCAGATAGACCTGCCGCAGCGCGTGGTCTCCGGACTTAAGGAAGCCATTCTGGTGCTGCAGGACGTGAAAGGCGTGGGCATCATTCACCTGGATGACAAGGACGTGATAAGGCACAAGCTGGTGAAACAGATTATCGCGGCTTACAAGCGTATTGAAACAGCCGAATAAATCGCATTTATAAGATCCCGTTCATGGGATCTTTAATTTTAAAATCTTTTGAGAAACATGAATACTTTAATAAGTACCAATTTTCAATTTCCCGGCCAGCAATCTGTCTATAAAGGCAAAGTGAGGGAAGTATATACTCTTGAAAATGATAAACTGGTCATGGTGGTGACCGACAGACTATCGGCTTTTGACGTGGTGATGCCAAAAGGAATTCCTTACAAAGGGCAGATCCTTAACCAGCTCGCGACCAAGATGATGAAAGAGACCGAGGATATCGTGCCCAACTGGCTGGAAGCAACACCCGATCCTAATGTGGCCATAGGCAAGAAGTGCGAACCTTTTAAGGTGGAAATGGTTATTAGAGGTTATCTCGTTGGCCACGCAGCAAGAGAGTATGCCAACGGTAAGAGGAAATTAAGTGGCGTGAACATGCCCGAAGGAATGAAGGAGAACGAGGCTTTCAAAGTGCCTATAATCACCCCAACCACCAAAGCAGATTCCGGAGAACACGATATGGATATTTCCAGGGAAGAAATTCTGGAAAAAGGTTTGGTTTCTGAAGAAGATTACAATGCGCTGGAGGCATACACACGTAAACTTTTTCTCCGCGGAAGTGAACTCGCCAAAGATAACGGCCTTATTCTGGTGGATACCAAATATGAATTCGGAAAAACGGCAGACGGCAAGATCGTGCTTATAGATGAGATCCATACGCCAGATTCTTCGAGGTACTTTTATGCCGAAGGTTACCTGGACAGGTTACGGGATGGTATTCCGCAGAAGCAGTTATCAAAGGAATTCGTGAGGCAGTGGCTTATCGAGAACGGTTTCCAGGGCAAGGAAGGCCAGCAGATCCCCGAAATGAGTGATGATTATATTCAATCCGTTTCCGACCGATACATCGAACTATATGAGCAGATCACCGGGGAGACTTTTATAAAAGCTGATATTTCTAATATTGAGGAAAGGATCGAGTACAATGTAAAAGAATATTTGGAAAGTAATTCTTAAGAATTACCGTCTTGAAAATGTAAAAAGGAGCTTTCTTGACGGAAAGCTCCTTTTTTGTTAGTGCTCAAAAATGTCATTTTTGGCACGTTATCAGGAACAATTATTCAAGCCTTTCAGGCTTATGGACATGCGGGGTATTTTTTCCAGGGGCGTTGCCCCTGGCTGAGGTATTAGAGCCTTTCAGGCTCTTAGGAAATTCCAAATTCCAATATTCAATTTTTGATGTTGACTTTAGGTTGTACCGGGTGCTGAAGGCCTGCAATAAGCCAGCCCGGAGCAGCGCTCCGGGTTTAGACGTGCCACATCGAAAGCAGTCTGAAGGGCTGCAGGAAAAATGTGAGAAATTCATTTATTAAAATCCTGAATTTTGTGGAGATTCAAAATTTCATTTTTGGCACTTAATCCGTACGATTATTCAAGCCTTTCAGGCTTATGGACATGCGGGGTATTTTATCCAGGGGCCGTTGCCCCGGGCTGACGTATTAGAGCCTTTCAGGCTCTTAGAAAATTCCAAATTCCAAAATCCATTGTCCAAATTCCAATTTTCGTTTTTCGCGTTAGGATATACCGGGTAGGCTGAAGGCCTGCAATAAGCTAGCCCGGAGCAGCGCTCCGGGTAAATGTAACGCGGAATCAAGCAGCCTGAAGGGCTGCAATAAAAGGAGCTTCAAAAATGTCATTTTTGAAGCTCCTTGTCCGACGTTCCTTCCCGGTTAATTCATACTTCGCACTTCGCACTTCTAACCTCGTACTTCTAACTTCATTTCACTTCCAACACCATTAAATATTCCGGGCCGCCGTCAAGGGGATAGCCGGATATTTTATCGGCTACGATGGTCACCGTTTGTCCTACATACTGGTCAAGGTCGACTTCCTCGCTTTTTAGGGCATAAAAAATTTCCTCGTTCGTAAGGGTGTGGGTGCCATATTGGTAAGAGCTCGTTCCCTGCTGTTCTATGGTTCCGCTTACTTGCATGTGATCTGTATTGGTGGTATTGCTGCAGGTTGCTGTAAAGAAAAAAAGGAAAAGGCCCGGGAGCAGGAGTTTCATAGCACAAAATTTTGGTTGGTCTTCTCTTTAAAGATATGAACATTTTAAGAACAGGAAAGCTTCGGGATCAAATTAAAGAAATAGGGCTACTTGTTAATTAATGTTAATTATTTAATAATTTGTTTATATTGGTTGTAGCTAATCAACAACTTATGAATTATGAAGGGAATTTATTTATGGATTTGTTTTTTGTTCTCTGCATCAGTTTTTGCCCAAACCACAGTCTCGGGGATCGTAAAGGACAGTAAAAATCAGCCGGTGCCGGGAGTGAACATTATTGTAGAGGGTACTACCCAGGGAACCGTTTCAGACTTTGACGGAAAATTTGCGCTGACCGCCACACAGGATCCTCCGTTCAGGATCCAGTTCAGCAGTGTGGGCTATGAAACACAGGTGGTACAGGTGACCGAGAAGGACCAGGAGATCGAGGTAACTATGGTGGAAGGAACGTCTCTTGATGAGATCGTGGTTTCGGCATCACGAACTCCCGAACGCATTTTTGAATCTCCTGTGACCATAGAACGTTTCGGGATCAAGGAGATCACCAATACGCCTTCGGCTTCCTTTTATGGCGGCCTTGAAAATTTGAAAGGGGTTGACATCAATACCAACAGTTTAACTTTCCAGTCAGTAAATACCCGCGGATTTGCCACTTTTGCCAATACGAGATTTGTGCAGCTGGTGGACGGGATGGATAACTCTTCGCCGGCACTGAATTTTGTACTGGGGAATCTTCTGGGAATGACCGAGCTGGATGTCTTCAGCATTGAACTTTTACCGGGAGCTTCTTCGGCTTTATATGGAGCAAACGCCTTCAACGGGATCCTGTTCATGACCAGTAAAAATCCCTTTGATTTCCCCGGAATCAGTGCTTATTACAAGCAGGGTTGGACCCACCAGGATGCTGCGGGAACAAATCCTGTTTACGATATGGGCGTTAGAGTGGCTCATAAATTTTCAGATAAGTTCGCCGCCAAGGCCAACTTTTCATACCTCAAGGGAACCGACTGGTATGCCGTGAGCGAGGAAGATGTGCTGAATCCCGGCAGGACCAGGACGCACCCCAATTATGACGGGCTCAACATCTATGGAGATGAAGTGAGCACCAATATTAAAGGAGTGGGGCAGACCCTTGCCTCTTACGGGATCATTCCTCCTGAGGCAGTGGCACTTTTACCGGATGAGGCAGTGAGCCGCACGGGTTATGCCGAAGAGGCGCTTGCCGACTACGGGGCTAAAAGCGTAAAATTTGACGTAGCCTTACATTACCGCCCTTTTGCTGATGACCTGGAGATAAGCTACCTCGGAAAAGCAGGAATGGGAACTACGATCTACCAGGGAGCGAACAGGTACTCACTGAATGATTTCTTCCTGCAGCAGCACAAACTGGAGGTAAAGAACAATAATTTCTTTGCCCGCGCTTATATTACCGATGAAGATGCGGGAGATTCTTACGATATTCGCTTTACCGGGATCAACGTGAACCGCCTTTGGAAAAGCGACCAGGATTGGTTCGGTCAATATGCAGGTGCTTATGTTCAGGCGGCAATGCAGGGCGCAACTTCTGACCAGGCACATGCCGCTGCAAGGGCATTTGCCGACCAGGGCAGGCTGGTACCGGGAACTCCCGAATTTGAACAGGCCTTCAAAGAGGTGACCACAAATTCTGATCTTGCCGCGGGTTCGCAGTTTAAGGACGCTTCCCAGTTAAGACATGCAGATGTGAACTATAATTTCACACACCTTACCGGCGATTTTGCCGAAATCCAGGCGGGTGGATCTTACCGCCAGTACCGCCTAAATTCTTACGGTACCATTTTTACCGATTATGATGGGCCCATCACTTATTCAGAATACGGAGTATATACCCAAGTTCAGAAGAAGCTTTTAGAGGAGCGTTTAAAGTTAACCGGTTCCTTGAGGTTTGATACTTCCGAACTATTTGAGGGACATCTTTCTCCCCGTTTGGCCATTGGTTATACAGCCGGAGAGAGCAGGGAGCATAACTTCAGGGCTTCTGTGCAGACCGGCTTTAGGTATCCAACCACTCAGGACTTGTTTATCGGCCTTGATGTTGGAAGGGCGATCCTGGTGGGATCTGCCGAAGAGAACCTGGACAGGTATGTGAGATCCTTTCCTGTAAGCGGAGCTGGCGCAGCGGCTACTGGAAGTAATACCGCCTCGGTTTCGGGAAGGGATGCCTATGAAAATGCTTTTTCCCTAAATTCAGTTCAGGCAGGTGCTCCGGCTTCCGCAGATGTTGATATTGTAAAACCTGAAAAAGTGACCGCCTTCGAAGTAGGTTACAGGGGAAGACTGGGAGAGGTTGTACTTGATCTTAACGCTTATTACAATAAGTATAAAGACTTTATTTCTAACGAGACTGTTCTCGTGCCGCTTTATGGAGAGGTGGGAGACAATTCACTTTCGCTGCTTGCGCTGCAGCAGGGTGATTACAAGGCTTTCCAAACCTATACCAATTCTCCGGCAGATGTGAACTCTTTTGGTGCCTCCATTGGTTTGAGCACAAAGGTTTTTGTAAGCTATGACCTGCAGGCAAATTATACTTATGCCGAAGAAGATTTTGACCAGTCATCTGCACCCGATTTCAGGACCAGCTTTAATACGCCTAAACACAAGGTGAAACTTTCATTTGGAAATACTGATGTTTTTGAGAATCTAGGTTTCATGGTCAACTATCGCTGGAGCGACACCTTCTACTGGCAATCCAGTTTTGCCGATGGGCAGGTGCCGGCCTATTCTGTGGTAGATGCGCAGGTGAGTTATAAGCTGCCGTCTATCAAGTCCATGTTAAAAGCAGGAGCTACTAACATAGGCGGGGATGAATATTTTACCGCTTTTGGTACAGGGCATATAGGCCAGCAATACTACATTTCCCTTACCTACAATAACTTCTAAAAAAGCAAAAAAGAGCCGGTTTTTCCGGCTCTTTTTTTACTCCTCAAATCTTTTCAACCTGTTTTCCAAGTACTGTATCCTTTCCTGCATTTCAGAAACCCGTGACAGCAGGTTATTAATGGCGTCAATTCCCTGCAAATTGATCTCCAGTTCGTAGTGCAGCCGCATCATCTTCTCCAGCTCCCTGATCTGTTCGGGATCGATGTACTTATTGTTTTCAATCACTGTTATTTCCAATAGCCCGAATTCGTCGAGAGAATCGATGAAAGAATACTGTATCTCATGAGACTCACAGAATTCAGAAAGTAATATATATTCTTTATGATCCATGATTTCTAAGTTTTTGTAGTTCCTGGAGCAATTCTTTTTCTTTAGCTGTAAGTCCTGTAGGCAGTTTAAGATTATAGGTGATGTACAGGTCACCGTACTGTCCTTCTTTTTTATAAACGGGAAAACCTTTTCCTTTTAATTTGACCGTGGTGCCGTTCTGCGTTTCGGGTTTTACGGTGAGTTTTGCTTTTCCCTCAAAAGTGTCAACGGTAATATGCCCGCCCAGGGAGGCAGTAAATACATCAAGATCTACATCTTTAAAGAGGTCTTTTCCTTCCCTTTTAAAGCTAGTGTTGTTGTTGATGTTAAAAGTGATAAAAAGGTCGCCGTTTGGCCCACCGTTCACGCCTTCACCACCGTAGCCTTTGATCTTGATGGTCTGGCCGTTCTCCACCCCGGCAGGAATGGTAAGCCTGATGTTCTTTCCGTTCACAGTGAGCGTTTGTTTTTGTGATCTGTAAACATCGGTTAGGTTAAGCTGAAGTTCGGCATTAAAATCCTGTCCTCGAAACCGGGTGGACCTTCTTTGGCCGCCGCGGCTCGCCCCTCCGAACATGCTTTCGAAAAAATCGGAAAAATCTCCGCCTTCAAATCCGGCTCCTCCAAAGCCTGAAGCTCCTCCACCGGCACCGCCGCTGTACTGCCGTTGATACTGCTGCTGCGACTTTGCTTTTTCGAATTCTTCGGCATGTTGCCAGTCTTTTCCGTACTGGTCGTATTTTTTCCTCTTTTCGGGATCTATGAGCACCTCATGCGCCTCATTGACCTGCTGGAATTTCTTTTGTGCCTCCTTGTCGTTCGGGTTAAGGTCGGGATGGTATTTTCGGGCGAGTTTGCGATACGCCTTTTTTATGTCGTTTTTGGATGCGCTCTTGTCGAGCCCCAAAACCTTGTAGTAATCAATAAATTCCATAGGTTTTTAAATTGATCTTTTCTGAAGGATCTAATTCTACTTCGCTTAAAGATAAGTATTTCGGAAAAAATAAAAGAAGCCTCCCAAACTTAAAGCCTCTCAAAAATGCCATTTTTGGATAAGTTTCTGAAAATGGATCAAAATTTCAGATTTGTTTTTGAAGCTGCTTTTTCTAAATTTAGAATATGGAAAATCTACAGCTTAAAACATTCGCAGAATACAAGAAAGCCTATAAGAAGAGCGTCAAACATCCTGAAGCTTTTTGGGACGAGATCGCCGATACTTTCACCTGGCACAAGAAATGGGACAAAACCCTGGAATGGGATTTTGAAAAACCCGAAGTAAAGTGGTTCCAGGGAGGAAAACTCAACATAACCGAGAATTGTCTGGATCGGCACCTGGAAAAGCTTGGTAACAAGACCGCCATCATCTGGGAACCTAACGACCCCGATGAGGAGTCGCGTTATATCACCTACAGGCAACTTTTCGTAAAGGTTTCGCACTTTGCAAATGTGCTGAAGAACAACGGGATCAAAAAAGGGGACAGGGTTTGCCTTTACATGCCCATGATCCCGGAGCTGGCCATTGCCATGCTGGCCTGTGCCAGGATAGGAGCGGTGCATTCGATCGTTTTTGCCGGATTTTCCAGTTCGGCTATTGCCCGGCGCATCAATGACTCGCAGTGTAAAATGTTGATCACTGCAAACGAGGTTTACAGGGGTTCCAAAAAGGTGAATTTGAAGGAGATCTGTGATAAGGCTTTAGAAGATACGCCTTCCATTGAAACGGTGATCGTCTACAGGCGCACTGTTGAACCCACGCCAATGAAGGAAGGCCGTGACAAATTCTGGTTCAATGAGCTGCAAAAGGTGGAGCGGGAGTGTCCTGCCGAGGTTATGGATGCCGAAGATATGCTCTTCATTCTGTACACTTCGGGTTCTACCGGAAGGCCTAAAGGCATGGTCCACACCGTAGGAGGTTACATGGTTGGCACGACGTATACCTTCTGCAATGTTTTTCAGCTGCAAAAGAATGATGTCTACTGGTGTACTGCCGATATCGGCTGGATCACCGGCCACTCTTACATTATCTATGGACCTCTGGCTGCAGGGGCGACTACCGTCATGTTTGAAGGTGTGCCCAGCTATCCCGACTACGGAAGGTTCTGGGAGATCTGTGAAAAATTGAATGTGACCCACTTCTATACTGCACCAACAGCAATACGTTCTTTGGCCAAACAACCCCTGAAGTTTGTGGAGGAACGAGATCTTTCTTCCCTCAAAGTGCTGGGGACTGTGGGAGAACCTATTAATGAAGAAGCCTGGCACTGGTATAATGATAATATCGGGAAAGGTAACTGTCCTGTGGTCGATACCTGGTGGCAAACCGAAACCGGGGCTATTATGATCTCGCCATTGGCAGGGATCACTCCAACGCGTCCTACCTTTGCTACTTTGCCCTTGCCCGGGGTGCAGCCTGCGCTAATGGATGACAACGGGCAGGAGATAAAAAAACTGAATGCCGAAGGTCGCCTGGCCATTAAATTCCCATGGCCTTCTATTGCCCGAACTATATATGGAGATCATGAGCGATACCGGGAAGTCTATTTCTCCACCTATAAAAACAAGTATTTCACGGGCGACGGCTCTTACCGGGATGCTTCAGGGAACTATCGCATTACCGGAAGGGTAGATGATATTGTTATTGTTTCCGGCCATAACCTTGGTACCGCCACCATTGAAAATGCCATTGATGAGCATGAAGGCGTGGTAGAAAGCGCGGTGGTGGGTTTCCCGCATGATATAAAAGGAAATGCGTTATATGCCTATGTTATTCTTTATGATAACGTGGAACCTTCCGAAGAGCTGCGGCAGGAGATAAGGAATATTGTTTCTGAAACTGTTGGGCCCATTGCCAAACCCGAAAAAATACAGTTCGTAAGCGGCCTGCCAAAAACCAGAAGCGGAAAGATCATGAGACGTATCCTGAGAAAGATCGCGTCCAACGATACTTCCAATCTTGGAGATACTTCTACTTTGCTGAATCCTGAAGTTGTTGAGGAAATAAAAGCGGAAGCTCTAATTTAGAGAGAGTCTAGCTTGAAGAAGCTGGTTAAAAATGTAGTTTTTGCATATATTTAACAACAAAATCATTTTCAAATGAAAAAAGCTATTTTCTTTTTAGTTATTGCCTTTGCTTTTATAACATCTGCTTCGGCTCAATTTGTGGGGCTTCAGCCAATCGCTGCATTTGAGGACAGCCCCGGGAATCCTATTCAGGAATATGTGAAAACTTACCGGCACACCAAGGTGCCGCGAGAATTTACCGGTCATTACTACATCGATAAGGATTTTGCACCGGGAACGGTGGTAGTAAATGACGGCGATAAAAAGCTAAATGTTTTATTGCGCTACAATGCCTTGAAAGACCAGGTGGAGATCAAACTGGGTAAGGAAAAAGACTCAGTCTACATATTGCCAAGCCTGGACAACATTACCTATAAAACTCCGGCTTATAGTTTTAAATTCCACAACCTTAAAACTACCGAAGGCAAAGATATTGACGGATATTTCATGCATTATTATGATGGAGACAAGATCCAGTTCCTTTCAAAACCCATGGCTCACCTGCGCGATGAAAAAGAACCAAGATCTGGTTTTGATAAATACCAACCGGCGCACTTCAGTGTAAAACAGTTCTATTACCTTAGAGATGAGGACGGCAGCCTGCAGGAAGTTGACCTGCGCGAGAGAGATTTCAGAAAAGTCTTTTCCAAGAACAAAGAAATGAAACAATATTTCTCAAGTCATAAAGTAAAAACAGTTGAAGACGTGGTTGAGATGCTGAAGTATTACGAACAGCATCAGCAACAGTCTTAATCTGGGGCTATTTCAAAATCACTTATCATTTCAAGAAGGACCTCTTCTGTCTGCGAAAAATGCGGCTTTGAGGTCCTTTTTCTTTTGACCTTGTCAAAGTAAGGCACAATATCGCCGGTTTCGTAAGCCTCTACTACTAAAGGATGCACATAATAGCTCCTGCAAACGCTCCTGGTGTTGCCAAGTGCTTCGGCGGCTGTATCATAGGCCTTTAAAATGTTGCTTTTGTTCTGCTTTTCTTCCTCAACATAGCCAATTTCCCTCAGGGTTTCAAAAAAGATCTTTGTAGCGCTCCATGTCCTGAAGTCTTTGGCAGAGAACAGCTCATCGCTCACTTCCTGGATGTATTCATTGACCATCCCGCTATCAATACTTTTTTTGTCCCCGTTTTCATCAATGTACTTGAAAACCTCCCACCCGGGAATTTCTTCGCACTGGTTCACCAGCTTGACGAGCTTTTTGTCACTTAGGGTAACCGAATGTTCTATCCCTCGTTTTCCCACGAATTCAAATTTCATTTTTCCGCTGGAGATCTTCACATGTCGGCTTCTTAAAGTGGAGAGGCCGTAAGATTTGTTTTGACGGGCGTAGGTGTCATTGCCTATTCTAATATGGGTTTCTTCCATGAGCCTGATGATAAGGGCAAGTACTTTTTGCTGCGGCATTCCCTTTTGGTCGAGGTCATCATCCACCCTTTTCCTGATCCTGGGCAGAACCTTTCCAAAAGCAGCCATTTTGAAGAATTTTGTACGGTTCCTAAACTCGGTCCAGTCGGGGTGGTACATGTATTGTTTCCTTTGGCGCGAGTCCCGGCCGATCACCTGCAGGTGTCCGTTCGAAAAAGGGCAAATTTTCACCTTTTCCCATGCCGGCGGAATGACCAGCTTCTTGATGCGCTTCAGTTCTTTTTCTGAATCAAGGGCTTTCCCGTTCTTGAGGTACTGGTAGCCTTTACCTTTTTTACGGCGCTCAATGCACAGTTGCTCTTCGGAAACATAGCGAAGGTTGGCTTTTTCGGCAGCCTGATCTGGGTTGGTGATAAGGCCATTAACCTCTTCAGTAGAAAGGGACATAGGTTCTTTTTCCTAAATATAGGCTGCCTGTACCGCTTCTGCTTTTAAAAAAATGTGAAAGTTGAAAAATAAAAAAACCTCCTTCAACTGAAGGAGGTTCAAAAATGTCATTTTTAAGACCTATTCAAAATAGCTGAAGGTTTCTCCGTCTTTCAGCTGCAGCAGGCTTTCATAGATAAGCTTGATCACGTTCTCCACGTCATCGCGGTGCACCATTTCCACAGTGGTGTGCATATAGCGCAGCGGCAGGGAGATCAATGCTGAAGCGACTCCGCCGTTGCTGTATGCAAAGGCATCGGTATCGGTCCCTGTCATGCGGGAAGAGGCTGCCCTTTGGAAAGGGATCTCTTTGTCCTCGGCAGTTTCGATCAACAGGCTTCTTAGCTTGTTCTGCACTGCGGGAGCGTAGGTGATCACCGGCCCGGCTCCGATCTTTGTGAGCCCGTTTGTCTTTTTTTCGATCATTGGGGTAGTGGTGTCGTGGGTCACATCGGTCACGATCGCCACATTTGGCTTGATGCGCTGGGTGATCATTTCGGCGCCGCGAAGCCCTATCTCTTCCTGCACAGAATTGGTGATGTATAGTCCAAAAGGCAATTCTTTCTTGTTCTCCTTCAGAAGACGGGCAACTTCAGCGATCATAAAACCACCGATCCTGTTATCCAGCGCACGGCTCACGAACTTGTCCTTATTCAGAATAAAGAATTCGTCGGGATAAGTGATGACACAGCCCACATGTACTCCCAGCTCCTCAACTTCTTCTTTAGACGTGCAGCCAACATCGATTGATATGTTGTCGAGCTTTGGAGCCTGTTCCTTTTCCTTATCGCGGGTGTGAATTGCAGGCCATCCAAAAACCCCTTTTACAATACCTTTTTTGGTGTGAATGTTCACGCGTTTAGAAGCGGCGATCTGGTGGTCACTGCCTCCGTTGCGAATAACGTAGATGAGTCCTTCATCGGTAATATAATTGACATACCAGGAGATCTCATCTGCATGTCCTTCTATAACAACTTTGTATTCAGCTTCAGGATTAATGACGCCCACGGCACTACCGTAGGTATCGGTGATGAATTCATCTACATAAGGCTCGAGATAATTCATCCATAGTTTTTGTCCTTCCCACTCGTATCCTGTTGGGGCGGCATTATTAAGATATTTTTCCAGAAAGTCCATGGACTTTTCGTTGAATATACTGTCTTTGCTCATTTTAAAATGTTTTCCACGAATTTAGCAAGATTTAGACAGCTGACAATTTCTTGATAATGTATTTTTGGAATGGTTTTAGCGACATTTCCCGAAAATCTTGACCTTTGAATAGAACTTTTCTGATACTGTTTTTTATTGCTGCTTTTTCTTTGCAGGCACAGGAAAATCTTCCTGTTGAAGACACTTTGCAGGATAAGGAGTACATATTTATAGAGGGAGATTCAATTGCCCGCAAGCATATAGACCTTGATGAGGTCTTGATCCTTGGGCGGCTCAAGTTTGACTCCCCGGCCGACAGACACAGGTACCTTATCTTAAGGCGTAAGACCTTGAAAGTTTATCCTTATGCCAAACTGGCTTCGGAGAGGCTCGTGGAGCTTAACAGCAGGCTGGACCAGATCAAGTCACGCCGGGACAGGAAAAGATATACCAAGATCGTTCAAAATTATATTGAAGACCAGTTCGCGGCCGAATTAAAAAAACTTACCCATACCGAAGGTCAGATTCTGGTAAAGTTGATCCACCGGCAAACCGGCGTTACTGCCTTTGAGCTGGTAAAAGATCTTAAAAGCGGCTGGCGTGCCTTCTGGTACAATACCACGGCCAGTTTTTTTGACATCTCTTTAAAAGAAGAGTTTAAGCCCCAGGACAACCAGGAAGATTACCTTATAGAAGACATCCTGCAAAGGGCTTTCCAGAATAAGCAGCTGCAAAAGCAGCCAAGCGCGCTGGATTTCAACTTTTTGGAGCTTACCAATAAGTGGTCTTCTTCGGGAAAGAGCGATAGAAAATCATAATATTTATATGGGCGTTCCCACCTTCGCTAAAGCTAAATTAGGCGGGCTCGCCTGCCGAAGCTTCAGCGAAGGTAGGGCCGCGTGTTCCGCTGTATTTTTAAAGCGCCTTATATGCAAGCGCTTTAAAAGATGCCGCTTCACCCGCTAACGCAGGGAGTGGAAACTCTTCCAAAGTTCCAAACTTTGGAAGAGTTAAGAAGGATCT
>JBAVJB010000145.1:0-2299 GCA_049687495.1 Salinimicrobium sp.
GTAGCGGCAAGGCATGCCTTGCCGCTACATCATCATGATCCTGAAAAAACCCTTGGGCAACAACGTTTTCAAAACCAGGGGAAAAATACCCTTTCCTCAATTGTGGGTTCTTATAAATCGGCCGTGACCAAACATGCGAACAGGCTCAATCTCGAATTTGGCTGGCAACCTCTTTTTTATGATCACATCATTCGGGATCAAAGATCTTTTGAAAAGATTTGCCGTTACATCCAAACCAATGTCGAAAACTGGAAGGAGGATAAATTCAATGTCTAGAAGAAATTTTCGCTGCGAAAAAAAATTGCGCAAAATCTTCCGAATTTGCGTTCAAAGAAAACCTTCCAAAAAAGGCATTTTTGACACCCCTTAAAAAGCACTGATGGAACCAACTGACCAATACCTTTTTACTTCGGAAAGGCTCGGCTTTCGCTCCTGGAATGAGAATGACCTGGAGAAATTTGCGACCATGAACGCCGATTCTGAGGTGATGAGGTATTTTCCGAAGCCTTTGAGCCGGGAGGAATCGGCTGAATTTCTGGATCGGCTGTTCAAGCATTTTAAAAGGCACGGCTACTGCTATTTCGCTACCGAGCTGCTGGAAACGGGAGAATTCCTCGGTTTCATTGGCCTTGCCTGGCAAAACTACGATGCTCCTTTTCCCCCGGCTACAGATATTGGCTGGCGGCTAAAAAAAGCTGCCTGGGGAAAAGCTTATGCCACCGAAGGCGCTAACCGCTGCCTAAAATTTGCTTTTGAGGAGCTTGGCCTGGAAGAAGTTATTTCCACCTGTCCCGCTAAAAATAAGAGGTCTGAACGGGTGATGCAGAAGATCGGTATGAATTGCATGGGGGAATTTCAGCATCCGGGGCTGCAGGATCATCCTGAACTACAGCCCTGTGTCTGGTATAAGATCAGCAAAAACCAATGGCTCCGTGATCAATGAACAATTAACAAAGATTGAATTAATTCTCCGGTAACCTTGAACCGGATTCATTTCTCCTCCACAGGAATGGTAAGAATGGGCAGATTTGCCCTTTTTAGCAGTTCCAGCGCAACGCTCTCCTGCAGCAGGTTGTAGAGAAAGCTGTGTTTGTGCGTTCCAACGATAAGGATATCTGCTTTGAGCTTTTCTGCCTCTTTTAGCACGGTTTCAACGGTGGAGCCCTGGATGAGCAGGGCTTCTTTTTCCACTTCTTCCCCTAAAAAGGTTTTGCAAATGCTCTGCAGGTTGCGGTGTTCCTCTCTATAATCTTCTGCCTTAAAATCCCTGATGTACTGCGGGCCGGTATTATAACCAACAAAGTCAGGATCGGGTGAGGCGACATGCACCACCCAGATCTTGGCTCCGAATTTTTCAGCAAAACCCTCAGCGTAGCTTAGCAACTCGCCCACCGCATCGTTAAAGTCCACTGCCACCAGGATGTTCTTGAAATTTTCCATGTCTTTAGTATCCTTTTTTTCTTGAAACCTTGTTCTTGAGGGGCAGGTTATTCAGCATTCTCCTGTAGTTTTCAATGATCTGCGGCACTACAGAGCGGGGGCTGGTGATGCTGGCGTTATGGGGGGTGATCTTTATTTTTCCATTGCTGCGGAAGGGATGGTCTTCGGGTAAAGGTTCCTGCCGGAATACGTCCAGACTGGCTCCCAAAAGATGACCGTTATCCAGCATTTCCAGCAGGTCATCTTCCACAAGGTGGCTTCCGCGGGCGACGTTAATAAGGTACGCATCTTTTGGCAATTTCTGAAAAAGCGATTTGTTGAGGATATTTTCGGTTTCCGGGGTGAGCGGTAAAAGGCAGATAAGAATGTTGGTCTGGTTTAAGAAATCATCAAGTTGTGCCTTTCCCGAGAAGGTCTTTATATCTTTGATCTCTTTATCACTGTTCGCCCAGCCTAAAACTTTAAAGCCGTTGGCCAGCAGTCGCTGTGCAGTGGCAAGGCCAAGTACGCCCAGCCCCATAATCCCAATGTTGACATCTTCAGGCCTTTGGTACCCTCTTTTGTTCCAGCCACTGCTGCAATGGTGAAACGAGATATCGCGCAGCTGGTCCAGTACCAGCGCGAGCACGAAAAGGCTCATATCCTCGGTAAGCTTGTCATCAACAACCCGGGTAATATCCGCCTCTTCGGGTAGCTGAGAGTCTTTCAGGATATGGTCAATGCCGGCGCCCATAGAGGCGATCACCTTGAGGTTGGGATATTCCTGCAGCGAGCCATGAGGATGCTGCCAGGTGAGGGCAAATTCCACAGCTTCGGGATCCCTGACCTCGGGATATATCTCGATCACCAACTCGGGATC
>JBAVJB010000146.1:0-9139 GCA_049687495.1 Salinimicrobium sp.
TTCACATTTTTAAAGTAAAAACAGGTTTTAAAATAAAGTTTTTTATTTTTGCCACTTAATTTAAAATTAAAAACACAAGTTATGTCAGACATTGCATCAAGAGTAAAAGCGATTATCGTTGACAAATTAGGCGTTGACGAGAACGAAGTAGTTAACGAAGCTAGCTTCACCAACGACTTGGGCGCTGATTCATTAGACACTGTAGAGTTGATCATGGAGTTCGAAAAAGAGTTCGACATCCAGATCCCGGATGACCAGGCTGAGAACATTGCAACTGTAGGCCAGGCCATCTCTTACATCGAAGACGCAAAAAAATAAAAAACTAACATATTTTTATGGAGTTAAAGCGAGTTGTAGTAACTGGATTAGGTGCGCTCACCCCAATTGGAAACAATATTGAAGAATATTGGGATGCATTGGTGAATGGTAAAAGCGGATCTGCACCCATTACTTATTTTGATACCGAAAAATTCAAGACAAAATTCGCTTGTGAGCTCAAGAACTTCAATGCCGAGGACTACTTCGACAGGAAGGAAGCCCGCAAACTCGACAAATTTGCCCAGTATGCTTTGGTAGCTTCAGATGAAGCTATCAAAGATTCGGGTATTGACCTCAATGTTGTAGATAAACTGCGCGTGGGAGTTATCTGGGGAGCCGGAATTGGAGGGCTGGAGACCTTCCAGAATGAGGTGCTTGAATTCGGAAAAGGCGATGGAACTCCGCGTTTCAACCCTTTCTTTATTCCGAAGATGATCGCCGATATTGCCCCTGGAAATATTTCCATTAGACACGGCTTTATGGGACCTAATTATACGACGGTTTCAGCTTGTGCTTCGGCGGCAAACGCGCTAATCGATGCCCTGAACACCATTCGTCTTGGTCTTAGCGATGTCATTGTGACCGGAGGTTCTGAGGCTGCAGTAGCGCCTGCGGGAATGGGTGGCTTTAACGCCATGCACGCCCTTTCTACAAGAAATGAGAGTCCGGAAACCGCTTCAAGACCTTTCGACGCGACCCGCGACGGATTTGTTCTTGGGGAAGGAGCAGGAGCTTTGATTCTTGAAGAATATGAGCATGCCAAGGCAAGAGGCGCAAGGATCTATGCTGAAGTTTTAGGCGGCGGATTATCATCTGATGCCTACCATATGACAGCCCCACATCCCGAAGGAATTGGGGTGGTTGCAGTGATGGAAAATTGCCTTAAGAATGCCGGCCTTAAACCTGAAGATGTAGACGCTATCAACACTCACGGTACTTCAACTCCTCTTGGAGATGTTGCCGAATTGAAAGCGATCAAGAAGGTTTTTGGAGAACATGCCAAGAACATCAACATCAACTCGACCAAATCCATGACAGGCCACCTTCTAGGTGCCGCAGGAGCAGTAGAGGCAATTGCTTCTATCCTGGCCATGAAAAACGGAATTGTACCACCAACCATTAACCATGTGACCCCGGATGAAAACATTGATCCGGAGTTGAACCTGACGCTGAACAAAGCACAGGAAAGGGATGTAAAGGTGGCGATGAGCAATACCTTTGGTTTTGGCGGACACAACGCCTGCGTCCTGTTCAAGAAACTGGATGAATAAAATTACACATGAGTGTTATTAGAAACATATTAAATTCCCGTTCTTCAAGAGGCGGGAATTTTTTTATGGACCTTACCAACATCATGGGGTTCAAGCCCCGCAATATCAATTACTATAAAAAAGCCTTTACCCACCGTTCCCTTAATAAAAAAGATGAACAGGGCAACGCCATCAACTTTGAAAGAATGGAGTTTCTGGGCGATGCCATGCTAAGTGCCGTAATCGCCTCGCATCTTTTTAAAGAAGTACCCGGGGGAAACGAAGGCTATCTTACCAAGATGCGCTCCAAGATCGTGAGCCGCAAACACCTTAATGAGCTGGGGAAAGACCTTGATCTCATCAAGCACATTCAAACCAGCATTGCTACAGACCAGTTTGGGACCAACATCCATGGGAACCTTTTTGAAGCCCTTATTGGTGCTATTTACCTGGATCGCGGGTACAGGTATGTGAAAAAGTTCATTTATGAACGGGTGATCGAACCTTATGTAGATATTGAACAGCTGGAAGGCACGGTGATAAGCTACAAAGGCCTGCTCATAGAATGGTGCCAGAAGGAGAAAAAAGAATTCAATTACGATGTCTATGAAGACACCGGCCGGGATGAGGTAAAACATTTTGCCGTAAAACTTCGCATTGAAGGCCGTGTTGTGGCCAAGGCAAGGGCAACTTCAAAAAAGAAAGCTGAAGAAAAAGCATCAAAAAGGGCATTTTATGCCCTGCAGAACAAAATTGAACCTTCTTAAAGATATAGCAGAAACTATAACGTTTTCGTAAAGTATTCTAAAAACAACCCCTAAAAAATTATTTTTCTGCTATACAATTTCTATCTTTAACGTTTGATGAAGATAAGTATGCCGGCGCATAAACTGGTTCTGGATGAGGTGTTTGAGCAGCCTTTCAGGCTATTGGCCATTCATTCTTCGGTTGAAGAATATAAGCTGGCTTTTCTTTTGAACAAACACCTGGGACTAAGGCTTGTCAGGTCGCGCAAAGATGTGGATTTTCAAGTAGGGGCGCTACAAGTGCTGTTTGCACTTTATTCGTTTGAAGATCTTCAAAAATACCGCAATTATCATCTGGTAAGTAATATCGCCAAAGGAGAACAGGTAGCCAATGCGGTTGCCAATACGCTCTTTGGTGATGAGCAGGTCTCTTTTCACAAGATCCACCTGCTTCCGGAATTCAAAAAAGTAGATTTCTTTCTGAAAATAGAGGAAGAATCCTTTTCTGTTTCAGAAGAGCAACTGCTCAAACAGATCAAAGAAATTCCGCAGATATCGACGGCGTACTCCATTGATTTTCATCAAATAAAATCTAAGGAAAATTTAATTTTTGACTAAATGCCAAATACGAAAAAGACTAAGATCGTGGCTACGTTGGGCCCGGCCACCAGTTCTAAAGATGTGTTGAGAGATATGCTGCGCGCAGGAGTTAACGTCTTCAGGATCAATTTTTCTCATGCCAATTACGACGATGTGAAAGAACGCATCAACATGATACGGGAGTTGAACGAAGAAGAGGGGTACACCGCCGCAATTCTTGGAGACCTGCAGGGACCTAAACTACGGGTTGGTAAGATGAAAGAGGAAGTTGTGGTTTCAAAAGGTGACGAGATAAAATTCGCCACAGGTAAAGAATTTGAAGGCACCGCCGAGCGTGTGTATATGAACTACGAGCAATTTCCTAGAGATGTAAAGGCGGGAGAACGCATCCTGCTTGATGACGGGAAACTCATTTTTGAGGTGGTAAGCACCAATAAAAAGAACGAAGTAAAAGCCAGGGTGATCCAGGGCGGACCTTTGAGATCCAAAAAAGGGGTAAACCTGCCGAACACCAATATTTCCTTACCCGCACTTACCGAGAAAGATGTTAGGGATGCCATTTTTGCCGCCGAGCAACAGGTAGACTGGATAGCGCTTTCTTTTGTACGTAACAGTGATGACCTGCTGCAGCTGCAAAACCTTATTAAAGAACATACAGATCACAAGATCCCGATCATTGCCAAGATCGAAAAGCCTGAAGGGGTGGAGAACATTGACAAGATCGTGGCTTACTGCGACGGAATAATGGTTGCGCGGGGAGATCTTGGAGTGGAAATTCCCGCACAGGAAGTTCCGTTGATCCAGAAACAGCTGGTGCTAAAGGCGAAAAAAGCCCGTATTCCGGTGATCATTGCCACACAAATGATGGAAACCATGATCACGAGCCTTACCCCTACAAGGGCCGAGGTGAATGACGTGGCGAACTCTGTTATGGATGGTGCCGATGCCGTGATGCTTTCAGGAGAAACATCGGTGGGTAATTATCCGGTGCAGGTGATCGAGAAGATGTGCCAGATCATTTTGAGCGTTGAGAACTCTCCGTTGATCAAGGTGCCGCATGAGCCGCCTCACGTGAGGACCAAGCGCTACATTACAAAATCTATTTGTTACCACGCGGCCCACATGGCCAACGAGATCAAGGCGCAGGCGATCTGTACGCTTACAAACTCGGGTTATACCGCCTTTCAGATCTCTGCCTGGAGACCCGAATCAAATATTCTCGTTTTCACCTCCAATAAAAGAATCGTGAACCAGCTGAGCCTGCTTTGGGGCGTGCGCGCATTCTACTACGACAAAATGGTGAGCACAGATGAGACCATTGAAGATATCAACAGGATCGCGACCGAAAGCAAATTTGTTGAAAAAGGAGATTTTACGATCAATCTTGCTGCCATGCCTATTACTAATAAAGGAATGGTGAATACGTTGAGGATTTCTGAAATAGAATAAAGAAGACGCTAGACGTTAGGTACTAGACACCAGTTTAAAGCCATGAGCAAAATTTGTTCATGGCTTTTTTTGTTCTATAAATTAGCCACTAACCTGCCTGCCGGCAGGCAGGTAAACGAATCAATCCTGCGGAAGAGGTGTCAAAAATGCCCTTTTTGAGTCTATATTCTTTGCTCCTTTTTTCGCTTTTCGTTGTTTAAAATTCAAACTTCAGCTGCACCGCGATCTCCTTTTTCTCCTCCTGTTCCTCATCTTTTTCGGTGTTGAGGTTGGAGAGGGAAATGCCCAGCAGGCGCACGGAGTTTTTCATCTTCTCCTGGTACAGCAGCTCTTTTGCAGTCTCTAAAATGAGATCTTTTGACGAGATGTAGTAGTGCAACGTCCTGCTGCGGGTCTGCAGCGTAAAATCGCTGTATTTGATCTTTAGCGTGACCGTTTTTCCGGCCACCTTACTTCGCGAAAGCCTTTTTTCTATTTCTTCGGAAATATTCTCCAGCCGCTCCAGCATAAAAACTTCCGAAGAAATGTTTTCTTCAAACGTCCTTTCTGCCCCGAGAGATTTTCTTATGCGCGACGGCTTTACCTCGCTATGGTGAATTCCACGCACCACGTCATAGAAGAATTGTCCGCTTTTTCCGAAGTTTTCGTTGAGGAATTCCAGCGGTTTTTCCTTCAGGTCTTTGCCGGTAAAGATGCCAAGCCGGTACATTTTGTCGGCAGTGACCTTTCCTACACCATAGAACTTGCGGATCTCGAGCTCCTCCAGAAATTCCGGGACCTCCTCGGGGCCTACGGTTTTTTGACCGTTGGGTTTGTTGTAATCGCTGGCGATCTTAGCGACGAACTTGTTGATAGAAATGCCTGCCGATGCTGTCAACCCGGTCTTGTCAAAGATCTTCTGCCTTATCTCTTTCGCGATCAAGGAAGCGCTGGGATTCCCCTTTTTATTCTCGGTCACATCAAGATAGGCCTCATCCAAAGACAGCGGCTCGACAAGATCTGTGTACTCAAAAAAGATGTTTCTAATGCGCATCGAGATTTCACGATAACGCTCGAACCTGGGCTTTACAAAAATGAGCTCGGGACATTGTCTTTTGGCGATCACGCTGCTCATGGCACTCTTAACCCCAAACTTTCGCGCCTCATAACTCGCAGCCGCCACGACTCCTCTTTGCGAGCTGCCGCCAACAGCCACCGGCTTTCCCTGCAGTTCTGGATTGTCGTGCTGCTCTACTGAAGCGTAAAAAGCGTCCATGTCAACATGTATGATCTTTCGCTGTTGCATGCTGCAAAAATAGAGGTTTCAAAAATGACATTTTTGGGCATCTTTGATTTCTTGGCTAAATGAAGTACCTTCAAGAAAGCAATTTTTGAACATGAAAACCGCGATCATATTAGGCGCCACCGGTTTAACCGGAGGTATTTTGCTAAAGAAACTGCTTCAGGATAACGGTTACAGTAAAGTAATTGTATTTACGCGCAGGTCTGTGGGCTTTCAGAATGCTAAACTGGAGGAGCATATCGTCGATCTGTTCGAACTGGAAAAGTATGCAGAACTTTTTAAGGCAGATGAAGTCTTCTGCTGCGTGGGTAGCACGAAAGCAAAAACGCCTAATGAGGAAGTGTATAAAAAAGTGGACTACGGAATACCTTTTTCGGCGGCAAAGCTCTGTAAGCGGAATGGTATTCCAAAGCTGTTGATCATTTCTGCCCTGGGCGCCGATCCCGATAGCCGTTTTTTTTATAACCGGACTAAAGGGGAAATGGAAAGAGATGTGCTTTCAGAAAAGCCAGAGGGAACTTACATTTTTCAGCCTTCATTGATAGGCGGAGAGCGGGACGAAAAACGCCTTTTTGAGGCCGCCTGGAAAAAGTTCATGAAGTTGGGCGATCATATTTTGCTGGGGCCCCTGAAGAAATATCGTAGCATTCATCCCGAAGAAATTGCCGATGGCATGATCAGGGTGGCCAAAAATGGCTATTCTGAAGCACGAATAGAATCTGATGAAATAAAACAAATCGCTGAAAAAGCAGAAAAATGAAAATAATTATAGTTGGTGCCAGCGGCACTTTAGGAAAAAAGATTACACAGGATCTCCAAAAAGATCACGAAGTCATCAAAGTAGGGACAAAAACCGGCGACATTCAGGCTGACATCACCGATCCTGATTCCATCAAAAAGATGTTCGAAAAGATCGGTTCTTTCGATGCTCTTGTCTGTGCAGCCGGCGGCGGACATTTCGGGCCGCTCAAAGACATGACCGATGCCGACTTCAGGAAAGGGGTCGACTCAAAAATGATGGGCCAGATCAACCTGGTGCTCATTGGGCAACACTATATCAATCCAAAAGGCTCGTTCACGCTGATCACCGGAGTGCTTTCAGAAGATCCCGTGAAGAATTCAGTAAATCTTGCGGCGGTAAATTCCGCAGTTAATGGTTTTGTGAAGGCGGCGGCGCTGGAGCTGGAGAACGGCGTGCGCATCAATGCGGTGAGCCCGGGCGTGGTAGAGGATTCTCCGCAGCTGTTCGATATGTTCCCGGGGCATAAGCCGGTGAGCATGGAACGGGTGGTTTATGGCTTCAGGAAAAGCGTACTGGGCCATGTGACGGGGCAGGTGATCAAAGAGGTGTAACATGACCGAAATTGAAAGAAAATTCCTGGTCACGGGAGACAGCTTTAAAAAAGAGGCTTTTAAGCAGACCAGGATCCTGCAGGGCTACCTCAATTCAAACCCGGAGCGCACCGTGAGGGTAAGACTAAAGGGCAAAAAGGCATTTTTGACCATCAAGGGCAAGTCAAATGAGAGTGGCATGAGCCGCTTTGAGTGGGAAAAGGAAATTCCTGCCGGCGAAGCCGAAGAGTTGATAAAGCTGTGCGAACCCGGCACTATCGAAAAAATACGCTATGAAATAAAGCTTAAAGATCACATTTTTGAGGTAGATGAGTTCTTCGGAAGCAATCAAGGACTTATTTTAGCCGAAGTTGAACTGGCTTCAGAAGAAGAAAACTTTGAAAAACCTCACTGGCTGGGGCAGGAGGTGACAGGGAAAAAGGAGTATTACAATTCCTGGCTCAGTAAGAACCCATACAAAAAGAAAGCATGAGAAAAATCGCATTTTTGACACTGCTGCTGGGCTTGGCCTCGGCTTGCAAAGATTACAACGAAGACATTCGTGGCATTCCCGATCCCGCCGAAGTAGAAGCGGTGACAGAAGAGCCTCAGCCTTCGGTCGAGGAACAGGCAAAACAGCTGAAGCAGGAGGGCTATCAAACCTTTTTTTATGAAGAGGAAGACACTACTTACCTCATGCAGCAGTATTACCTGGTTTTGCTGAAGAGCGGCAAGAAGCGCAGCCAGGATTCTACCGAAGCCGCACAGCTGCAGGAGCAGCACCTGGCGCACCTGAGTCGTATGGCCGGGGAAGGTTACCTGAGCCTGGTAGGACCACTAGGCGATGACGGAAACATCCGGGGAATTGCCATTTACAACACCCCAACCCAGCAAATGGCCGACAGCCTTGCAAATATGGATCCTATGGTCAAGGCCGGCAGGCTGGAGGTAGAGATCCACCCGTGGTGGGCCGCAAAAGGCGGAAAACTAAAGTAGTTCCCAAACTACCATCTATAGCTTGACCATTAATTGGCGCATAAAATTATAGCTATGGAAAAGAATAATTTACCCGCGCTGCAGTACAAGGGCAGCGAACAGCAAAAGCTCACGTTGCACCTGTTCTTCCAGATCATGGGCAAGATCAGGATGAGTTTTAGTCCGCGCAAGAACCACTGGTGGTACATCACTTTGTATGTCGACACCAAGGGTATGACGACAGGGCCTATTCCCTACGGAAACGATTTTGGCACTTTTTCCCTGCTTTTGAACCTGCAGCAGCACAAACTGGAGGTGTGCACTTCGGGAGGAGAAGAGGCTTCTTTTCACCTTTCCGAAGAAGTTTCGGTCTCAGTTTTCTATCTGCAGCTGAAAGGGATTTTAAAAAGGTTCGGTATTGAGGTGAACATTTTAGATAAACCTTTTGATCAAAACATTGACCGAAAATTCGACCAGCTCAATGACATCAAGCATTACAACCGGGAATATGTGCAGCGGTACTGGAAGGTGATGTTATGGGCCTCGAACGTGTTCAGGAAATTTAGCGGCAGGTTCTATGGCAAGACCTGTCCCGTGCACCTCTACTGGCATTCCATGGATCTGGCGGTGACCAGGTTCTCGGGCAAAAGGGCTCCAAAAATGCCTTCGGAAGCAAGGCTTTCAGATAAAGAGGCCTACAGCCATGAGTGCATCAGCTTCGGCTTTTGGGCCGGAGATCCTAACATTCCCGAACCCGCTTTTTACTCCTATACTTTTCCTGCGCCCGAAGGAATTGAAAAAACCGATCTTGGCCTGGAGCAGGCAAAATGGGTAGAGAATAACGGGAATTGGCTGGCTATACTGCCTTACCGTTTTGTGGTTAATGAAAAAGAACCGGCTAGTATGCTGCTCGAATTTTTAGAGAACGCCTATTTAGCAGGGGCGCGGCTTGCGGGTTGGGATATCGAAGAGCTAAAAGTCCCGCCTTTGGAAGCTCTTTAAATAAAAAACTGCCCCCAGGCGGGGACAGTTCCAACAACTAAAAATCCAATCATGAAAGATTACTGCCAGCCGCCGCCAAGCGCCTGGTAAAGGTTCACCACAGCGTTAAGTTCATTGAACCTGGTATTCACCAGCTGGAGCCTTGTATTTAATGCATTTTCCCTTGCAGTGAGCACTTCCAGGTA
>JBAVJB010000147.1:0-2888 GCA_049687495.1 Salinimicrobium sp.
CTTCCAAAAAAGAAAGATTAATGCCTGAAAATGCCATTTTTGAGAGGCTTCGGAAGCATTACGAACAAAAATTGCCCTTTGTTGCTTATCGCAAACCTGAAAGCAACAGTGGAACCGCTTTTTTTCAGCGGAATGCGGAAATTTTTACCACTTCCGACTTTTCTGAAGCTGGATTCGTTTTCGCGCCCTTTGATGCAGAAAAACCGACGCTTCTTATTCCTGAAGAAGCCTCTGAAAAAGCCATTTTTGACACCTCTGTTCCTGAAGTGTCAAAAAGGGGAAATTCGGGAGCTCTTAATTCTGAAGCTTCCGAAGCTGAAAAGCAGCAACATATCTCTCTTGTCAAAAAAGGCCTTTTAAAACTGAATTCCGGAGATCTTGAAAAGGTGGTGCTGTCCCGGAAGGAGAGGGTGCAACTGAAGGAGCAGGATCCGGTAAAATTATTTCAGGAACTTCTGGTTACTTATTCGACTGCGTTTGTGTACCTGTGGTACCATCCGCAGGTGGGATTGTGGCTGGGTGCGACGCCCGAAACTTTGCTGAAGATCCAGGGCAGCAGCTTTAAAACCATGGCTTTGGCGGGAACGCAAAAGTTCAAAGGAAGTGTGGAAGTCAAGTGGGGAGAAAAAGAAAAACAGGAACAGCAGTTCGTTACGGGCGAGATCCTTACCCGGCTTACGGGATTGGTAGAAGGATTAAAGGCTTCTGAAGTGCATACTTCAAAAGCAGGAAACCTCTTGCACCTGCGGACCGAAATTTCAGGAAGAGTTTCCGCAGGTGAAGCCGGCTTGAAAAAACTCATTTCAGCCCTGCATCCAACCCCGGCAGTGTGCGGACTTCCGAAGGAAAAGGCCAAAAAATTCATACTTTCAGAAGAGAACTACGATCGGGAATTCTACACCGGCTTTCTGGGCGAGCTCAACCTGCAAAGCAGCAGCAATCGCTCCCGAAACAAAAGGAACGTGGAGAACCTGGCCTACAGAACAGTGAAAAAGGAAACCGCACTATTTGTAAATTTGCGGTGTATGAAGTTGGCGAGGGGCGCTGCAGAGCTCTTCATTGGGGGCGGGATCACTAATGATTCCAATCCCGAAGCGGAGTGGGAGGAGACGGTGAACAAGTCGCAGACCATGAAAAAAGTTTTATTTTAAATAAAAGACCTCACAGGTTTCAAAAACCTGTGAGGTCTGGTAAAAAGAAAAAAGTGAAATACCCAAAAATACCCGTTGCAAGATCTATAGTCGCACTTTGTGAAGCCAAGGGCATCGATCACGTGGTGATCTCTCCCGGTTCGCGAAATGCTCCTTTGACCAACGGCTTTGCATGGAACCCCAACATAAAAACCTATAGCATAGTCGATGAACGTTGCGCTGCCTTTGTAGCCATTGGGATGGCACAGCAGCTGCAAAAACCGGTGGCGGTTGTGTGTACCTCGGGTTCGGCTTTGTTGAACTATTATCCCGCGGTAGCCGAAGCCTTTTACAGCGACATTCCGCTGGTGGTGATCTCTGCCGACAGGCCTATTGAGCGCATCGATATTGGCGACGGGCAAACCATCCGTCAAAAGAACGTTTTTGAGAACCATATCCTGTACTCGGCCAATTTGTATTCTGAAGTGGTCATGGAAAACTCTTCCGAAGACAAGAAGCTGCAGCAAAAGCAATTCGAATCTCAGCGGCACAACGAGCGCGAGATCAACCTGGCGCTGAACAAGGCCATTGAAGGAAAAGGGCCGGTGCATATCAACGTGCCGTTCTATGAACCGCTTTACGACCTTGTGGAAGATGTAGACGTAAATCCATTGCAAATTCTCCCCGAGATCATCGAGAGAACCTATTCAAAAAATCAGCTGCAGGCCTATGCCGACCTTTGGAACAAGGCAAAACGCAAGATGGTCATTGTTGGAGTGGAACAGCCAAATTCAGTTGAACAGCGATTTTTGGAGGAACTGGCTAAGGACGATTCGGTTATTGTATTTACCGAAACGACTTCGAACGTGCAGCAGCCACAGTTCTTCACGAGAATAGATACCATTATTGGGCCCATTGAGAAAGATGACAATAAAGAAGAGCTGTTTGAAGCGCTGCAGCCCGATATCCTGCTCACCTTCGGCGGGATGATCGTCTCCAAAAAGATCAAGGCATTTCTGCGGAATTACAACCCCAAGCAGCACTGGCATGTGGATCCAAAAAAGGCATATAACACCTTCTTTTCGCTGAACAAGCATTTTGAGACTTCGGTGAATTCCTTCTTTCAAAATTTCCTTCCGCTTACAGAAAAAACTGAAAGTGCCTACGGAAATTTTTGGCAGGACGTGCGCAGCAAAAGACAGAAAAGGCACGAGGAATACATGAACGAGATCCCGTATTCTGACCTGAAGGCGATGCAATTAGTGGTTCCAAAAATCCCAAAAAATCATGTGCTTCACCTGGCAAACAGTTCGACCATCAGGTATGCCCAGCTGTTCAAGTGGGACGAAAGCCTTAAAATCTACTGCAACCGAGGCACGAGCGGCATTGACGGCAGTACCTCCACTTCGGTAGGAGCGGCAATGACTTCAGATGAACCGGTATTGATGATCACGGGCGACCTTAGCTTTTTCTATGACAGCAATGCGCTGTGGAACAATTACATTCCGAAGAACTTCAGGATCATTATTCTGAACAATCACGGGGGTGGACTTTTCAGAATACTTCCGGGGAACAAGAATTCAGAAACTTTTGATACTTATTTTGAAACCGTACACAATTTGCAGGCGAATCCGCTGTGTGAGCTGTATGGTTTTGATTACGCTGCGGCAAGTTCTTCCGAAGAAATAGAAGAGGCGCTAAATGGCTTTTTTGACACTTCAGAAAAACCGCGACTGCTGGAAATTTTCACTCCGAGAA
>JBAVJB010000148.1:0-22903 GCA_049687495.1 Salinimicrobium sp.
AGTATAAACAATGCAGAGAGTTTACAGTTCTCCATAGGCCCAGGCTTTTCCACTAAAGAGCAGAAGCAGCCGCAGGGAGTGGGAATTATTTCTGTAAGGCTGGAGTAGGAGGTCTCCTCTCCAAAAAAGTTAAAAATAAATGGGCTCAAAAATGACATTTTTGAGCCCATTTATTTTTGGATGATCTACAATTTTTATTCTTTCATGATAGAATAGATCGCATAACCGTTAGCGGGAGCGCGAAGAGAAACCATACCGTTCTCATCAGTAACAGGGCTGTAATCTGTATTACCAGTGTAATCCATAATTTTCGCCATGTTCCAGTCTGTATCTATATCATTTTTGATCTTCATGTTTCCGTTGGTGTTCAAATAAAGGATCAAGCCCGGATTTGTGGCCGTTCTTTTTCTTTTCATAATATATTCATCATCATCTACATACAGCACCTCTACTTCACCCTTCGCAAGTGCATTGTGGATCTTGATAAGCTGCTGCAGGTCTTCCTGGAAAGCAGCATTATTATAATCTGAGTAGAAGACAGTTGGATAACCGGGATGAGTCAAAATAAAGGCATAGGCCTTCATCTTGTTTTCAGCGGCTATAAAATTGTCTTCATTATCATCTTTTTCGGTATCGTGATTAGCCGTAAAAGTCACTGCTTTCTCCGGGTAATCTTGCCATACCATATCATTGGTTAGATAGGTAAGGTCGTCATAGCGGTCAAAAGCTTTGTCTAATTCATAGAAAGTGGCAAAATCGAACACTCCGCTGCCGGTTTCCTCGATGTAGTTCTCTAAAGTAGTTGCATTTCCATCCCAAAGTTCGGCGACAGAAAAACCTCCTACCTCGTTCAACCAATCCTTCACAACCCAGGGCTCATAACCAAGGACGTAATCAAAGCGCCAGCCATCAAAGCCCATCACATTTTTATAGTATTTAGCTACAGAGTCATCTCTTAACCAAAGCCAGTCCTGTACGTGCTGCCTGTGATGATCAAGGTTGGTCTCGGCAAAGAATAAGCTTCCATTGTCATAATCGCTAACCGAGTTTGGGTAAAAGTCCTCGTAATTCCTGTTGAACATTCCGGAGGCATTTCCATGTTCCTCGTCAAACAGCGTGTAAGTATTTTTTTCACGGTAAGGATTGTATTCTTCACCGCCACCGGAATTGTGATTGAGTACGATATCGGCAATCACCTCCACGTCGTTGGCGTGAGCAGTTGAGATCAAATTCTCAAGCTCTTCCCTGGAACCAAATCTTGTTTCCACCGTGCCGTGCTGGTCAAAGTTTCCGAAGTCAAAGTAGTCGGAAACATCGTAGCCCATGGAATAACCTCCCGAGGCACCTTTTGAAGCTACCGGAAGCCAGATACGGTCAATACCCACTTCTGCCCAGTCATCAACCTGCTCTGAAATTGTAGTCCACCATTCAAAACGCGGCTCTACATCCCAGTAAAAGGCTTGCATCATGACTCCGCTGCCGCTGTCATAGCCTGAAAGATCAATGGGTTCATAAGTTCCCTGTGAAGGAGTTGGTTCTTCACCGCCACCCGGATCGGGTTCGGGATTATCATCATCTTTTGAACATGCTCCCAGCGATAATAACAGGGACAGCATGAACAACATTAAAAATTTGTTGTATTTCATAAAAACTGAATTTATCAAAAAAGGCTGCCGTGAAGCAGCCTTTTTGGAAGTTATATCTTCTTAATTCTTGGTTACAGTGTAAGTAGGATTTCTAGAATCTGTAAGGTCAAGAGTAATAGTGTAGTTTCCGGCTTCCGAAACTCCAATATTGTCTCCACCTACTTCTAATGTACCATCTGCTCCTGTGTCACCAAGGTTGAGGTCCCAGTTATCGTTTGCACGGAATTTCCATCCGTTATCCGGTGCTTCCTGGGCTGTAAGATCCATGGTGATAGTCAATAAATGAGTTTCAGGATCATAGGTCATTTTTGTGTCAGAATCCCATCCTGTTGGGGTTGCATTTCCAATAACCCCCCATGAGTATTCTTCCAAAGAGTAGGTAAGGTCATCGGTGTTTGCCTTAACCAGGTAATATCCTCCGGTACCATCAGGAGTTCCGGCGTTAACTTCACCTTCCTGAAGAAGGGTTCCGGTATAATCTCCATTCTCTGCTCCTGCATCTCCATAATCACCATCCCATCCTGTGTTAGTTGGAAGGAATTTGAATTCTGGAGAGTCTGAACCTATGTAAACATAACCTTCAAAATCTGTTTTACCTACGTCAGATGCTGTTAGAGCTACTCCGTCTTCAGGAGTCCAGTCGCTTCCATAACCACCTGCAGCCTGGAAGTTACCAACCATGTAGAGTTTAGGAAGTTCAACTTCACCTGCGGTATCTTCAGGAAGCACAACGCTTAGAGCCTGTACATCAGATTCATGCAGCATCTCACCGGCTGTACCGGCTGTAGCTGCCACCTGGAAGTATAAGGTTCCTGAGTTAGGCGCTTCTGTAGCAGGGTCGTTATCAAGTCCTGCATCTTGAGCAAGGCTCATCAATTGCTTTACCTTAACAGCAAGGTTGGTTCCCGCAGTACTTCCCAGCAAAACAGGGTCTGACATATCTTCAGAAGTGGAACCTAAAAGATCGTAATTGATGTTTGTTGGAACATCAAGATTGATCTCGTTCCATACAAAGCGCTCTGCAGTATTTTCCGCAGTAGAATTGGTCAAAATATATTCTGAAGAGAACGTATTCGTGAAGGAAACCCCTTCAGGATCCGGCTGTGCAATAAAGACCACATCATCATCACTGGTGCAGGCATTGAACCCTACAAGAGTGATAAAAGCCATTATTAATATTGAAAGTTTTTTCATTTGATTAAATTTTAAAGTATTAATTATAACCTTGGTTTTGTTCTAAGTTAGTGTTCACTCCCAGATCGGAAGCAGGAATAGGGTAGAGGTTTCTGAAGGACTGGGTAGTCGCTCCCTGAGGAACATCACCTTTCCATGCCCATACCCCGTTCTCTGTAAACTGGTTGAAACGGATAAGATCTGTTCTTCGGTGTGCTTCCCAGTACAATTCTCTTCCTCTTTCATTTAGCAAAAAGCTAGGAGTAATATCACTGGCTGATACCAGCTCGTTACCGGCTCCATAAGCTCTTTGTCTCAACTCATTGATATACGGTACAGCCGGATCAATAGATTTGCTTCCTCTCCACAATGCTTCGGCATACATGAGGTAAACATCTCCCAGTCTAAACAGAGGGAAATCTGTATCTACATGTTCTCCTGTACCATCGCTTCCCCAGTTACCATCCTGATCAACATTCTTGAACTTGGCAACGGCATAACCGTCGTTAAAGCTACTAATGCTGTTGATCTCAAGGTTTTGTCCTTCGGTAAAGAACATTTCTCTTTCATCCGAAGAATCTGCACCTCCTGGGAAAAGATTTACAAATTCCGGGGTCGTTCTTAGACCTGCCCATCCGGAGTTCACTCCAAATGCATCAGGGTCCATTTCTCCTCCAATTGAAGCGTGAATAACAAAGGTCAAACCTCCATAGGAGTTGGTATTAATACCATCAAATCTGATCGGGAAAATGATCTCTTTTCTAACATCTGGTCTGTCGTTATCTGCAAGGAAAAGGCTTTCATAATCATCAGCCAGTTCGTATCCGGCATCAATCACTTTCTTAGAATTTGCTGCGGCAAGGTCGAAATATTCCTGTGCGCTTTTAAAACTAGCCTGGTCAGCAACAGCAAGAGACTTGTCTTTTAGATAAACCTCATTGTTAAGGTATAATTTTGCAAGTAATGTCCAGGCAGCAGCTTGATCTGCTCTTCCGTATTCTGCATGTGGGGCAGGAGCAAGATCACCCTGGATCTCGGTCAATTCCTGCTCGATATAAAGAAATAGGTCGGCTCTTTTTATCTGCTCAGGAAGGAATGCTCCAATAGGGTCTTCGGAAGTGATAAAAGGAGGATTTCCAAAAAGGTCCATTGCATGGTAATAACTCAAGGCTCTTAAGAAACGGGCTTCAGCTCTAAACTGAAGAATAGTTTCTTTTTCAGATGCACTGAATTTATCAAGTTTACCCTCTTCGGTTTGTCTAACAAACTCATTGGCCAAAGCGATTTGATAGAGTAACCTGGAATACATGGTACGAATAAATTCGTTTCCTGAAGTCCAGTTTTGGCCATGAAGATCGGCAATGGTACCATCGTTCCAGCCAATTATGGCCTCATCTGTAGGTAATTCCTGCAGCATCCAGTACAAACGAAGGTATTGAGAGAAACCTTCATCAAGTCCAATAAGATCGGGATCTCCCGCAGGGCCTTCCTGACCACTTACTGCAAGTCCCGCATAGATCTTGGCCAGGAACTGCTTGTAGGCAGCAGGATCCTGGAAGACCTCATCGGCTCCCGGCCGATTGTCTTCGGGTTTTAGATCCAGTTCACTTTCACAGGCCCCAAAGATGCTGAGGCTGAGAAAAATGACACAGATAAATTTAATTTTATTATACATGTTCATATATTTTTTTTATTGTTTACTAAAAGGATAGGTTAAGTCCCAATACATACATTCTTGGACGTGGGTAGAAATTGTTATCAATTCCACCTGCGATCTCAGGATCAAGACCCTGGTAATCTGTAATGGTCAACACATTTGTCGCTGTCAAAGATGCTCTAAAATCAACTTTTTCACCCGCTACCAAATAACCTACAGAAATGTTGTCAAGCTTTACGAAATCTGCACTTCTCACGTAATAGTCAGAGAAGAACTGGCTTTCTTCAAAATTAGTCTCCAATACATTTGAGTTGAAGTTAGAGTAATAAGGCTGTGGAGTCACAGTACCTGCTCCTCTAAATCCTGAACTTGACTGGGCATTGTTATACATATACCCGCCAAAGCTTCCTCTAAATGTAAAACTAAAATCGAAATCTTTGTAGTTAAAAGTGTTGGTAAGCCCCATATAGAAGTCAGGTGAAGCTTTTTTATAAGGTTGTCTGTCAGCTTCTGTGATCGCGTTATCGCCGTTCACATCAACATAAGCTCCTTCAATAGGATCTCCTGTTTCATCATAAACCTGTCTGTACACAAAGAAGGTAGACGGGTCGATCCCTGTCTTCCAAAGCTGAATCGTGTTACCTACACCACCGCTAATTCCTCCCTGAGGAATAAAGAAGTTAGGGTTGTCTCCAAGAGAAAGTTTTGTGATCTCAAGGTCCTGGAAAGTAATGTTGTAGTTCACATTCCAGTTTACATTGTCTGTTTGAACGATCTTTCCGTTCAAACCAACTTCAACACCTTTACTTACCGTTTCCCCTACGTTAGTGATCAAACGGTCAGAAAGGTTTGCTCCCGCAGGAACTGGAACTTCAGCAAGAAGGTTTTGGGTGGTTCTGTGGTAAGCATCTACGCTACCTGTAAACCTGTCGTTAAAGAATCCAAAGTCAATCCCCACGTTGTAGGTTTGCAATTCTTCCCATTGCAGGTTCTTGTCGTATTCTTCAGGTCTCCAGGTTTGATAAAATTCGTTGCCAAACTGGTAACTTGCTCCCAATCGGCTTGGAGTGTAGTACCCAAGATAGCCATAGTTAGGACCAATCTCCTGGTTACCTGTTACCCCGTAGCCGGCGCGAAGCTTTAATTCTGAAAATGTTTCAGAGTCTTTAAGGAAATCCTCATTGCCTAATTTCCAACCTACAGATACTGCAGGGAAGTGACTCCAGCGATTGTCTTTGCTAAACCTTGAGGAACCATCCATTCTGTAGCTTCCTGAGATCAGGAACCTGTCATCGATATCAAAACTTGCCCTTGCGAAATAAGATTCAAGAGCATTCCTGTTGATGGCTACAGGAGTTAGAACCCAGTTTCCTTCAACGTTTTCGTCAGTATACTCAGTTTGGCTCGTAACGTAAAATTCCTGGTAGGAATGACCTGCTGTCAAATCTACGTTTGTATTGATAGATTCGATAAAAGGCTTATAGTTGAAATAGAAGTCAAGTAAAGTATTTCGGTTAAAGCCCCAGTAGTTTTCTTCAGAAGCAATACTTTGAAGCACAAGTGCCGAGTTTACAGGACGATAGTTGTAACCGTCATTTTCGGCGTAGTCCACACCGGCGTTAAGATTAAATCTTAAGCCCTCCAGGAAAGGAAGTCTGTAATCTACATTCAGGTTTGTGATGACACGTTTGGTCTTACCTTGAGAGTCTCTCTGCATCAATTGAGCTACCGGGTTCCTCGTTGCCTGTTGCAGAGCAACATCGTTTGCGTTACGGAATTCAAAATAACCTCCGTAAGGGCTGGTAGGGTCATAAACAGACTGTGTAGGATCAAAAGCTACAGCCGATCCGATTGCACCTTCATCTGCAAAAATGTTTTTGTCAACACTTCCTTTTGCAGTAAGGGTAAGTTTAAGGTCGTTATCAAGAAGATCACCGTTCAATGCCAGGTTAAGAGCATTTCTTTGGTAGTAATCTGTCTTAAGAACCCCTGTCTGCTCAGTGTGGTTGTAGTTCACGCGATAGTAGAAATTATCAAATCCCTGTGTAACAGTAAGGTTGTGGATAGCTCCAACAGAGGTTTGATAGATCTCATCTTGCCAGTCAGTATCAGATTCTCCCAAAAGGCTAAGGTCGGTCCCGGGAGTTGTTTCGATAAGGTTTCTGAATTCTGCAGCGTTAAGTACATCAACTTTGTCTGTCAATGTTCCTACTGAAGCTTCAAGGTTGTATTCAAATTTTAAAGAGGAGTCTTTTTTACCTTTTTTGGTGGTAATTAGAATAACTCCGTTTGATGCACGCGAACCGTAAATGGCAGTTGCCGATGCATCTTTAAGTACAACAAAATCTTCGATCTCATTGGGGTTAATAGCGTTCAACTGGTTACGCACTCCCTGCACACCTCTCTGGTCAAGAGGAAGACCATCTACCACTATAAGTGGGTCGTTGTTGGCAGAAAGAGAGGAACCACCACGAATCCTTATTTCTCCTCCGCCTCCCGGAGCACCGTTACTGCCTGTTATTCTTACCCCGGCAGATTTACCCTGGATAAGTTGTTCAGGTGATACAATGGCCCCTTTGTTAAACTCCTGGGGATTGATCTGTTCAACGGCTCCGGTAGCATCCTGCCTTCTGGTAGAACCATACCCAATAAGTACGACTTCTTCAAGAAGCGCGGTGTCTGGAGCTAATGTAATGTTGATGGTTTCCTGGCCTGTGTAGGGCACTTCCTGAGAAGCGAATCCTATGTAGGAGAAGACAATAACGTCGTCGAGGTTTACATTCTCAAGAGAATAATTACCATCAAAGTCGGTTGTTGTACCTCTGTTGGTGCCTTTAATAATAATGTTGGCGCCAGGAATAGGCATACCGGTGTCCCGTTCTGTTATGGTACCGGTTACCGTAGATTGCGCAAAAAAGCTCATTGGCATCAAAAAGAGAAGAAGCAATGTGCTTTTAATTAGTGTTTTCATAAAATTGATTTGTTAGGTTTTACAATATTTAACCTTATATTTTCACTACCCGGGAATAAAAGTAGGTATTTTCTGTAGAAGTAAAAGATGACCTACATCATGCAAGGGAGGCGAAAACGTTTTCGTGTTGAAAACTTTATTATATTCCCAATATACTTTTATTTTGTTTTAATTTTACATTTTTTGAAGAACTAAGACTATTATATCCTCAATATGAAGCCAAAACTTACCCTAAAACAAATAGCAAGAGAACTGGATGTTTCGGTTTCTACAGTTTCCAAGGCATTGCGCGACAGTGCTGAGATCAGCGAAGAAACGCGTCAAAAGATCAAGGCCTTTGCCAAGCTCTATAATTATAAGCCGAACAACATCGCCCTTAGCCTTAAAAACCGGAAGACCCGTACTATAGGTATTGTTCTGCCCGAGATCGTGCACGACTTTTTTGCTACCGTGATCTCCGGGGCAGAGCAGGTGGCAAATGAGAGGGGGTATAATGTGATCATTTGCTTATCTAACAACTCTTTTGACAGGGAGGTGATGAACATGGAGATCCTGGCCAACGGCAGTACAGATGGTTTTATTCTTTCTGTAGCTAAGGAGACCCAGCAAAAAGGAGATTATCATCATTTAAAGGAGGCCATAAGCCAGGGGATGCCGGTAGTCCAGTTTGACCGGGTAGTGGATGAGATCCAATGTGATAAGGTCATTATAGATGATACAGCCGGGGCGAAAAAAGCAGTACAACACCTTATCGATATTGGGTGCCAAAAGATCGGTATAGTGACCACAGTTGATTATGTTAGTGTAGGTAAACTTCGAACGCAGGGATATATGCAGGCCCTTGAGGAAAATTTCATAAATATAGACGAAGATCTTGTTTTAAAGATCGAGGACATAGACAGGAGTGAAAATGAGATCATTGAATTCTTGCAGAAACGGAATATGGATGGCCTGTTTGCTGTAAACGAGCAGTTTTGTGCCGCCGCCATAAAAGGTTTCAATAAAAAAGGACTAAATGTGCCTACAGATGTTTCGGTGATCGGTTTTTCTGATGGGGAGCTCTCAAGAAGGTTCATTCCGCCGCTGAGCACCATAGATCAACACGGGGCAGAAATGGGGGCAAAGGCTGCCCGGCTGCTTATTGACAGGCTCGAAAAGCCTGTGGATTCAGAAGAGAGATTTGAAACCGCTATTATTGAGACCAGTCTCATAGAAAGAGAATCCACGCAGCAGAAACAAATAAAAATTCCCGTTTAATTTATTTTTCTATCTTTGACTGATTTTTTATCAGGACTTATATTTTTACTTCCCACCCTTAAGTTTTGATAAGTCTTAACAGCTTATCGTAATCTAATACTACGATAATGCAGAAACGCACATTGAGTTTTTGGGAGATCTGGAACATGAGTTTCGGGTTTCTGGGCATACAATTTGGATTTGCACTTCAAAATGCCAACACTTCCCGTATTTTTGAGACCTTAGGTGCCAATGTGGATCAAATTCCCATTTTATGGATCGCGGCTCCCGTAACAGGTCTGGTCATTCAACCCATTATAGGATATTTTAGTGATCGAACATGGACCACATTGGGACGGCGAAGGCCATATTTCCTTGCCGGGGCTATTCTTTCATCTATCGCCTTATTTATAATGCCGAACTCGCCAACCCTTTGGGTGGCAGCCGGTACTTTATGGATCATGGATGCTTCCATCAATATTTCTATGGAGCCATTCAGGGCATTTGTGGGGGATAACCTGCCAACTCACCAGAGAACTAAAGGTTTTGCCATGCAAAGCTTTTTCATTGGTACAGGGGCAGTGGTTGGTTCCTTGTTACCTTATATGTTCTCAAACTGGTTAGGAATAAGCAATACCGCTCCCGAAGGAGTGATCCCCGACTCGGTAAAATGGTCCTTTTATGTAGGAGGTATTGTTTTCCTGCTTGCTGTGCTATGGACAGTCTTTAAATCTACGGAATATTCTCCCGAAGAGCTGGAGGAGTTTGAAAAAGCTGATAAACAGCTGCAGCCCAAGAGGGAGACTCCTGAACAACGACAAAAGAACATTAAGAAGCAATTTATAACAGGCCTTCTAATGCTCATTTTTGGAGCTGTAGTGACCTGGTACATTTACGATCACGATCTCACAAAAGAGTTATATATTCTTTTTGTCGGCCTTATGATCGCAGGCCTGCTGTTCATGCTTGCCTCCCAACTTAGGAAGAGAAGCGTGAGGAACGGGTTTACCGTTATTGTTACCGATATGCTCAACATGCCCGAAACCATGAAACAACTTGCCTGGGTGCAGTTCTTTTCGTGGTTCGCGCTTTTCTCAATGTGGATCTATACCACAGCTGCGGTCACCGGCCATGTTTTTGGTGCAGAAGATCCTACCTCCCAACTTTATAATGACGCTGCCGACTGGGTGCCGGTAATGTTTACCGTATACAATGGGGTCGCGGCAGCAGTAGCCTTTCTTTTGCCGGTACTGGCTAAAAGAACAAGTAATAAGGTAACTCACCTGTTGGCTTTATGTTTTGGAGGCATCGGGTTAATTTCCATCTACTTTGTAACAAGCAAGGTAGGGCTGCTTTTGGCCATGATAGGGGTTGGGATCGCCTGGGCAAGTATACTTTCGTTGCCTTATGCCATGCTATCGGGCTCTCTGCCTTCCGCAAAAATGGGGTACTACATGGGAGTGTTCAACTTCTTTATAGTGATCCCGCAAATCGTGGCGGCAACCATTTTAGGTTACATGGTCAAAGAATTCTTTGCAGATGATGCCGTCTATGCCATTATTGTAGGAGGATTTGCAATGATACTTTCGGGGCTGCTCACTTTAAGGGTGAAAACAAATAAACGACTGAATATTGATGAATAGATATAGAGGAATAATATTTGACCTTGATGGGGTCATCGTAGATACCGCGAAGTTTCATTACCTGGCCTGGAGAAAAATGGCCAATGATCTGGGTTTTGATATTTCGCTGGAACAAAATGAAAAATTAAAAGGCGTTAGCCGCGTGCATTCTTTGGAACAGATCCTGGAATGGGGTGGTAAAACTGTTTCTGAAGAACGTTTTGAAGAGCTAATGTCAGGAAAGAATGAAGATTATCTGGCAAGAATCTCGGGCATGACCGAAGAGGACCTGCTCCCCGGAGTGGATAAAGTGCTGGATTATCTAACCGAAAATAACATTCCTTATGCGCTTGGTTCGGCAAGTAAAAATGCCCGCCCGATCTTAAAAGGCCTGGGAGTCTATGATCGTTTTGCTGCCATAGTAGATGGAAATGACGTCAAAAAAGCAAAGCCAGATCCTGAAGTGTTTTTGATCGCTGCAGAAAAGCTGGGATTAAAACCCGAAAAATGTATCGTTTTTGAAGATTCGGTAGCAGGAATTGAGGCGGCAAACAGGGCAAAAATGTACAGCATAGGGATAGGAGATAAAGAAGTGCTTGGAGCGGCAGATAAGAACTTTGCCGACTTCACCGAAATAGAACTGGAATTTTTAAAGAAATTGATATAAAAAGAAAATGAATCAGGATTATATAAAACCGGACAATTGGTCCATTCTTGAAGAGGGATTTGATGCAGCAAGAGTAGAATCGTCAGAAAGTCTTTTTAGTCTTGGAAATGGAGCAATGGGACAACGTGCGAACTTTGAAGAAGAATATTCAGGTTCCACCTTCCAGGGAAGCTATATCGCGGGCGTTTACTACCCCGACAAAACAAAAGTGGGCTGGTGGAAGAACGGTTATCCCGAGTATTTTGCTAAGGTGCTTAACGCGCCCAACTGGATTGGGATCAATGTCCTGATCAACGGGGAACCTCTCGACCTTAACACCTGTAAGGAAGTTAAAGATTACCGCCGTGAGCTCAACATGAAAGAAGGCAAATATGAGCGCAGTTTTACTGCAGTTTTGCCTAATGATATGGAAATTGCCGTAAAAGCAGTGCGTTTCCTGTCAATAGCGCGAAATGAATTAGGTGTCATTAATTATGAAGTTGAACTGCTCAACAGCGATGCCACTGTGGTCTTTGAACCTTATATTGACAGCGGGATCACCAATGAAGATGCTAACTGGGAAGAGAAATTCTGGAAGACCCTGGAGGTGCAAACCAAAGACAGGCGTGCATTTATTACCGCTAAAACCTTGAAGACCGAATATTACGCTACTGTTTTTATGCAGTCACAGGTATTGGTCAACAACAATATTACTGAATTAACTCCTGCCGAAGTTCTTTTTGATGAAAAGATCTCCTTTAGGTATACCATAGAGGCTCAAAAAGGGCAAAAACTAAGCCTTCAAAAGTTTGGAGGTTACGTGACCGATATGAACCACAAGCGGGAAGAGCTTATTTCCGCAGCAGAGAACGTTTTGCAATCGGCTTTGAAAGCAGGATTTGATAACCTGCTGCAAGAGCAAAAAGATGCCTGGGCGAAGATCTGGGAAATGGCAGATATTTCCATTCAGGGAGATGTGAAGGCGCAACAGGGGATCAGGTTCAACATCTTTCAGCTTAACCAGACCTACCTTGGAGAAGATGCGAGGCTGAACATAGGGCCTAAAGGCTTCACCGGTGAAAAATATGGCGGGAGCACCTACTGGGATACCGAAGCTTACTGTATACCTTTCTATATGGCGACAAAAGATCACCATGTAGCGAGAAACTTGCTCACTTACCGTTACAACCAGCTGGGCAAAGCCATTGAAAATGCCGAAAAACTTGGCTTCTCAAATGGAGCGGCCTTGTATCCTATGGTGACCATGAACGGGGAAGAAAGCCATAACGAATGGGAGATCACTTTTGAGGAAATCCACCGTAACGGCGCCATGGTTGTGGCCATTAAGCGCTATGTAGATTACACAGGAGATTTCACCTATGTTCCCGAAAAAGGCCTGGAGGTGATGATCGCTATCGCACGTTTCTGGCAACAGCGCGCCAACTACAGTACCCAAAAAGACAGGTATGTCATTCTTGGCGTTACGGGTCCTAATGAATACGAGAATAACGTCAACAACAACTGGTACACCAACTTTATCGCCAAATGGTGTATTGAGTACTGTATCGAGAACATCAATAAGGTAAAACAGGATTTTGCTGCAGATTATGATCGCGTAATGAGCAAGGTCAGGCTTAATGACGATGAGATCTCGAGATGGAAAGAAGTAGCAGATAAAATGTATTTCCCTTATTCCGAAGAATACAAGGTATTCCTGCAGCAGGATAACTTCCTTGACAAGGAGATCCTGCCGGTTTCTGAACTTCCAAAAGCTCAGCGACCTATCAACCAACACTGGAGCTGGGACCGCATCTTGCGTTCCTGTTATATCAAGCAGGCCGATGTGCTGCAGGGCTTCTATTTCTTTGAAGACCGGTTCTCTAAAGAAGAACTTGAAAAACATTTTGATTTTTACGAACCGCTTACGGTACACGAATCCTCACTTTCCCCATGCGTCCACAGCATACAGGCTGCGGCTTTGGGAAGAATGGAGCAGGCCTATAAATTCTATTTAAGAACCTCCAGGTTGGACCTTGATGATTACAACAACGAGGTGAAAGAAGGCTGCCATATCACCAGTATGGCCGGCACCTGGATGAGCGTGGTTGAAGGTTTTGGCGGCATGAGGCTGGAAAACGGCAGGCTCTCTTTTGATCCAAAGATACCTTCGGGCTGGGACAGCTACTCCTTTAAAGTGAATTTTAGGGACCAGATCCTTAAGATCAATGTGGCGCCGCAAAATACCAGTTTTACCCTGGAAGGTACGCAGCCGCTTGAGATCAAGGTGAAAGGAAAAACAGTTAAAGTAGAGCCAAGCACGCCACTAACGGTGTAGGCTCAAAAATGCTATTTTATGAAGAAATTCTTTTTTATTTTTTTATTCGTTAGCAGCATCGCGGCCCATGCGCAAATTGAGCGTATGGAGCCGCCTTTTTGGTGGGCTGGCATGCAGTGGGACGAGCTGCAGTTAATGTTCTACGGAAAAAATCTCGCAGCTTACACGGTTTCTTCGGAAGAATTGCCAATTATCAACGTTAGAAAGACCGAAAATCCCAATTATGTCTTTGTAACCGTAAACACTGAAGGGCTTCCGGCAGATACCTATCAGCTTAAGTTCTCAAAAAAGGGAAAAAAGGCCCTTGTTAAAAACTTCCGGCTGAAGCAGCGCGATAAGAACTCAGCGCAGCGGCAAGGTTTTACTTCCGCAGATGCGATCTACCTCATCATGCCCGACAGGTTTGCCAACGGAGATCCTGGAAATGACTCCCAACCCGGGCTTCAGGAAAAAGCTGACCGCTCAAAGAACGGCGGCAGGCATGGCGGTGACCTTCAGGGAATCATCGATCACCTGGATTATATTGAAGATCTTGGTGCGACGGCCATTTGGAGCACGCCCTTGCTGGAGGATGATGATCTGCAGTATTCCTATCACACTTACGCGCAAAGCGATGTTTACAAGATCGACCCTCGGTATGGGACCAATGAAGATTATAGACGCCTGGCTGATGAAATGCATCAGCGGGACATGAAATTGATCATGGATTACGTGACCAACCACTGGGGCGCCGAGCACTGGATGATCAAGGATCTGCCAACATACGACTGGGTGCACCAGTTTCCGGGCTATAAGAATTCCAACTATAGAATGACCACCCAGATGGATCCTCACAAGTCGGCAGTAGACACCAAGCTTAGCGAAGACGGCTGGTTCACTTCTACCATGCCCGATCTTAACCAGGAGAATCCTTTGGTATTGAACTATCTCATCCAGAACGCGATCTGGTGGATCGAATATGCCAATCTTGACGGGTTTAGAGTGGACACCTACAGCTACAACGAAAAAGAGGGTATCGCCAAATGGACAAAGGCCATTATGGATGAATATCCAAATTTCAATATAGTAGGAGAGGTTTGGATGCATGACCAGTCACAGATCTCTTACTGGCAAAAAGACAGCCCTGTAGGAGCTATACAGAATTTCAATTCTTATTTACCTTCGGTAATGGATTTTACGCTGCACGATGCGATCACCGGCATGTTCAATGAAGATGAGCAAGGCTGGGGCGGCGGAACCGTAAAAGCTTACGAAAACTTCGTCAATGACTACCTTTATGCCGATACAGATAATCTTCTTGTATTTGCCGGAAACCACGATACCGGCCGCATCAACGAGATCTATGACGGTGATGTGAAAAAATACAAGCTGGCTATGGCACTCGTGCTTACCACCCGCGGCATTCCGCAGCTGTACTACGGCGACGAGATTGGCATGCGCGGTGAAAAAGCAGTAGGCGATGGCGATATTCGCAGGGATTTTCCCGGCGGCTGGAAAGGCGATGAGCAATCGGCATTTTTGGAAGCCGAGCGTACTTCACAGCAAAAAGCATATCACGACTTTACCAAAAAACTGCTCAATTACCGCAAGCAGCACGAGGTGCTGCAAACCGGGGAGCTGTTGCAATATGTGCCGCAGAACAATGTGTATGTCTACTTCAGGTACAATAAGGATGCACGTGTGATGGTGCTGCTCAACAACAGCGCACAGGCGCAGACGGTTGAGCTTGACCGCTACAGCGAAGGCCTTAACGGCGCAACTTCCGCAGAAAATGTACTGACAGGGGAGCAGGTGAAACTTGATAATGAACTGGAACTGCCGGCAAAATCCCCGCTTATTCTTGAACTAAAGCAATAACAAATTGACAGGGAACTCTTTCTTACAACAGGTCTCAAAAAGGGCATTTTTCGGCCTGCTTCTGTTGGCATCTTCAATCGCTTTCGCGCAGAACCCGAACAGGCAGTACATTAAAGTTGAAAAGAAGAAGCACACGGTCGAACTCCAAACCAGCGACGGGAAATACATTTTTAAACCCTATACTCCCGAGATCATGGAGGCTGCCTTTGTGCCTTCGGGAGAAATGTTGGACACGGTTTCGCACGCAGTGGTGCTGCAGCCTCAGGAACTGGCATTTTCTGTTTCTGAAGATGCCGATGAAGTCTTTATAGATACTGAAGGGATAGATGTAAAGGTGTCAAAAATGCCATTTCAGGTTACCTATTATTATAAAGGTGAAAAAGTGATTTCGGAAAAAGCGGGTTATGTAAAAGCTGAGGGCAAGGAGGAGCTGGAATTCAATCTTGAGGAGACCGAGATGCTCTTTGGCGGCGGCGCCCGTGCTTTGGGCATGAACCGGCGGGGCCATAAGCTGGAGCTTTACAACAAGGCGCATTACGGCTACACCACCAAAAGTGAGCTTTTGAACTACACTTTGCCGGTGGTGCTTTCTTCAGAAAAATATGCACTGCATTTTGATAACGCACCTAAAGGTTTTCTGGATCTCGACAGCGAGCACGACAACAGCCTGAGCTATGAGAGCATTGGCGGCAGGAAAGTTTACCAGCTCATGGTAGGTGATTCCTGGCAGGACCTGGTGGGTAACTACACGCTGTTGACCGGCAGGCAGCCTTTGCCGCCGCGCTGGGTGTTCGGGAATTTTTCCAGCAGGTTTGGATACCACTCTCAAAAGGAGGTGATGCAAACCATCAAAAAATTCAAAGCGGAAGAAATTCCTGTAGATGCGATCATCCTGGACCTTTTCTGGTTTGGGCACGAGATCAAAGGCACCATGGGCAACCTGGCTTTTGTGAGGGATTCCTTCCCAAAACCCGGAAAGATGATGAAAGACCTCAAAAAACAGGGCGTGCATACCGTGCTTGTTACCGAGCCTTTCATCCTTACCACTTCTAACCGCTGGGAAGAGGCGGTCAAAAATGACATTTTGGCCACAGATTCTTTAGGCAGGCCTTACACTTTTGATTTTTACTTCGGAAACACCGGCTTAATTGACATTTTTGACCCTAAAGCGCAACAATGGTTCTGGAACATCTATGAAGGCCTTGCCGAAATGGGTGTGGATGGCTGGTGGGGAGACCTTGGCGAACCCGAGGTGCATCCCGCAGACCTGCAACACGTTGCAGGTTCTGCCGATGAAGTGCATAATATTTACGGCCACTATTGGGCAAAAATGATCAAGGAAGGTTATGCCGAAGAATTCCCGAAGCAACGGCCTTTCATCCTGATGCGCGCCGGCGCTGCAGGTTCGCAGCGTTTCGGGCTCATGCCGTGGAGCGGCGACGTAAGCCGGAGCTGGGGCGGATTAAAACCGCAACCTGAGATCTCTTTGCAGATGGGGCTGCAGGGGCTGGCATACATGCATTCAGATCTTGGCGGTTTCGCCGGAGACCTGCGTGATGACGAGCTTTACGCCAGATGGCTGCAATATGGTGTTTTTCAGCCGGTGTTCCGGCCGCATGCGCAGGAAGAGCTGGCTTCTGAACCTATTTTTCGTGCTGAAAAACCAAAGCAGCTGGCAAAAAAAGCAATAGAGCTTCGGTACCAACTGCTGCCTTACAATTACACGCTGGCCTTTAGGAACAGTTTGGAAGGCCTGCCGTTGATGCGACCGTTGTTCTTTGAGGAGCCGGAAAACTTCAGGTTGTACTCGGTTGCAAGTGAATACCTGTGGGGAGATGATTTTCTTATTTCACCTGTGCTAAGGCCGAATATTTCTGAACAGGAAGTTTACTTCCCAAAAACTTCGAACTGGTTTGATTTCTATACCGGCCAAAAATATGAAAAGGGAAGCACGGCAAATATTCAGCTGAAAGAGGAATATATTCCCACTTTTGTAAGAGGTGGCGCTTTGATCCCGATGGCGAAGCCAATGCAGTCAACTTCAGAATTTTCTACGGAAGACGTGGAGCTGCATTACTTTTTTGACGCTGAGGCAAAAACTTCCGAAGCGATCTCGTATCAGGATGACGGTAAAACTTCAGCAGCTTACGAAAAAGGCCTTTTTGAGATACTGAATTTTTCCGCAGTATTAAAAGGAGAAGGAGCAGAGCTCAACATTGAAAAGGAATTGGGATCAGCAAGGAAAACTTCAGAATTCAAAGAAATTGAAGTGGTGATCCACAACCTTAAAAAACTCCCGCAGCAGGTGCTGGTGAACGGCAAAAGCATCCAATTTCAACAGCCTCAAAAAGGGCAAAATCTAAGGCTCTTCATTCCGTTAGAACAAAAGAAAACCACGATTACACTTAGCAATACCAATTAATTAAACCTGAATTTTATGAAGAAAATAGCAATCTTATTTATGGGTGTCCTTAGCCTTACCGCCTGCAAAAACGAGCCGCAGGAAAGGATAGAGGAGAAAATGGTCACCGAGCTGGAGCCAATTTCAGACGATGTGCTGGAGTCGGCTGTGATCTATGAGGCCAACATCAGGCAGTATTCGCCGGAAGGCACTTTTGACGCTTTTACCGAGGATATTCCGCAGCTGAAAGATCTTGGCGTGAAGGTGATCTGGCTAATGCCCATCTATCCTATTTCTGAAAAGAACCGTAAAGCGACCGGCGGCGGAAACGTGGAGGATATCGAAGATCCTGCAGAACGCGAGAAATATCTGGGAAGCTATTATGCGATTTCAGATTATACGGCTGTAAATCCGAATTTTGGAACCAAAGAAGACTTAGATGAGCTGGTGGAAACCGCGCACGAGAACGGAATGTACGTGATCCTTGACTGGGTGGCGAACCACACCGGCTGGGATCATGAATGGCTGCAAAACCATCCTGAATATTATACTCAGAATGAAAAAGGAGAGCCGGTAGATCCGTTAAACCCTGATACGGGAGAATCCTGGGGATGGACAGATATTGCCGACCTGAATTACGATAACAAGGAGCTTTGGAAAGAAATGATTGAAGACATGACCTATTGGGTCGCCGAGCACGACATCGACGGCTTTAGGGCTGATGTTGCCGGGGAGGTGCCGACCGAATTCTGGGACCAGGCGGTGAAAAAGATCAAGGAGATCAAGCCGGTGTTCATGCTGGCAGAATCTGAAGACAAAGATCTTTTCCATAATTCTTTTGACATGGGCTATAACTGGGAAGGACATCATATTATGAACGGCATTGCCCAGGGAAAAGCTGATGTTGAGGCATGGGATGAATACATGAAAAAGATCGACACCACCTATCAACAGGATGATTATCTAATGAACTTCGTAACAAACCACGACGAGAACTCCTGGAATGGTACGATTACCGAAAGAATGGGAGACGCTTCCGAAGCTATGGTTGCCCTAACATACACTATTCCGGGGATGCCTTTGATCTACAGCGGTCAGGAATATGACATGGACAAGAGGTTGCTGTTCTTTGAAAAAGATACCATTCCAAAGACAAAAGGAAAAATGTGGCCTGTGCTTGAAAAGCTGGGAGAGCTTAAAAATGATAACGAAGCCTTACATGGCGCTAAGAAAGCAGCGCCTTATAAAAGGCTAAGCACTTCGGCCGACAAGAATGTGCTTGCCTTTGAGCGCAGTGCCGGAGAGCAGAAAGTAGTTTATCTGGCAAATATGAGCGATAAGCCTGTAGAATTTACTGTAACTTTAGAAGAAGGCCTGCAGCCTTACATGGGCAAAATGGACTTCAAAACCGGGGAAAACAAAAAATTTAACTTCGGTCCGTGGGAATACGTGATTTTAGTAAATAAGTAATAAAACTGCTAAAAAATGATAAAAATGCTCCTTAAAAGGGGCATTTTTATTTTTTATTAACCGAAAACGTTTGAGTTTCAGTGCAAATTAGGTTATATTCTTGAATTGAAATAGCTTTACGTCAATGTTAGAAAAGATAAAAAAGATCGCCGTTTTGACTTCCGGAGGAGACGCCCCCGGAATGAATGCAGCAATAAGGGCAGTAGCACGAAGCTGCGCCTATTATAATCTCGATTGTATAGGTGTTTACAGGGGCTACCAGGGCCTTATAGAAAATGATTTTGAACTGCTTACCGCGCGCTCTGTGCGCAATATCATCAACCGCGGGGGAACCTTCCTAAAGTCGGCCCGTTCAAAAGAGTTCAGGACCGAAGAAGGCCGTGAAAAAGCATACAAAAATCTTGTAAATGCAGGTATTGATGCTTTAGTGGTCATTGGCGGGGATGGAACCTTTACCGGAGCCATGAAACTGCAGGAAGAACACAGTTTCCCGGTAGTGGGAATTCCCGGCACCATAGACAATGACATCAACGGTACCGACTATTGTATAGGTTATGATACCGCGCTTAATACGGTTGTGGAAGCCATTGACAAGATCCGTGATACGGCAAGTTCTCACAACAGGCTTTTCCTTGTGGAAGTAATGGGCCGCGATGCAGGTGATATTGCCTTGAACAGCGGTATTGGTGCAGGAGCCGAGGAGATCCTTATTCCTGAAGAGGATAAGGGGATCGAGCAAATGCTGTTCTCGTTGGAGCGCAGTAGAAAATCGGGAAAAACATCGAGTATCATCGTTGTAGCCGAAGGTGAAAAAAGTGGAAAGAACATTTTTGAACTTGCCGAATACATTGGTGAGAACCTGGAAGGCTATGATATTAGGGTCTCTGTGTTGGGTCACATTCAGCGAGGCGGTGCGCCAAGTTGTTTTGACCGCGTACTGTCCAGCAGGCTGGGAGTTGGTGCTATTGAAGCCTTGCTAAGAGGCGAGAGTAATGTTATGGTTGGAATAACCAATAGAATGGTCTGTTCGGTAGATTTTGAGGTGGCCATTAAAGGAAACCGACCGCTAGATAAGGAATTAAGGAGGGTGCTGAATATCACCACCATATAACAAGTAAAAATTCAGATATTATGAGTACTAAAATAGGAATAAACGGATTCGGAAGAATTGGAAGGATCGCCTTTAGAATTGCTTCCAAAAGAGATGATATAGAAATTGTCGCAATTAATGACCTGCTTGATGTAGATCATCTGGCTTATATGCTTAAGTATGATTCTGTTCACGGGAAATTTGACGGGACAGTTGAAGTAAAAGACGGTCATCTTGTAGTGAACGGGAAACAGATCCGTGTAACTGCAGAGAAGAATCCTGAAGATTTGAAATGGGACGAAGCAGGTGCAGAGATCGTGATGGAATGTACCGGAATCTTCACCGGCAAAGAAACCGCTGGTAAACACCTCACTGCAGGTGCCAAAAAAGTGGTTATTTCTGCCCCTTCAAAGGACGTTCCTATGTTCGTGATGGGAGTGAACCACAAGGACATTACCGCCGATGACAATATAGTTTCTAACGCTTCATGTACCACTAACTGTCTTGCGCCGCTTGCAAAAGTGATCAACGACAAATTTGGACTGGTTGAAGGTTTGATGACCACAGTTCACGCCTCTACTGCAACTCAATTCACAGTAGATTCTCCTTCAAGAAAGAACTACAGGCTTGGTAGAAGTGCTTTGAACAACATTATTCCAAGTACAACCGGGGCAGCTGTGGCAGTGACCAAAGTAATTCCTGAACTTAAAGGAAAACTTACCGGGATGGCCTTCAGGATCCCAACCGCAGATGTTTCTGTTGTTGACCTTACCGTGAAGACCGAAAAAGAGACTTCTTACGAAGAGATCAAGAAAGCATTTAAAGAAGCTTCCGAAGGAGATTACAAAGGAGTGATCTCTTATACAGATGAGGAAGTGGTTTCTCAGGATTATGTATCCGATCCACATACCTGTAACTTTGATGCCGGTGCGGGAATCGCTCTTAATGATAAGTTCTTCAAGTTGATCGCATGGTATGATAACGAGTTTGGTTATTCGGCTAAACTTGTTGAGATGGCTATGCACGTAGCTGAAATAAAATAGACCAATATAAAGCCCTGAAATATGTTTCAGGGCTTTTTCTTAACTTATACTATGATTTTAATAGCAGATGGCGGCTCCACGAAATGTGACTGGATCTTACTGGATTCTGAAGGGGAGCAGGTGCTAAAAACACGTACAAAGGGTTTAAACCCTGCAGTCTTCAAGACCGAAGTGCTTGAGGAGCGCCTTAAAGAGAACCTTGACCTGAAACAGGTTCAGGAGAAAGTTGAAAAAGTCCACTTTTACGGTGCCGGTTGCGGTACCGCAAAGCCCACAGCCGTACTAAAAGCCCTTCTTGAAAAGTTCTTCTCGGGAGCCGGCGAGGTGTTGGTGCAGGAAGATATGATCGCTGCGGTCTACGCAGTTACAGACAAGCCGGGGATAGTTTGTATTCTTGGAACCGGGTCTAACAGTTGCTACTATGACGGGAAAACTGCAAGAACAGCAGTTGACTCCCTGGGCTACATCCTTATGGATGAAGCCAGCGGGAATTACTTCGGAAAAAGGCTCATAAGAGATTATTACTACCGAAAAATGCCGCGCCAACTGGCAGACATTTTTGAAAAAGAATATGATCTTTCATCAGATGCTATTAAGGAGAACATCTATAAGAAAGAAAACCCGAACACTTACCTCGCTCATTTTGCAGAGTTCATCTTCAAAAATGAGAGAAACGGGTATTTTTACCAGTTGATCGCCGAGGGGATGCAAAATTTCATAGAACACAGGGTATTGTGCTTTAAAGAAGCTCAAAATGTACCAATTCACTTTGTTGGTTCCATTGCATATTTCTCCCAGGATATAGTAAAGGATGCTTTGCAGCCTTACCGCCTGGAGGTTGGAAATATCGTGCAGCGGCCAATTGACGGTATTCTTGATTATTACAGGAAACACGTCATTAATAAGTAAACTGTTCCTTTTGTTTAGAAAAGGCGGCTTCTTTACGGGAGTCGCTTTTTTTATTTTAAGCTGAAGAGGGTTAGACTGCTCACTTGCATTTTCTTATCCGGCTGATTTTGGCTTAATTTTATAAAACAGCAGCAAAAGCAGCGGCTTCAAAAAAGGCATTTTTTTAGTACTTTTAAAAAAACAATTTTTTAATGCTGGCAAAAGTCTACGGGAGTGCTGTTTTTGGTGTGGAAGCCACTACTATTACAGTAGAAGTTAACGTAGATACCGGCATTGGCTATCACCTGGTTGGCCTGCCGGACAGTGCGGTCAAAGAAAGCAGCTACAGGATCGCTGCAGCCCTCAAAAATGTGGGACGCAAATTCCCCGGAAAAAAGATCACTGTCAATATGGCCCCGGCCGACCTGAGGAAAGAAGGTTCAGCTTATGATCTCACTTTTGCCATGGGAATATTGATCGCTTCGGGACAAATAGAGGCTGAAGATATCAAAGACTACATCATCATGGGCGAACTGTCCCTTGACGGCAGTCTCCAGCCGATCAAAGGAGCGCTTCCCATTGCCATAAAGGCAAAGCAGGAAGGCTTTAAAGGCTTCTTTCTTCCGAAGCAGAACGTAAAAGAAGCAGCTGTCGTAAGCGGGCTGGATGTCTACGGAATTGAAAGTATAGAAGAGATCATCAGTTTCTTTGACGAAGGAGCAGAGCTGGAAAAAACGATTATCGATACCCGGCACGAGTTTTACCAGGAGCTGGAACATCCCGAGCACGATTTTTCTGATGTTAAGGGCCAGGAATCCATCAAACGCTGCATGGAGATCGCTGCAGCGGGAGGGCATAACATAATTTT
>JBAVJB010000149.1:0-9857 GCA_049687495.1 Salinimicrobium sp.
AGCTCTTTATAATCCGGAGTGTACTGATGCCTTTCAATCTCTATGATCAGTTCTTCGGGAGTGACGGGAACTTCATCAAAGCCAAGTTCCAAAAGTGTCCTTTTTACAGGGCTTTCAGAAGTGCCTTTAACATTGGTAATACGCTGTGGATAAAGACCTGCCTTTTTTGCTTTTTTTAGAAAGACTTGTTCTTCCTGCTTCGGAAGAATGACATTGAATTTTCCCTTTTTTGAGAGAAGAAGGGAAACGCCCTCGATCAATTCATCAAACGGAAGCGCATCTGCAAACCTTGCCTGATCCCTTTGTGCGTCCCCTGAAGAATAATTGGCAGAATAGAACGGGGGATTGGAAATGATAAGATCATATTTTTCCTCGCCCTGCATTTCCTCCACAAATTCATCAAAAGCCGCATGATAACAGAACAGCCTGTCGCCCCAATCTGAAGCTTCAAAATTCTCCACCGCCTGTTCATAAGCATCTTCATCAATTTCAAGCGCATCAATAAGTTCTGCCGAAGAACGCTGTGCCAGCATCAAAGCGATAACTCCGGTCCCGGTCCCAATATCAAGTATCGAGGCAGGTTGATGTGCGATAGAAGCCCAGGCGCCGAGTAGAACACCGTCAGTACCAACTTTCATGGCTGTACGGTCTTGATGGATGGTGAAATGTTTGAATTGGAAAGGCTTCATGAAGAGGGTTTAGAGGCAAAAATAGAATATGGAGATAATAAGCACCAAATTTCAAGCACCAAATTCCAAATTAAGCACCAATCTCCAAGCACCAAATTTTAAAAACTATAATCAAAATGCTGTTTTCGAAAATCAAGATTTATTTATAATGGCGGACAGGATTTTTCGCAGTTCTTCTGCTTCCTGGAGAATGTTGTTTATAGTAGCCTCATGTTCGGGGTTAGAAGATCTTAGAAGCTTTAGCCAATAAACAGATTCTTTTGCTTCTTTTCTTGCGATCTTAAGTCGAAAAGAAAAATCCTTATCTCCCAGCTTTTCGTTAGCTTCAATATAATTCGCCCCCACAGAGCCGGATGACCTTACAAGCTGTTTGCCATCCTCATAGTTAGGAATTGATTTGGGAAGTTTAGAAATGAGCTGCCTGCAATCTCGTGCGAAATTAAAAGTTCTCTCTTCCAGGTCGTAAGCTTTCATTTTTCCCGCTTTACTTTTAAAGATAAAAATTTCTTACTTGTACTGAGTAATGTGGTTAAACAAAGTTGAAATTAAGAGTTTGATGCTTAGACTATTATTTCCAGTTGGAATTTTGGAATTTGAGGATTGGTGCTTCTACAGATATAAATCGATCAATCCTTCCGGCGTTTTCACCAAGATCTTTTTATTCTTCTTATCTACCTTTTGAAGGAACTGCTCGTTCATTGGGATAAGGATCTGTTTGCCGTTTTTTTCGATCTCAAACAGGGCCTGGGAGGTGGTGTCATTGACGCCGGTAAGTACTCCTACCGTACCATAATTGGCATCTTCAACGGTATAGCCAATGATCTCGTGATAGTAGAACTGGTCTTCGTCCAGTTCGGGCAGCATATTGAGCGGTAAATAGAGGTCGCACTTCATAAGGTCATCTGCGTCTTCTTCGGTGTCTACCTCTTCAAATTTGACCCTCAAGAGATTAGATTTCTGAAGGGAACTTTTTTCAATAAAAAATGGAACCAGATTATTGTCGTACTCGACAAAAACTGATTCCATTTCTAAATAAGTTTCGGGTTCATCGGTGTCGAGTTTGATCAACACCTCTCCCTTAAAACTGAATTTACTAACGATCCTGCCAAGATAGAAACATTCTTCTTTTGTCATTTTTCGCTAGTAAGGAAAATTAAGATCCTGCCTGATCTTGTTTTTCATCAGCCTTAGCTTCTTCGGCAGTAGCTTCGTCTGTTTGGTTTGCAGCAGCAGCTTCCTGATCCTCGGTAGTTTCTTCTACTTCAGGTTGTGCAGCGGCAGCAGCTTCAGCTTCACGTTTAGCGTTCACTTCTTTTTCAGCCTCAAGAGCTTTAGCTTTTTCAGCTTCTTTCTCTTTGCTTAAAGTGTCTTTTTTCGACTCAACTTTTCCTTCTTTTTCCTCAACCCAGGCTTTGAATTTCTCTTCAGCCTGCTCTTCGGTCAAAGCACCTTTTCTTACACCACCTACAAGGTGATTCTTAAGTAAAGCGCCTTTGTAAGAAAGAATTGCACGAGCAGTGTCTGTAGGTTGTGCACCATTCTGCAACCATTTTACCGCACCGTCAACATCAAGGTCGATAGTCGCAGGGTTGGTGGTTGGATTGTAAACTCCAATTTTTTCAAGGAATTTACCATCTCTTTTTGCACGCGCATCGGCAGCAACGATCCAGAAAAAAGGTTTCCCTTTTTTTCCGTGTCTCTGTAATCTTATTTTTACTGGCATAAAAATTAATTTGTGGGGTTCCCGACCCCGATTATTAATAAGGCTGCAAAGATACTATTATTTTTCATTGTAAATAAAGCGGTTAGTGAAAAATTAGCGGTAAAAACTTCCGTAGCAAATACCTTCCCAAAATGCCCTTTTTGACAGGTCTTCTAAAGAGGCGTTAACGAGTGCTAAACCTTGTTAAACCTGGGGTTTTCGTCTTATTTAGACCTATCTTGTAAGAAGTTCGAAAGAGCCGAAATGAAAAAATTGTCTAACAAAAAAAGAAAAAGAAGATGAGTCACTCAAAAGAAATGGCAGAAAGATTAAACGATCTGCTGGAGAAGAATTATGATGCAGAGAAAGGATATAAGAACGCTGCAAATGATGTAAAGAATCAACGGTTGAAGGAGTTTTTCAAGCAAAATGCCCAGCAACGTTATGATTTTGGACATGAGCTAAAAGCAGAGATCCGCAATTTTGGGGAGTCTCCCGACAAAGGGTCTAGCTTCAAGGCAGATGCACACAGGGCCTGGATGGACCTCAAAGCAGCTCTTACCGGTGATACAGAAGAAAAAGTGCTGGAAGAGGCAATTCGGGGAGAACGCGCCGCGGTTGAAGATTACAACGAAGCTATCAAGGAGAACAATTTCCCTCCGTCTACAGAGAACCTGTTGATCAAACAACGAAATTCTATTGAAAGAGCGCTCAAGGAAGTGCAGGACATGGAAGAAAGAAGGGACTAAAAAAGCTTCTTAAGAAATAAATTACTGCAAAACCTCCGGGAATAAAAGCCCGGAGGTTTTGTTATTTTTAAACGTTAATAATTCCTGAAAAGTTTCGCCGCAGGGCCATAAAATTATCCTTATTTTTACCTCCTTATAATTGCAGATAAATTGTTTGGTTGATGCTCATAATCAGCCGAAAAGCCTCTAAAAATACCGTTTTATGTACCTGATTTTTGACACAGAAACTACCGGCCTTCCAAAGCGCTGGGATGCTCCACTCACCGATTCTGACAACTGGCCGCGATGTATACAGATCGCCTGGCAGTTGCACGATGACATGGGGCGGGTGGTCGAACATCAGGACTACCTCGTTTGCCCTGAAGGTTTTAATATTCCTTATGATGCAGAGCAGGTGCATGGTATTTCTACCGACCTGGCTGCCGAGCAGGGCATTGACCTGCGGGAAATGCTGGAGAAGTTCAACCATGCTTTAGCCAAATCAAAATTTGTGGTTGGGCAGAACGTAGGCTTCGACATCAATATCATGGGAGCCGAATTCCATCGGGTGGGAATGGAAAACAAGCTGCAGGAACTGCCTGTGCTGGATACCTGTACAGAGGTGACTGCTTCTCTCTGTTGTATTCCCGGCGGAAGGGGCGGAAAATTCAAGCTGCCAACTCTTACCGAACTACATGAGTTTCTTTTTAAAGAACCTTTTGCTGAAGCGCATAACGCTACTGCCGATGTGGAAGCAACTACCCGTTGTTTCCTGGAGCTGATTAGAAAAGAGGTTTTTACTTCGGAAGAACTGGATGTGCTTCCGGATTACTTTCAGAATTTTTCTGAAGCCAATCCGCAGCCTGTAGAGCTCATCGGGTTAAAACATATCAATCTTAAAAAAGCTTCCGAAGAAATAAGAAAAAGGCTTCAAAAATCTGAAGCAGGCATTTCTTCTGAAGAGATCGAGGAGAACCTTGAAAAACTGGATGAGGTCGCTTTTTCTCACCTGCACAACCATAGTCAGTTTTCTATTCTTCAGTCTACTATTAGTATAAAGGATCTGGTGGACGCCGCGGCAAAGCATAATATGCCAGCTGTAGCACTTACAGATCATGCCAATATGATGGGCGCCTTCCACTTCGTAAAGGAAATTGGTGCTTATAATAAAGGAGTAAAAGCTAAAATTGCCGAAGCGACTGCCAAGGGAGAGGCTTCAGAAGCAAAAGAACTAAAGGCCATAATCGGCTGTGAGTTCTTCGTCTGTGAAAATCATAAGGACAAAAGCAGGAAAGACAATGGTTACCAGGTGGTGCTCCTGGCGAAGAACAAGAAGGGGTATCACAACCTCGCAAAAATGTCTTCTATAGCTTATACTCAGGGATTTTACTATGTGCCGCGTATTGACCGCGAGGTGATCAAACAATATAAGGAAGATATCATGGTGCTCACGGGGAACCTTTACGGGGAAGTGCCGGGTAAGGTGCTTAACGTGGGCGAGAACCAGGCTGAAGAAGCCCTTTTGTGGTGGAAAGAGCAGTTTGGAGAAGATCTTTATGTGGAGCTCATGCGTCACGGACAGGAAGATGAGGATCGGGTGAATCCTGTTTTGGTGGAGTTAGCGAAAAAGCATGAGGTGAAGTTGATCGCAACCAACAACACCTATTATTGTGAGCAGGAAGATGCAAATGCGCATGATATTCTTTTGTGCGTGAAGGACGGGGAGAAGCAGGCGACACCAATTGGTCGCGGCCGTGGCTACCGTTACGGGCTGCCAAATAACGAATATTATTTTAAGAGTGGCGATGAAATGAAATCGCTGTTCAAGGATCTGCCCGAGGCTATTTCTAATGTGCAGGAGGTTGTAGATAAAGTAGAGCCGTATGAACTGGCCAGGGATGTACTCTTGCCGGCCTTTACCATTCCTGAAGAATTTGTTGTTGCCGAAGATGAACAGGACGGCGGAAAGCGCGGGGAAAATGCATATCTAAAACACATTACCTATGTAGGTGCAAAACAACGCTACGGCGAGATCACTCAAGATATTAAGGACCGTCTGGATTTTGAACTTTCGGTCATTGAGAATACGGGTTATCCCGGCTACTTCCTTATCGTGGAAGATTTCATCAGGGAAGCCAGGAACATGGATGTTTCTGTGGGGCCGGGCCGTGGTTCGGCGGCGGGAAGCGCCGTGGCCTACTGCCTAGGGATCACCAATATCGATCCTATCAAGTACGACCTGCTTTTTGAGAGATTCCTGAATCCTGACAGGGTGAGCATGCCCGATATTGATATTGACTTTGATGACGAGGGCCGAAGCCGCGTTATGGATTATGTGATTGGTAAGTATGGGGCCAACCAGGTGGCACAGATCATTACTTATGGTACCATGGCTGCCAAATCTTCCATCAGGGATACGGCAAGGGTGCTTGACCTTCCGCTTAATGAAGCCGACAGGATCGCTAAACTTATTCCGAATACGAAGCTGGGCAAGATCTTCGCAATGGATGAAAAGGAAATCCGTAGTAAATTTCGAAGTGAGGAAGTAGATAAGATCAATGAGCTCCTGAACATTTCCGAAGGAGATGACCTGGAGGCCCAAACGGTGAACCAGGCAAGAATTTTAGAGGGCTCTGTGCGTAACACCGGGATCCACGCCTGTGGGGTGATCATTACGCCAAGTGATATCACCAATTTTGTACCTGTCTCGGTTGCAAAAGATTCAGACCTGTATGTCACCCAGTTTGACAACTCGGTTGTTGAAAGTGCCGGGCTTCTAAAAATGGACTTTTTGGGTCTTAAGACCCTTACCCTTATAAAAGATACGGTCAAGATCGTAAAAGGGCGTCACGGCATAGATCTCGACCCCGATAGTTTTCCTCTCGATGATGAGGAAACCTACAAGCTGTTCCAGCGCGGAGAAACCGTAGGGATCTTCCAGTATGAATCGCCGGGGATGCAAAAACACATGAAGGATCTCAAGCCTACCGTGTTCGATGACCTTATTGCGATGAACGCGTTGTACCGCCCCGGGCCAATGGAATATATTCCGAGTTTTATTGCCAGGAAGCATGGCAACGAAGAGATCGTTTACGACCTGCCGGCGATGGAGGAGTACCTGCAGGAGACCTACGGAATTACGGTCTACCAGGAGCAGGTGATGTTGCTGTCGCAGAAGCTGGCAGGATTTACCAAGGGTGAAGCCGACGTACTGCGGAAGGCGATGGGGAAAAAGATCTTCGCGCTGCTGGAAGAACTTAAACCGAAGTTCCTCGATGGTGGCGAAGCAAAAGGACATCCAAGAGAAGTTTTGGAAAAGATCTGGAAAGACTGGGAAGCTTTTGCTTCTTATGCCTTCAACAAATCTCACTCGACCTGTTACGCCTGGATCGCGTACCAGACTGCCTATTTAAAAGCACATTATCCTGCGGAATATATGGCAGCGGTACTGTCCAACAACATGAACGACATCAAGCAGGTCACCTTCTTTATGGAAGAGTGTAAGCGAATGAAGCTGAACGTGCTTGGCCCTGATGTCAACGAATCCTACTACAAGTTCTCTGTAAATAAGGAGAACGCGGTACGCTTTGGAATGGGAGCGATCAAAGGAGTGGGAGCAGGAGCCGTCGCTACCATTGTTGAGAACCGGAAGGAAAAGGGGTCGTACAAATCCATTTTTGACATGGCTAAGCGTATAGATCTTAGGGCTGCCAACAAAAAGGCTTTTGAGAATCTTGCTCTTGCCGGTGGCTTTGACGGATTCGGAGATACACACAGGGCGCAGTACTTTCACGACGAGGGAGATGGCATTACTTTCCTTGAAAAGGCTATAAAGTATGCCGCGAAATTCCAGGAAAATGAAAATTCTGCCCAGGTAAGCCTCTTTGGAGACACCAGTGAGGTGCAGATCCCTGAGCCTGTAGTGCCTCCTTGTGAGGAATGGGGCACCATGGAAAAACTTCGGCGGGAACGCGATGTAGTGGGAATCTACATCTCGGGGCACCCGTTAGATGATTTCAAGACAGAATTAAAATGCTTCTGTAATGCCATTTTAGCCGACTTTGATGATCTTGAGAATGCTGTAAACAAGGAACTCTCCTTTGGAGGCGTCATTAGCGATGTGCAGCACAGAACCACCAAGACAGGACAGGGCTGGGCCACTTTTATAGTGGAAGACTATTCCAGCTCCTACGAATTCAGGCTATTTAAAGAGGAGTATCTTAAGTATCGCCATTTTCTTGTGCCTAATTCCTTTATTTATGCCAAAGTCTTTGTAAAGGAAGGCTGGACCAACAAAGACACGGGTAAAAAGTCTGAGCCAAGGCTTCAATTCAACAATATGCAGTTGTTGCACGATGTGATGGAGACTTACGCTAAGAAACTCACGATCCAGCTTAATATTGATGAGCTGGAAGAAGACAGGATCGACGGGCTTAAGGAGCTGTTTACGGCACATCCCGGGGACAACAAACTCAACTTTGTGGTCTATGAGATGAAAGAGAGGATAAAACTTCATATGCCCAGCCGAAAGCAAAAAGTGAAGATCTCTCAGGAACTGTTAGATGCCTTAGAAGAACAGCAGGTGCTGTATAAGCTTAATTAATCAAAAAATTAAGGACAGGAAATCAACAGGGGGCAAGCATTTGCTCCCTGTTCTTTTTTTATGAACAGCGAGTATTCCGGCCGGCAAGAGTGTCAAAAATGAGATTTTTGAGCCGGCTTTAAAATTCAGATTTACTTGATCTACTTATTTCTGTAGTTCGAGATAAACCAGACCCAGGGCAAGTACCGAGGTAGCAAATATGAAGAGCAAAATTAACGCCAGCAGGGCTTTTTGAATTAGACTGAAGTCGTTGGTTTGCTCTTTCCAGATAGTAGTTAAAACTGCCATTTTTATTGTTCTTTTAGGGTTAAAAACAAATGTTCATAAAAACTGTAATGTTAACTTTTTCTTAAAGTTACAGCTTTCAATAAAGAAAAGTGAGATTTAATTTAACAAAACGACAGCTGACTTTTATTGTCGTTATAGAACAACAAAAAAGAGCTAATTTGTAAGAAAATTCTGTCGAAATTATAAGAGGAAAAACCTCATGTTTTTCACGTGTCAAAAAAGGGGTGCAGGAACAAATAGGTGCAAACAATATGCAGATAATGAAATCTGATATGCACTCACCACACTTTGGTAAAATATTTGTCTATTTTTACGTAGATAACTTGAATAAGAATCAAAACAAATAGAATTATGGCTTTAGAAATAACCGATGCTACTTTTGAAGAAAAAGTATTGAAGAGCGACAAACCTGTAATGGTTGACTTTTGGGCTGCATGGTGCGGACCCTGTAGAATGGTAGGACCCATCATTGATGACATCAGCAAGGAATATGAAGGAAAGGCAGTCGTTGGAAAATTGGATGTTGACGCTAACCAGGAATTTGCTGCCAAGTATGGAGTAAGAAACATTCCTACTGTATTGATCTTCCAAAATGGAGAAGTAGTAGGAAGACAGGTTGGAGTTGCTCCAAAAAATACCTACGCAGAAGCTCTTGATCAACTTTTATAAGAGTAGCAGAATATAGCACAAAAGCCCGGCTCAATTGCCGGGCTTTTTTTATGCACGATTTTCTGTAAATTGTTCAGTAAATAAGAAGGAGATATGGATCTGGAACGGGAAGTGCATAAAGCAGGTGGTTTTGTAAACCTGGAGCTGTTGGCAAAGCAGGTGGTGGAAGGTTTTATATCGGGCCTGCACAAAAGTCCGTTCCACGGCTTTTCTGCAGAGTTTGCTGAACACAAGGTGTACAACAACGGGGAAAGCACTCGCCATATAGATTGGAAGCTATTTGCCAAGACAGACAAGCTTTACACTAAACGTTATGAAGAGGAGACCAATCTAAGGTGTCATCTCATCCTGGATAATTCGGCTTCCATGCACTATCCCGAGCTCAAGAAGCAGCAATTTGGTAAACTTAATAAGATAGGCTTCTCTATCCTCGCCTCAGCTTGCCTCATGCAGATCCTCAAGAAACAACGCGATGCGGTGGGGCTGAGTATGTACAGCGACCACTATGAATATTACGCCCCGGAAAAAGGGAGCGAAAGGCACAGGCGCATGCTGCTGCATGTTCTGGAACAGACTGCCACTCAAAAACCGGCACATTCTAAAACCGACACTTTTGCCTATCTCCACCTGATCGCAGAAAAGCTAAAGAGGAGATCTCTTATCTTTTTGTTTTCAGATATGCTGCAGGCAGATGTAGAGGAAGACAGGCTTTTTGAAGCACTTCGGCATTTAAAATACAACAAACATGAATTGATCCTGTTTCACGTGGTCGATAAAAAGCACGAATTCAATTTTGAATTCGGTGACCGGCCGAAAAGGTTTACAGATGTGGAGACCGGGGAAAAAATAGACCTTTATGCTGAAAATGTGCAGGATAGCTATAGAGCTGCAGTGAAGGATTACTTTTCTGCCTTAAAATTGAGGTGTGCCCAGTACGGCATTAAGTATGTGGAAGCAGACATAAATGAAAAATTTGATAAAATTTTAACCACATATCTTGTTGAGAGACAGAAGTTTGTGTGAGGAGAAAAAAAGAGTTTAAATTTATTTGAAAAAAGGTTTGTGAAACTCAAAATGTGCTGTATATTTGCCCTCGCAATAAAGCAACGGTCTGGTAGTTCAGTTGGTTAGAATACCTGCCTGTCACGCAGGGGGTCGCGAGTTCGAGTCTCGTCCAG
>JBAVJB010000150.1:0-18630 GCA_049687495.1 Salinimicrobium sp.
AGCCTAGACTTTTTTGGTTCTTTTTTGGGCGATGCAAAAAAGAATAAATCGAAACCAAACGTTCCCTCTGTTAAATTTATTCTTTATTTTGAGGATGTAAGATGAAACAAATTCTCTACATCGGTAACCAACTAGAACCCCGCGGCGGCACGCCTACCTCCATTGATGTACTGGGACCCCTGCTGCGGGAGGAGGGTTTTGATGTAAAAACGGCTTCGGCGAACCCCGGCAAACTACAACGACTAAAGGAGATGCTGTATCTTGTAATAAGGAACAGGAAAACGGCCGACTTCGTACTTATCGACACCTACAGCACGCAAAATTTCTGGTACGCGGTAACCGTAGGTATGTTGTGCAGGCAGTTTAGGTTAAAATATATTCCTATTCTTCACGGAGGCGAACTTCCAAAGCGGCTGGATAGATCCGGCCGTACTGCAAAACAGTTTTTTCAGCAGGCATTTTTAAATATTGCTCCCTCACAATATATAATGGCCGAATTCGAAAGCCGTGGGATTAGGAATCTAGAGTACATTCCGAACAGTATCTCTGTTTCCGATTACCATTTTAAGGAGCGAAAAAAGCTGCAACCGCGCCTGTTGTGGATCCGGTCTTTTGCTGAGGTTTACAATCCCCTGCTCGCGCTGCATGTGCTCGAGATCCTGCTGCTCAAGTTTCCCCGGGCCGAATTGTGTATGTTGGGACCGGATAAAGATGGAAGTATGCAGGGCTGTAAAGACCTGGCTGAAAATAAGAAGTTACCCGTAAGATTCATGGGAAAAGTGAGCAAGAAGTTCCTGGTGCAGATCGCTGCTGAATATGATATTTTTCTAAATACCACTAATGCCGACAATACTCCTGTAAGCGTGATCGAAGCTATGGCCCTTGGTCTGCCGGTGGTTTCTACTGATGTCGGCGGGATGCCTTTCCTCATTCAGCACAAGGAAAACGGGCTGCTGGTGTCACCGCGTGATGCGGTTAAAATGGCACAGGCAGTGGAACAGATGTTAGAGGCTCCCATAGAAGCTCAACAAATGGCATTTAATGCACGTAAAAAAGTAGAAGCTTTTGACTGGGAACTGGTGAAGGAGGAATGGAAGGCTGTTCTGAGCAGTACTGGAGTTATGCTTTAGAAGAAATTTAAGAAAATTCTACAGAAAAAATACCAAAGCCCTGCAACCTGCAACTTTTTTTCACACATCCGGTTAAAGAAGATTTTAAGCGCTAACAAATTCCTTTTTAATTTAACCTGCTCAGGCTCTTTACGTTTTAACAGTTTATTATATTTGTCGCGTAAAGTATTTTAATGTCCCAAAAGTCCAGTCTGCATTTCGAAGTCTCTGAACGTAAGGTGTTGCTCCGCATTTTTGATGTTGTTTGGGTGCTGTTTACTCTATATGTAGTTGGGATTCTTTTTAGATTTGAGTACTTCAGTATTTCTTCAGACTTCTGGCACTGGAGCATTGTTCTCGCAGCCTATTTAAGTTTATTTTCCAATATTTTTGAACTTTACGATCTTCAAAAAGCGAGTCAGCACTATACGGTGCTCAAAAATGTGGTTTTGACGACTTCGGTAACCGTGCTTTTCTTTCTGCTGACTCCCGTCCTCACTCCGGTGCTGCCTCAAAACAGAGTGCAGATCATCTATTTTTATCTTGCTATTATTGGGGCACTCTTGCTTTGGAGGTATGCCTATATCGGTTTGATCTCCTCACCCAGGTTTTACAGGAGAGTGATGATCGTGGGCCAGCCACTGGAGGTGGAGCTTATTGCTGCCCAGCTGCAGCAGGTGGATCCAAATTATAACGTGGTTGGCTACATCAATCCCGGGGGTCAAAATATCTTAACTTCCGAAGAAGTTGGACTCGATCAATTTTCAGCAGAAGAAATTCAAAAAACGCTAAAGGAAGAGGCCATCGACGAACTGCTCATCTCGAGAATGGACCACTCCGGCAGTGACTCTGTGCTCTACCGGGAGATCATGAGCCTGATCAACGACGGTTTTCCCGTAAAAGATTACAACCAGGTTTATGAGGAGAAGACCTACAGAATTCCGGTGCAGCATATAGAGAAGAACTTTTACAAGTTCTTTCCATTCAGCCGGAGCAATGACAACAAATTTTACCTGTTCTTTCACCGGATTGCCGATATTTTAATAGCTGTTCTTGGTCTTGCTGTAGGAATGCTTCTTTTTCCTTTTATCCTCTTCGGAAACTCTTTGGCTAATAGAGGAAAACCCTTTTATAAGCAGGAAAGGGTAGGCAGACATGGTAAAACTTTTCAAATCCTGAAATTCAGGACCATGAAAAATAATGCCGAGGTCAACGGTGCTCAGTGGGCGCAAAAAAATGACCTGAGGGTTACCCGTTTTGGAAAATTTTTGAGGCGTTCCCGGATAGATGAATTTCCGCAGTTCTGGAATATTCTGAAAGGGGAGATGAGCCTGATTGGTCCGCGACCTGAAAGACCGGTTTTTGTAAAGGAATTATCAGATCTTATTCCTTTCTATGATACCCGCCACTTTGTAAAACCCGGTTTAACCGGATGGGCACAGGTGATGGGCGACTACGGCAACAGCCATGCCGACAGTCTGGAAAAACTGCAGTACGACCTTTACTACATCAAACATCGAAATGTTTTCCTCGACATCACCATTCTTTCAAAAACCCTGAGTACAATCATCTTTTTTAGGGGACAATAGGATTCAGGATTTAAAATTTAGAATTTTTACTGCCTTATTCCTTTGGGCAGGCAGGACGCCCCCCCTTTTCGACACCTTCGGAAAATCCCCTTTTTGACACCTTCGTGAAATAATTGTGCATTAGAGGCAAAACTTTTCAGACATCTGATAAACGAGATGAGATTGCTTCGCTGCCGCTCGTAAAGACGGCTGCAATGAACAATAAACAATAAACATGGTCAGTCGGTTTCCATTAGGTTCGGGGAAAAAGGAAAAAAGTTCATCTCCTCCCATAAAACATTAGTGCATTAGTGGCAAAACTTTTCAGACATCTGATAAAGGACATAAGATTTCTTCGCTGCCGCTCGCAAACACAACTGCCATGAATAATGAACAATAAACAGTAAAACAGAAAACAACAAACAATTATCAGCAAAAATCCTTCTTCAGATGAACATTATACAATATACAATCAAAAAAAACCGCTCCTCGATTGAGAAGCGGTTGTTCCATTTTCTTTACGCCTAACGACTCACGTCTAACGACTAACGCCTAACGCCTAACGTCTAACGTCTAACGTCTAACGTCTAACGACTAACGTCTACTGTCTAATTTCTACTTTACCATTTCAAAGCTACGCTTGATAAAGGCAGTCAATTCTTCCCCTTTTAGAAGATTCTGTGACAGGCGCGCCAGGTCAAGGGATTGTTTTATCAACCTTTCCTGTTTTTTCTCGGTTTTGGTGTTCAGGATGTCAGAGATCAACGGGTGGTTGGTGTTCACCACCAGGTTGTACATCTCGGGCATGTTACCCATTCCAAACATTCCGCCGCCGCCGGTTTGCTGCATCTCTTTCATCCTGCGCATAAATTCAGGCTGAGTGATAAGCAGGGGTGCAGCATTGCTGTCCATGGCTTCCAGTTGAACGGTGTATTTCTCTTTTGGAATTACTTTCTCAAAATCGGTTTTTAGCTTCTCTTTCTCTTCTTCAGAAAGTTTAGAGATCTTTTCTTCGTCTTTTTTGATGAGGTTGTCAACGTGATCTGAATCTACTCTCACGAAAGAGATCTTCTCTTTCTCAGACTCCAGTTTTTGCACCAGGTGAGAAATGATAGGAGAGTCCAAAAGCAACACTTCGTATCCTTTATCTTTTGCAGCTTCTATATAACTGTGCTGCTCATCTTTGTTGGAAGCATAAAGGATAACTTTATTGCCGTCTTTATCGGTCTGGTTTTCCTTGATCTTCTCTTCAAACTCCTCGAAAGTGAAGTATTTGTCATCTACCGTTGGATAGAGTGCGAAAGCCTGTGCTTTTTCGAAGAATTTGTCTTCAGAAAGCATTCCATATTCGATCACGATCTTGATATCGTTCCATTTCTTCTCAAAATCTTCACGGTTGCTGTTGAACAGAGACTTCAGCTTATCTGCCACCTTCCGGGTGATGTAGCTGGAGATCTTTTTCACCGCGCCGTCTGCCTGCAGGTAAGACCTGGAAACGTTCAGCGGAATATCAGGAGAATCTATCACCCCGCGCAACATTGTAAGGAATTCCGGTACGATGCCTTCCACGTTGTCGGTTACGAAAACCTGGTTTTGGTACAGCTGGATCTTGTCCTTTTGAATGTTCATGTCCCGTGTCATCTTCGGGAAGTAAAGGATCCCGGTAAGGTTGAACGGGTAATCTACATTAAGGTGAATGTGGAATAAAGGCTCCTCGAACTGCATTGGGTACAATTCACGGTAGAAATCATTATAATCCTTGTCCTCAAGATCTGTAGGCTGCTTTGTCCATGCAGGATTGGTGTTGTTGATGATGTTATCAACTGTTTTTGTCTCAGGCTTCGCATCTTCGGGAGCATCTTCAGGTAAGTCTAAAGTTTCTTCCTTTGTGCCGAATTTAATTGGAATAGGCATGAACTTATTGTACTTCACCAATAGCTCTTGAATGCGGTTTTCCTCAAGGAATTCCTTGTCATCCTCGTTGATGTGCAGGATAATGTCAGTTCCGTGCTCTTTTTTATCGGCTTCTTCAAGGGTAAATTCGGTAGTGCCTTCACAAACCCAGTGAGCGGCAGGCTCGTCTTTATAAGACTTGGTGATGATCTCCACTTTATTGGCTACCATGAAGGCAGAGTAGAACCCAAGACCAAAGTGGCCGATGATCCCGCTGTCTTTAGCCGAATCTTTATATTTTTCAAGAAACTCTTCAGCTCCAGAGAATGCCACCTGGTTGATGTACTTCTCAACTTCTTCTTTGGTCATCCCAATTCCCTGGTCGCTTATGCGCAGCTGCTTTTTGTCTTTGTCGATCGCAACTTCAATGACGGGATTGCCATATTCAACAGTTGCTTCTCCAATATTGGTGAGGTGTTTCAGTTTAAGGGTCGCGTCTGTCGCGTTTGAGATCAGCTCTCGAAGGAAGATCTCATGGTCGCTGTAAAGGAACTTTTTTATCAAAGGAAAAATGTTCTCTACAGATACATTAATGTTTCCGGTTGCCATATGTGCTTTTTTTAAATGTGTTAACGTTTTCCAGCCTCCACAGGTCAAAAAAAATACCAAGCAGCTTGCGCTGACAAACTGACATAAACGGCGTAATGTTTGTAGTATTAAAACGTCTAAGTCTGAGACAGAAAGGCGAAGCAATTAAAAATATTGTTTAAAAATAAATTTATTTATTTAAACAAAAAGAGTTAACTTTATAAAAGAAAAAAAATGGCTGCAGTGAAGAAAGAAAAGAAAGTAATGACCCGTGAAGATCTGGTCTCTTTGTACATGGATTATGTTCTGGCCAATGCACAAGTGCCGGGCACCGTCTTCAAGTTTTGTAAAGAGAATAAAATTACTGAAGAAGAGTTTTACAATCACTTCGGAAGTTTTGAGGCCCTGGAGCGGGAAGTTTGGGTCGGGTTTTTTGACCACAGTCTTGAGCTGATGGAGAAGAGTGAGGAATATTCGGCTTTTTCGGCCAGGGAAAAACTGCTCACCTTCTATTTTACCTTTTTTGAAGTATTGAAGGCCAACAGGAGCTACGTGCTGTTTAGCCTGAACAAGAGCAAAGCGCCGCTGAAGAACCTGGAGCAGCTGAAGCGGCTTCGCAGGAAGGTTAAAGACTTTGCTGCGTCTGTCGATGATGATTCCGAAGTAAGACTGCTAAAATCCTCCACTGTCTTTTCTGAAGCGGTTTGGTTGCAGTTGCTTTTCTTGCTGAAATTCTGGAAAGATGACAATTCGCCGCAGTTTGAAAGTACAGACGTCGCCATAGAAAAATCGGTCAATACACTTTTTGACTTGTTCAATACTGCCCCCTTGGAACGGGTTTTAGATCTGGGCAAATTCTTATGGAAAGAAAAAATGTCATAGAACTCCCGTACCATTCCCGCAGCCCGGAATATTCCCTACAATTCCCCTGCGGGTTTTTATTGCTGAAAAAGAATGAAAACTATAGATAAGATTCCTACCGGAAAGATTGGTCGCAGTGGTAAAATGCTGCAGACCGGAATAAAAATTGGCGGTAATTACCTGAAATATTACGGCAAAAAAGCCCTGAATCCTGAAACCGACAGGGAAGAGCTGGATCGAAACAACGCAGACGACATTTACAACGGCCTAAAAAGCCTAAAAGGCAGCGCCCTCAAACTCGCGCAGATGCTCTCTATGGAGAAGAATCTGCTGCCGGGAGCATACGTTGAAAAGTTCAGCCTTGCCCAGTTTAGCGTGCCGCCGCTTTCTGCTCCGCTGGTGCGAAAGACCTTTAAACAATACCACGGAAAATATCCCGAAGAACTCTATGACGAGTTTTCGTTACAGTCTGTCAACGCTGCCAGTATTGGGCAGGTGCATAAGGCAAAAAAGGACGGCAAACAGCTGGCCGTGAAGATCCAGTATCCCGGCGTGGCTGACAGTATAAGTTCAGACCTTGCCATGGTCAAACCCATTGCTTTGAAGATGTTCAACATCAAGGCAAAAGATTCAGAAAAATTCTTTGCCGAGGTTGAAGGCAAGCTGCTGGAAGAGACAGATTATCTCTTGGAAGTACAGCAAAGTAAAGAGCTTTCTGCTGCCTGTGAAGGCTTACCGAATTTGCTTTTTCCGAAGTATTATGAAGAGCTCTCCAGCGAAAAGATCATTAGCATGGACTGGATGACCGGGCGGCACCTTAGTGAATTTGCAAAAGAAAATAAAGATCAAAAAGAGGCAGATAAAGTAGGGCAGACGCTGTGGGACTTTTACATGTACCAGGTGCACAAGTTAAAAGCCGTACATGCAGATCCTCATCCCGGGAATTTCCTGATCGATGAAAATGCAAATTTGATCGCGCTTGACTTTGGCTGTATCAAAAGGATTCCGCAGGAATTTTATGAACCTTATTTTAAGCTTACCCAAAAAAGGCATTTTGAAGACCCCTTTCTTTTTAGAAAAACCTTGATGGAGCTGGAGATCCTTAAAGAGAGTGATTCCGAAAGAGAGACTGAATATTTTTCAGCTTTGTACCGGGAAATGCTGAGCCTTTTTGCCCGTCCTCTCAATGTGGAAGAATTCGACTTTGCTGATGAGTCTTTCCTGGCCGAAATTTCTGCGGTAAGCGAGAAGTACAGCAAAGATGCCGAGCTGCGCAAAATGGACGCGAACCGCGGCAGCGAACATTTCATCTACGTAAGCCGGGCCTTGATGGGCCTATACAACCTGCTTCATCAACTTGGGGCAAAAGTGAACACCAGGAATTACGAGAAGTTGCTGTAAAACATTTATCGCTGTATTCTAAACATAACAAGAAAAGCTCGCTATTTAGCGGGCTTTTTTGTTGTCACAAATGGGATCGAACCGGATTCCTTCAGAAACAGAAAAGGAAATATTTCAGAATTATGGATTATTTAGGTTCAGAAAATTCAGGAATGTTAATCTTTCTTATATTGCGGGGCAATTTTTTATTAATTGCTAAATTTAAAAGAACAATACTTAAGAATTAATACATGTACCAAAGTAAAATCGCGGGCTTGGGGAGCTACGTTCCCGAAAACGTTGTAACCAATGATGATCTCGCCAAAATGATGGATACCAACGATGCCTGGATTCAGGAGCGAACAGGTATCCAAGAGCGCCGCCATATAAAGAAAGGAGACGGGAACACCACTGCTACCATGGGAGTGAAAGCGGCCAAAATAGCCCTCGAACGCGCCAAAATCTCAAAAGACGATATTGACCTCATTGTTTTTGCCACCCTTAGCCCAGATTATTATTTCCCGGGCTGTGGTGTGCAGGTGCAGGACATGCTGGAGATCAACACCTGTCCCGCGCTTGATGTGCGAAACCAGTGTAGCGGCTTTATTTACGCGCTTTCTGTGGCCGATCAATTTATCAAAACAGGCATGTACAAAAATGTACTGGTGATAGGTAGCGAGAACCACAGCGGCGGACTTGATTTTACTACCCGCGGAAGGGGAGTTTCTGTGATCTTTGGTGATGGTGCAGGAGCGGCAGTGCTTACCCGCAGCGACCATAACGGCCAGGGAATTCTTTCCACGCACCTGCATTCTGAAGGAAAACACGCGCTGGAACTTTCTCTGAAAGGTCCAAGTACCCTGCATTGGGTGCCCGAGATCATTGCTGAAAATCCGCAGGGAGATGATATTCCTTACTATCCTTACATGAACGGCCAGTTCGTGTTTAAAAATGCCGTAGTGCGTTTTTCTGAAGTGATTAACGAAGGTTTACAAGCCAACGGTTTGGAGGTGAAGGACATCGATATGCTTATTCCGCACCAGGCAAACCTGAGGATCTCGCAGTTCATTCAGCAAAAATTTAAGCTGAAGGATGAGCAGGTGTACAACAACATTCAGAAATTCGGAAATACCACGGCGGCTTCTATTCCTATTGCTTTGACCGAAGCCTGGGAAGAAGGCAAGATCAAGGAAGGCGATACCGTGGTGCTGGCTGCTTTTGGTAGCGGCTTCACCTGGGCAAGCGCCATTTTGAAGTGGTAATTTTATAGCCCCGGATTTAAAACCGGGGCTAGTTTATCTAACAACAAAAAGCCGCAACTCTTCAGTTGCGGCTTTTTCGGCTAATAAACAAACTATTAAAACATTCCGCCGCCATTGGCAGTATTGTCATCACGTTGTTTGCGTTGCAGGGCCCGGTTCTTGCCGCCTCCAAAGCGGTAAGAGAAGCCCAGGTATAGGTTGCGGGTCTCGCTTTTTAGTTCCCCTTCCTGGGGGCTTGGCAGGCTGGAAGAGAATTTTTGGACCTGGGTGTCAAAAATGTCATTTAGGTTAAGGCTTAGGGAAGCCTTGTCATTCCAGAAGCTGTATCGCGCTCCAAGATTGATAAAGTACCTGTCCTCGATATCAAACTGAAGTTCTGACATCTTACTCTGGTACATTCCAAAAAGCTGCATCCTGAACTGTTTAGTGATCTTAAAGGTGTTATTGGCCTGCAGCCTGTAATAGCTGTTCTCCTTTTCGAGGTATATACTGCCAATGTAGCCTTGCAAAGTTTGGGCGTAGAAGTTGAAGTTGGCGTTGAGGTCCCAGAAACTCAGTGGTTCCAGGCTGGCCGAAAGTTCCACTCCGTAAGAATCGTTGTCACCAATATTGTCAAAGGTCAAAATGATATGCTCCGGATTTTCCGGGTCATCCTGTACAATTTGAGAGATCTCGTCATTGATCATCCTGTAGAAAACACCTGCCGAAAGTGTGGTTTTCTGGATCTTTCTGGTATAGTTGAACTCTACCGAATTAGTGAACTGCGGCTTCAATGCTGGGTTTCCTGTTACAGTAAGTCGGGGAGTGGACAGCTGCCTCACCGGGTTCACCTGGCCTAAAGACGGGCGGTCAACCCTGCGGCTGTAACTAAGCTGGAAAGAATTCTTCTCTCCGGGAGTAAAGGTCACAAAAGCCGATGGGTAAAGCGTGAAATAGTCATCTTCATAAATGTTCTCTCCTTCCTGGGTAGCTTCTACATTGTAACTCTCAAGACGGGCACCCAACTGGTATGACCATTTTCCAAGCTCCTGTCCAAAGGTGGTGTAGAAGGAGTAGATATCGCGGTCATAGGTGTAGAACACGTCCTGCAAACTTTCGTTTGTAGTGCCGTAATTATTGTCTGTCCTGCGCAGGCGCACTTCGGCGCCGGTCTCGAGTTTTGTGGTTTCTGTTAAAGGATTTACATAATCCAGATTGGTGAGCAGGGTCTTCTCGGTGCGGTCCACAGTTTCGTCAAAAGGCATGGGAGAAAATTCTCCGGAATATTCGGTTACCGTATTCTCATCATTATTGTACCTGTTGTAATCCACTTCCAACTCGATCTCGTGGCCTTCTTTTTCAAAGTTATGACGGTAATCAAAGTTGTAGGTAGAGGAAAGGTTCTCTTCATCGGTGTTTAGTAGTTGTATGTAATTCCTCTCAGGTTCCTGAGGATACCTCAACCCGAAATTTCCGCGACCTTTAAAGTTGGAAAGATTCTGGTTGGTGTAGAAAGATAACGTGTTGTTATCATCCAGGTAAAAATCCAAACCAAGCTTTCCCAGCCTGCTGGTATTTCCAAGAATAAGATCGGGATATTCAGTAGCTCCCGTTTCAACATCCCTAATGTAGCCGTGGATGCTGTTTTCTCCGGAGTTCGCTCCAAGAGTCGTGTAGAAGTTGAACTTTCCCGTGCGGTAATTCATATTGAGGTTTCCGTTCACTCTGCTGTGATTTGCAATGTTCACGCCTGCGGAAAGGTCTCCGTTGAAGCCGAGGTTGGCATTCTTGTGCAGCACGATATTGATAATCCCGCTCATTCCTTCAGGATTGTATTTAGCCGAAGGATTGGTGATCAACTCTACCTTTTTAATGGAAGTGGAAGGAATTGTTTTCAGCAAAGTGGCAGCATCCATATTGGTCGGTTTTCCGTCCAGCAGCACGCGCACATTGGAATTGCCGCGAAGGGCAATGTTCCCGTCCTGGTCTACACTAACCGATGGTATGTTGTTCATAATATCGGCAGCCGTCGCTCCCATGGTGGTAAGGTCTTTACCAACATTGATGATCTTGCGGTCAATGCGCTGCTCGATGGTGGAGCGTTCCGCAACGATCTCCACATCATCCAGCTGCGCCACTTCAGCTTCCAAAAAGATCATGCCCAGGTCAAAGCTGCTCCTGTTCTTGGAAACGGCGACTTCTTGCGAGAAGGTCTTGTAGCCCATGAACTGGATCTGGAAAATAAATTGACCCTCGGGCAGTTTTTCCAAGGTAAAACTTCCGTCAACGGCACTTACCGTACCTTCGATGATCTGCCCGGTGCTGTCTTTTACAGACACGGTAGCGTAGGGAATAGGCTCCTGGAATTCTTTATCCATGACAGTACCTGTGACGGTACCAAAGATCTCAGGATCTGGCAAAGCCCTTCCTGCCAAATGAATTGAAAAGAGCATTAAAAATAGGACGAACTTTTTCATTTTTTGATTGATTTGATGATTAATGGTTAAACAAGATACTGGGTAAAACATACAACTTAAACAAAGCTTTCTCAAAAAGTACCTGCTTCTATACTAAAGACGCTTCGAAACATCAAATCGTTGCACGGAAGCCATAAATTTTTTCAGACTTTTTTTGGGGCTGCTGTTTATCTACTTATAGCTCAGTGCTTTGCCAAGCACAATAAACTTCCGCAGTACTCTCAAAAAAGCTGCTTTGTTACCTTTAGGACTTTTTAGTCCAGTTTTTGTTACAGAGAATTCAAGAAAAAACCCACACTATTTTGTGTGGGTTCAACATTAGAGCTCTTTTAACACTAACCATCAATGTACCTTAAAGCGCCCCAATGCGGGAAATATTTCTTATCTTAAAGACTGCAGATATTTAACTTTGTTACACATTTGAGAAAAAATATATGAATAAGAAAACTTTAGTGCTGGGAGCTTCTACAAATCCTTCCCGATATGCCTATGTAGCTATAAACCGCCTGGTGAAAAACAATGTACCCACAGTAGCGCTGGGCCTGAGAAAAGGTGAACTTGCAGGCGTACAAATAGAGACCGAAAAAAAACATTTTCAGGACATTGATACCGTGACCCTTTACCTCGGGCCGCCAAGGCAGCAGCAGTATTATGATTATATTCTGTCGCTGGAACCCAACAGGGTGATCTTCAATCCGGGTACAGAAAACCCGGAATTTTACCGTTTGCTTCAGGATAACGACATCGAGGTGGAAGTTGCCTGTACGCTTATTTTACTTGGTACGCAGCAGTATTAGGCCCAGAAAGGTCAGAAATCCGTTCAGGATCAAGACAAAAAATCCGAATTCAAAACCGAACCAGGCGAGGCTGTTCACACTGATGATGTAAGTCAGGATCGGCGATAGGATCGCTACCAGTGGCACGAATTTGTCCCTTATATTCCATTTCGTGAAAAGCCCGAAACTGTAAAGTCCCAATAAAGGTCCGTAAGTGTAACCTGCAAAGACAAATAGTTTTGCGATCACGCTGGCATCCCTAATGAGGTATTTAAAACTAATGATCACCAGGATCAATACTATTGAGATCGCCACGTGTATTCTTTTCCTGATCGCCTCCTGCTTTTCGGCCGGGTAACGATGCTCAATGTTCATGATGTCAATGCTGAAGCAGGTGGTCAGGGCGGTCAGCGCACTGTCTGCGCTGCTGTAAGCTGCGGCGATCAATCCAAGAATAAAGAAAACCGCAATTCCCATCCCCATTCCGCTCTGGGTCGCTATTACCGGAAAAAGATCGTCTTTGGAGGCATCAATTCCATTTTGGCGGGCATATTCCGTAAGCAGTACCCCCAGGGAAAGGAACAGCACATTTACGAATACCAGTACGATGGTAAACCAGAACATGTTCTTTTGTGCATCTCCCAGGTTTTTACAGGTGAGGTTCTTTTGCATCATATCCTGGTCAAGCCCGGTCATGACGATGGTAATGAAAGCTCCCGAAATGAACTGCTTCCAGAAGAAATCGGCACTTTTAAAGTCATCAAAAAAGAACATTTTTGAGAAGTCAGAATTGGAGATATGTGACACCAGATCGCCGCCCTGTATTCCAAGGTCTGCAGAAACGTAGTAGATGCTCACTCCAACCGCGATCAGCATACACAGCGTCTGCAGCGTATCTGTATAAACAATGGTCTTGATCCCCGATCTAAAGGTGTACAGCCAGATGAGCAGAATGGTCATGATCACCGTTGCCCAAAAAGGAATTCCCAGCTGGTCAAAAAGTATGATCTGCAGTACATTGGCAACCAGGAACAGCCTGAAGCTGGCACCAACCACTCTTGACAGCAGGAAAAAAGCAGCCCCGGTCTTATAAGAATAGAATCCAAACCTGGTTTCCAGGTAAGTATAAATAGAGGTAAGGTTCATGCGGTAGTACAGCGGCAGCAGTACCAGGCCTATGACAATATATCCCACAACATAACCCAGCACCACCTGCATATAGCTGAACTGGCTTGCCTCTACCCAGCCGGGAACCGAAATAAAGGTCACCCCGCTCAGGGAGGCGCCAATCATCCCGAAGGCCACAACATACCATGGCGACTGCCGGTTCGCTTTAAAGAAAGTAGCGTTGTCTGCCTTGGTGCCGGTGATCCAGGAAATAAGAATAAGCGCAATAAAATAACCGGCTATTAAAAGGAGAATATAGAGGGGCTGCATATTTTAAATATTTCGGGGGCAAAATACGAAAACTGCAGTTTCTTCAACAGCAGGATGCCGGCTTAATTTTTCGTCAAAAAAGCTGTAATTTTGGAGCATGGAATTTTCATCAAAACTTTTAGAGGAAGCGGTGAACGAAATGTCGCAGCTTCCGGGAATTGGAAGGAGAACCGCGTTAAGGCTCGTCCTGCATTTGCTGAAGCAGCCTGAGTCGCAGACGGTGGCGCTGAGCAAAGCTTTGGTGGACCTTAAGACCGAGGTGAAGTTCTGCAGGAATTGCCATAACATCAGCGATAATGAGCTGTGCGAGATCTGCGCGAACAGGAGCAGGCAAAGCAGCATAGTTTGTGTGGTAGAAGACGTTCGTGACGTGATGGCCATCGAGAACACCAGCCAGTATCGCGGTTTGTACCACGTGCTTGGCGGCAAGATCAATCCTATGGAAGGAGTGGGGCCGTCTCAGCTTACCATTAAGCCTCTGGTGGAAAAGGCAAAGAACGGGGAGATCGAGGAGATCATTTTCGCCCTTAGCAGCACTTTGGAAGGAGACACTACCAATTTTTACATTTTCAAGCAGCTGGAAGGCCTCGATATCAAGACCAGCACCATTGCCCGCGGAATTTCGGTTGGCGATGAGCTGGAATATGCAGACGAAGTCACCCTTGGCCGCAGCATCACTAACAGGATACCTTTTGAAAATTCACTGAAGAGCTAATTTTCAGAAAACTTCCGCAGAGAGGTGTCAAAAAGGGCATTTTTCTGCTTGTTTTTTGGCAGCTTCGGAAGGATCTGAATCAAAAAACAATCTTAATACCTTCCGAAGTAAGCGCTGAAATTGTAATTTTACTCGGCAAAGCAGCTGATCTTCAGAGCTGAGAGATCTTCAGAAATCGTTTTCGGCTGAATTTTTATTATTAAAAAAGCGGATTTTTTAGTAATTTCGCACTAAATTTAATTAATCACATCTTCGAAATAAGAATATGGCAAAGTTTGAACTAAAGTTACCCAAGATGGGGGAAAGTGTTGCCGAGGCAACTATAACAAATTGGTTGAAGGAGGTTGGAGATAGCATTGAGGCCGATGAGGCGGTGCTGGAGATTGCCACAGACAAAGTAGACAGCGAGGTGCCAAGTGAAGTGGACGGCAAGCTGGTTGAAAAGTTGTTCAATGAAGATGATGTAGTGCAGGTAGGCCAGACTATTGCTATTATTGAGACCGAAGGTGAAGCCGGAGAAGAGGAAACCCCGGTGGCCGAACAGGAAGTGCCTTCTCCCGAACTGGAAGAGGCAGTTGCCCAGGCAGAAGAGCGGGTAGAGCAGGCCAAAAGCAGCATTTCTACATCGGATTTTGCCGAGAGTGAACGTTTCTATTCTCCACTTGTAAAGAATATCGCCAAGGAAGAAGGAGTTTCTTTTGATGAGCTTGAAAATATTGAAGGCAGCGGCAAAGATGGAAGGGTGACCAAAAATGACATTTTAGGATACCTTGAAACCCGCGGCAATCAGCCGGCACAGGGGCAGGCACAAAAAGAGCAGACCACTACAACTGCCGAGCCTAAAGCAGCGGCACCACAACCGGCTAAGACACCGGTGAGCGTGAACGGCGAAGACGAGATCATCGAGATGTCCCGTATGGGCAAAATGATCGCGCACCACATGGTGGAAAGCGTGCAAACATCGGCTCACGTACAGTCTTTCATAGAGGTGGACGTGACCAACATCTGGAACTGGCGTAAAAAGCACAAAGATGCTTTTGCCAAAAGAGAGGGTGAAAAACTCACTTTTACGCCAATCTTCATGGAAGCCGTGGCTAAGGCCATTAGAGACTTCCCGTTGATCAACATCTCTGTTGACGGCGATAAGATCATCAAGAGAAAGAATATCAACCTGGGAATGGCAGCAGCTTTGCCTGACGGAAACCTCATTGTTCCGGTGATCAAAAATGCCGATCAACTGAACCTGGTAGGAATGGCCAAAAAGGTGAACGACCTTGCCAGCCGTGCTCGCATGAATAAACTGAAGCCGGATGACATTCAGGGCGGCACCTATACGGTGACCAACGTGGGAACTTTTGGCAGCATCATGGGAACTCCTATCATCAACCAGCCGCAAGTAGGAATTTTGGCACTTGGGGCTATTAGAAAAGTTCCTGCCGTTATTGAAACTCCCGATGGAGATTTTATCGGCATTCGATATAAGATGTTCCTATCTCACAGCTACGATCACCGTGTGGTGAATGGTGCTTTGGGAGGTCAATTCGTGCAGCGCGTAGCGCAGTACCTGGAAAACTTTGACAAAGACAGAGATATTTAGAATCTTCTGAAATGATAAAACAGCCATAAGCCCGTTGCGGGTTTATGGCTTTATTTTTTGCAAGAGGTCTCAAAAATGGCATTTTTGGAAGCTCTTAAAAACACTATCTTTACCCAAAATGCTGAATAAGTTATGGAGTTGAAACTCACCAAGCCCATCTGTTTTTTTGACCTGGAAGCCACCGGAATGCACGTCGCCAAAGACCGCATCGTTGAAATTTCTATTTTAAAAGTATACCCTAACGGAAATAAAGAAAGCAGGACCTGGCTGGTGAACCCCGAAAGGCCTATTCCTAAAGATGTGGTGGCGGTGCATGGAATTACCGATGAAAAAGTGGCCAACGAGCCCACTTTTAAGGAACTGGCGCCGCAGGTGCAGGAGATGATCAAGGGCTGCGATCTTGCCGGTTATAATTCCAACCGCTTTGATATTCCCATGCTGGCTGAAGAAATGCTGCGCGCCGACTTTGATTTTGATGTGAAAGGCATGTCGGCTGTTGATGTGCAGACCATTTTTCATAAAATGGAGCAGCGCACGCTTTCTGCCGCCTATAAATTCTACTGCGGGAAAGATCTCGAGAACGCTCACAGCGCCGAGGCAGACACCATGGCCACTTACGAAGTTTTGAAATCGCAACTGGACCGTTACGAAGAGGAGCTGCAGAATGATGTGAAATGGCTTTCAGATTTTAGCGCCAGGAAGAACTGTGCAGATATCGCAGGGTTTATCGCTTTCAATAAAAAAGGCCAGGAGGTCTTTACCTTTGGAAAGCACAAGAACAAATGTGTAGAAGACATTTTGGAGCAGGAGCCGGGTTACTTTGGCTGGTTCCAGAACGGGGATTTTCCGTTGTACACAAAAAAGGTGCTGACCGCGATTAAATTGAGGAAACTGAATACCAAACTCAAGTAATATCCTTCCGAAGAAATGAAGATCATTTGCGTAGGCCGCAACTATACCGAACATATTGCGGAACTGAACAACCAAAAGCCTGATGACCCTGTGCTTTTTCTGAAGCCAGATACTGCTATCCTTCTGAAGAAGCAGCCATTTTTCATTCCTACTTTTTCCGAAGATGTGCATTATGAAGTTGAGGTCCTGGTGAGGATCAACAGGGTGGGAAAGCATATTCAGAAGAAATTTGCGCATAAATATTATGACGAAATTGGTTTGGGAATTGACTTTACGGCGCGTGATCTTCAACAGAAGTTAAAAGACAAAGGCCTGCCCTGGGAAAAAGCCAAAGCCTTTGACGGTGCTGCGGTGATCTGCGAAAAATGGCAAAAAAAGGAGCTTTTTGAGGATGTAGATAACATTGGCTTCAGCCTTCAGAAGAACGGGGAGACGGTGCAGCAAAGCAAAACTTCTCACATGCTGTGGAAGATCGACGAATTGATAGAATACATCTCACAATATTTCACTCTTAAAATTGGAGATATTATATTTACAGGAACTCCTGCGGGAGTTGGGCCGGTAAAGATTGGCGATGAACTCACCGGATTTCTTGAGAACGAGCAACTTTTTTCAATACAGGTAAAATAATGAGCAATTACAACTTAGACAGCGTGCGAGAAATGGCCGGGGGCGATGACGATTTTGTAAAGGTCGTGGTGCAGACATTTTTAGAGGAAATCCCGCCAGACCTCGAAGGTATGAATCAGGCAGTCGCCGATGATGATCCTTCGCAGGCATACCAGTATGCGCACAAGATGAAGCCAAACCTGCAAATGTTCGGTTTGGGACTAATGCCTCAGATAAAGACCCTGGAGGAATGGTCAAAATCGGGTAAGGATAAGGCTGAGGTCGATGATGCTGCTAAAGTCATTGCCGAAAAATACAAGCTCGCCGAAGTAGATCTCAAGAAAGATTTTGATCTCTAATGACGGCAGAAATAATTACCATTGGGGACGAGATCCTAATTGGACAGATCGTAGATTCCAATTCGGCTTATATTGCCAAAGAGCTCAATCTTATCGGGATCTCTGTCTACCAGATCACTTCTGTACAGGATGAAAAACAGCATATTCTGAATGCTTTAAAGGAAGCTTCGGAAAGGGCTGATATTATTTTGCTTACCGGCGGACTCGGCCCTACAAAAGACGATATTACCAAATACACTTTTTGCGAATATTTTGAGGATCAACTGCGGCTCAATGAAGATGTGCTGAAGCACGTGGAGCAGCTGTTCGAGAAATACAAGAAAACCCCGATCTCTGATCTTAACCGGGAGCAGGCTATGCTGCCTTCTAAAGCTGATGTGCTTCATAATGAATACGGCACCGCACCCGGAATGTGGATGGAGAAAGACAAAAAAGTCTATATCTCCATGCCGGGCGTACCTTACGAGATGAAGCAGCTCATGGAGAAGCAGGTGATCCCGAGGCTGAGAGAAAAATTTGACCGACCTTTCATTTATCATAAAACTCTGCTTACCCGCGGCATGGGCGAAAGTGCCGTTGCCGAGAGGCTTAACGATTTCGAAGATGCCCTTCCAAAGCACATAAAATTGGCTTACCTGCCGCGCCTTGGCAGTGTGAGGTTAAGGCTTTCTGCCAAAGGAGAGAACGAGGAGGACCTCATCAAATCTGTTGAGCAGCAGGTGGAGAAGCTGTACGAGACTATTGGAGATATTATTGCCGAGGAGCAGGAGGAGGACGAGAAGATCGCGGTAGAGATCAGCAAACTGCTGGCAGATCAAAAGAAATTCCTGGCGGCAGCCGAAAGCTGTACCGGGGGCGCATTGGCGGCTTCCTTTACTACGCATCCCGGCGCTTCAGCCTGTTTTAAGGGTGGAATAGTTTCTTATGCTACAGAGGCCAAGATCGACTTGCTTAATGTACCGAAGGAACTCATCGAGGAGCACTCTGTAGTAAGCGCCGAAGTGGCTGAAAGCATGGCGAAAAATGCGAGGGAATTGTTCAAGTCTGATTATGCATTGTCTACAACCGGAAACGCCGGCCCCACAAAGGGCGACAGCGATGCCGAGGT
>JBAVJB010000151.1:0-21449 GCA_049687495.1 Salinimicrobium sp.
TAAAAATTCCTATACTTTTGCAAAACTAAAAATAGATACTATGGCGAAGAATTTAGTGATTGTAGAGTCCCCCGCAAAGGCAAAGACCATCGAGAAATTCCTGGGTAAAGACTATAAGGTCGCATCCAGTTTTGGTCACATTGCCGACTTGCCCACAAAAGAGCTGGGTGTGGATACCGAAGGGGATTTTACTCCTAAATATATAGTATCCAAAGATAAGAAGGAGGTCGTCAAGAAACTGAAAGGTCTTGCCAAAGATGCCGAAATGGTATGGCTGGCGAGTGATGAGGACCGGGAAGGAGAGGCTATTGCATGGCATTTGGCCGAGGAGCTTAAACTGGATAAGGATAAGACCAAAAGGATCGTTTTTCACGAGATCACCAAATCTGCGATTTTAAGGGCGATTGACAACCCGAGAGGGATCAATTACAACCTGGTAAATGCCCAGCAGGCAAGACGTGTGCTGGACAGGCTGGTAGGTTATGAATTGTCACCCGTGCTGTGGAGGAAGGTGAAAGGCGGACTTTCTGCCGGAAGGGTTCAATCTGTTTCGGTAAGGCTTATCGTAGAGCGCGAGCGCGAGATACAGAATTTTAATGCTGAAGCTTCCTACCGTATAGATGCTGAATTTACTACGGAAGAAGGAAAGACCTTTAAGGCTAAAATTCCGAAGAACTTTGAGACAAAGACCGAAGCTGAACAGTTTCTGTCACAAAATATAGGCGCCAATTTTAAGGTAGCCGACCTTACGACCAAACCGGCCAAAAAATCGCCGGCACCACCGTTTACGACTTCTACACTGCAACAGGAAGCTTCCCGAAAATTGTATTTTTCGGTAAGTAAGACCATGACTCTTGCGCAGCGCCTGTACGAAGCCGGGCATATTACTTATATGAGAACAGACAGCGTCAATCTTTCTGATGACGCCAGAAAAGGTGCCAAAAATGAGATTTTAAAGGCTTATGGTGATGAGTACAGCAAGACCAGGCAATTCAAAGGAAAAGCTAAAGGGGCGCAGGAAGCTCACGAGGCCATTCGACCAACGAACTTTGCCAGCCACAGCGTAAAAGCTGACAGGGATGAGCAGCGTTTATATGAATTGATCTGGAAAAGAGCGATCGCTTCTCAAATGAGCGAAGCAGAGCTGGAGCGAACCAACGTGAAGATAGAAGCCGACAATCACGACAAGCAATTCACCGCTAATGGAGAAGTGCTGAAGTTTGACGGATTTTTGAAGGTGTATCTTGAAGGAAGGGATGAAGAGGAAGAGGACCTGCAGGAGCAGGAAGGAATGTTGCCTGCACTTCGTGTGAACGAGAGCCTGCAGAACAACTTTATCACGGCTACTGAACGATTCACGCGACCACCTTATAGATATACCGAAGCTTCTTTGGTGAAGAAACTGGAAGAGCTGGGTATTGGCCGTCCGTCAACTTATGCGCCAACGATTTCTACTATTCAAAACAGGAATTACATCGAAAAAGGTTCTGTAGATGGGACCGAAAGAAAATATGTGCAGCTTACTTTTCAGAATGATAAGATCTCCGAAAAGGAACTTTCTGAAAATGTAGGCAGCGACAAAGGCAAGTTGGTGCCTACAGATGTTGGGATGGTGGTCAATGACTTTTTGGTGAATCATTTCTCCGGAATCCTGGATTATAACTTCACCGCTAAAGTGGAACAGGATTTTGATGAGATCGCCGAGGGAAACGAGGAGTGGACCAAGATGATGAAAGATTTCTACAGTGATTTTCATCCGCGTGTAAAAGACGTGGCCGAAAATGCCGACAGGGAAGTAGGAGAGCGTATTTTAGGAACCGATCCCGCCAGCGGGAAGCCTGTAAGTGTACGTCTTGGGAAATTTGGCCCCATGGTGCAGATGGGATCTGTAGAAGATGAGGAAAAACCTAAATTTGCCAGTCTTTCACCTGATCAAACCCTGGATTCGGTCACTTTTGAGGAGGCGATGGAGCTGTTCAAACTTCCGAAGGAGTTGGGTGAGTACAAAGGTGAAAAAGTGGAGGTGAACAACGGTCGTTTTGGCCCTTATGTGAAATACGGGAAAAAGTATGTTTCTCTTGATAAGGGGGAAGACCCTATTGAGGTGAGCATGGAGCGTGCTTTGGAATTGATCAAGGAAAAAGAAAAGGCAGATGCGCCTATCTATGAATATAAAGAGCTTCCGGTACAAAAAGGAGTGGGGCGTTTTGGTCCTTACCTCAAGTGGAATAACATGTTCATCAATGTGAACAAGAAGTATGACTTCGATAATCTTTCCGCAGAAGATATTGAGGAGCTCATTGAAGATAAGCTTAAAAAGGAGCGCGAAAAGGTCATCCATAATTGGGAAGATGAGGGGATTAGAGTAGAAAAAGCCCGCTGGGGCCGCTCCAATATCATCAAGGGTAAGACCAAGATCGAGCTGCCAAAGACTGTTGATGCTGCAAAGCTGAGCCTTGAGGAAGTGAAAGATATTATCGAGAAAAAGGCTCCGAAGAAAAAAACAGCAAAGAAGAAGACCGCGGCCAAAAAAACTACACGTAAGAAAACAGCTACAAAAAAGAAATAAGGCATGGACTTCGATTTTTTTGTGCCGGTCAGTGAGCGGCTATTAGACGAGGTGGCGGCTTCGAACAACCTGAGGTCGGCCCTTGAAATTCATACCGAAGGTAAATCCCTGCCCGACCTGGAAGAGGTGCAAATTGCCATTTTTGGAGTGCTGGAAGACAGGCTGGATGAGGAGAGAACGGGGGAGCCTTTCGATTTTTCCGAAGTTAGAAAAACTTTTTACCGCCTGTTCCCGGGAAACTGGCATTTAAAAATGGCAGATCTTGGTGATATTCAAAAAGGGGAATCTGTTGACGATACATATTTCGCGGTACAAACCGTGGTAGCCCAGCTGCTCAAAAAAGGGATTATTCCTGTTGTTTTAGGCGGGAGCCAGGATTTGATCTACAGCCAATACCGCGCCTATGACGGCGTGGAGAGTATGGTTAACCTGGTAAACATCGATTCCAGGTTTGATCTTGGGGACGCAGAAAAAGCTATTAGCAACAGGTCGTATGTTGGGAAGATCGTGGTGAACAAACCTTACAATCTTTTTAATTATTCGAACCTGGGTTATCAAACCTATTTCAATTCACAGGAGGAGATAGAGCTTATGGAGCGCCTGTTCTTTGATGCTTATAGACTGGGAGAAGTAACAGGCGATGTGAGTGTGGTGGAACCGGTGATGCGCGATGCTAACCTCGTAGGTCTGGATATGGGTGCTGTAAGCGCCGGGGCGCTGGGTAATTACAGGCTTTCTTCCCCCAACGGTTTTGACGGAAAAGAGATCTGTGCTCTTGCACGATATGCAGGAATAAGCGATAAAGTGAGCTCCTTTGGAATTTATGAGATCAACTCTAACTTTAATTTTCCTACTGCCAACATGTTGATCGCCCAGATTTTGTGGTATTTTATCGAGGGAGTGAATTTCAGGAAAAATGAAAATACTATTTCGGCCAAGAAAGAGTTTATTAAGTATCAGGTGCCTATTGATGATGAGGTGCTCGTATTCTATAAAAGCCCCGTAAGCGGACGCTGGTGGATCGAAATTCCATTTATTTCGCCGTCTAATAATAAATTAAAACGGCACGCGTTATTACCTTGCACGGAAGACGATTATGTTGATGCCTGCAATCAGGTCATTCCTGAAAGGTGGTACAAAACGAAGAGAAAAAACGAGATTTAAAATATTTATATGATAATAGCGGAATGCATTTTGCCTAAAAAATTGTTTATTAGAAAATAAATAAATAGGTTTACTGCCTTGAAGCTATATGTCCTAACTTTGAGAGATATTATGAGGAAACTTTTTGTGCTTGTTGCTGTAGTGTTTATTCTGGCCTCTTGTGGCCGGGGTGATCAGGGGCAATTGGTAGGTGTGCAGGGGAAAAAATGGCATCCTGAAAAACCTTTGGGAATGACGTTGGTTCCCGGTGGTGCTTTTATCATGGGTAAGTCAGACGATGACATTGCCGCTTTGAAGAATGCGCCTCCCAAAACCGTCACCGTTCGTTCTTTTTACATGGACGAGACCGAAATTACAAATTCTGAATACAGGCAATTCGTAGAATGGGTGAAGGATTCCGTAGTGAGAATGAAACTCGCGATCTTAGCCGAAGAAGTTGGAGAAACACCCGGTACCGGAGGTATTGGGGAATTTGCATTTGCAGATACCAATGAGGAAGAAATGTCTGTGTACGAAAAGTACATGTACGACAATTACTATAGCATGGGCGGGTATGAAGGCAGAAAGATCAATAAAGATGTTGATCTTATCTGGGACACCCGTGATTACCCAGACGAGTACTACGCCGAGGTAATGGATACCATGTATATTCCTATTGAAGAAGCATATAACGGCCAGCGTTCTATAGATGTGAAGCATCTTAAATTCCGTTACAAGTGGATGGATATTTCTGAAGCTGCAAGGGCAGAGCCGGGCAGACGTTCCGATTTTATAAAAACTGAAGAGGTTGCTGTTTATCCTGATACTACAGTCTGGATCAAGGATTTCAACTATTCATACAATGAACCAATGCACAATGACTACTTCTGGCATGACGCCTACAGCGACTATCCTGTTGTAGGAGTTTCCTGGAAACAGGCCAGGGCATTTGCGCAGTGGAGAACATTATACCATAATGCTTACCGTAAGAAAAGAGGGAAGCACAATGTGAACTCATACAGATTGCCTACCGAGGCTGAATGGGAATATGCAGCCCGTGGAGGCCTGGAATCTGCTACCTACCCATGGGGTGGACCATACACCAAAAATGACCGCGGTTGTTTTATGGCAAACTTTAAGCCGTTAAGAGGGGATTATGCCGCCGATCAGGCGTTGTATACCGTTGAGGCAAAATCTTACGAGCCTAATGACTATGGCTTGTATAACATGGCAGGAAACGTGGCCGAGTGGGTATTCTCCTCCTACGACCCTGCTTCTTATGAATATTCATCTTCAATGAACCCTTCTGTAAACGATGAAGAGAACATGAAAAAAGTTGTTCGCGGCGGTTCATGGAAAGATGTTGCTTACTTCCTACAGGTGAGCTCCAGGGATTACGAATATGCCGATTCGGCTAGAAGTTATATCGGCTTCAGGACTGTTCAGGATTATCTTGGTACAGACGTAACCCTCAACCAAACAAGATAAAATATCCCCTATTTTTCACAACAACCTAAACAAAAAGAACAGAACCTAAATTAAATTATTATGGCACAAGCAAAGTCAAGTAAAAAGTTAATGAACATGGTGTATGGACTGGGTGCTTCCGTGGTAATCCTTGGAGCCCTATTTAAGATCATGCACTGGCCTTTTGGTAACCTTATGTTAATCATCGGTCTTATTGTTGAAGCGATCGTTTTTGCTGTTTCAGCCTTTGAACCTGTTGATGACGAGCTGGACTGGTCGCTTGTTTATCCTGAATTAGCCGGTGGAGAAGCTTCTGCAAGAGGAGGCGAGATCGCTGTTAGAGACGAAGAGGCTGATGGCTTGCTTTCCAAAAAGCTTGACGAGATCATGCGCGAAGCTAAGATCGATGCTAACTTGATGAGCAGCCTTGGCGAAAGCATTCGCAACTTTGAAGGCGCTGCAAAAAATATTACTCCTACTGTTGACGCCATGGCTTCACAGAAGAAATACAGTGAAGAGATGAGCACGGCCGCAAACCAGCTTGAATCTCTTAACAACATCTATAAAGTACAGGTGGAATCTGCTTCCCGCCAGACTGAGGTGAATGAGGCCGTTGCCGAAAATGCTGCAAGGCTTAACGAGCAAATGGAATCATTGGCTTCTAACCTTTCTTCATTGAATGGGGTTTACGGTGGAATGCTTTCTGCTATGAGCGTTAAAGTCTAAGTTGGTTTAGTTGAACCAGTAATTAAGAATTAAAACCAAATTAGAGAATGGCGTCTGGAAAACAATCACCAAGACAGAAGATGATTAACCTGATGTATCTGGTTTTCATCGCAATGATGGCTTTAAACATGTCCAAGGAAGTGCTTACTGCCTTTGGAATGGTCAACGAAAAAATAGCTGAATCTAACGCTTCTGTTACCGAGAGAAATGCCAGTTTCATGGCAGGCCTTGAGGCTAAAGTTGAGGAACAACCGGCAAAATACCGGCCTTTAAAAGCAAAAGCAGATTCTATTCACGAATTGACTACGGAATTCACTGCTTACCTGGAAAGCCTTAAAGAAAAAGGCCTTGAAGAAGTAGACGAAGAAGACCGTCAGGATTACGAATCTATGGACAAATCGGCTAAACTGGACGAATACCTGTTCCAAAGTGGAAAACCAAGTGCTGCCGGAAGAGAGTTTTTAGATCAGGTCGAGAAATATCGTGAAGGAGTATCTTCTTTGATCGATGAGAATTATCCGCAGATCGCTTCAGAAATAAGAAGTGAATTTAGAACATCAGAAGTTAAAGATAATGAAGGTGTGAACCGCCCATGGTTGGAGTACAACTTTGAAGGTTTCCCTTTAATCGCTTCTTTGACAAAATTAACTCAAATGCAGGCCGATGCCAAGGCTGCGGAAAGTGATATCCTTTCAGCAATGATGTCTGGTCAGCTGCAAAGCGAGGTTTCCCTTACGAACTACGAGGCAATCGTTATTCCTGAAAAAACAGCATTTTTCAATGGAGAGAGCTTTAAAGGAAAAGTTGTTCTTGGAAGGGTTGACAAAACTTTGAACTTTGACAACGTTGTGATCAACGGAAAAGAAATAAAAAGTACCGAAGCCGGACAGGTCCAATTGCAGTTTCCTGCAGGAAATGTCGGTCAACAACAGATTACCGGAAAGCTGGAATTCAAAGAAGGCGACTCTATTGTAAGTATTCCTGTAAAAAGCTCTTACAGTGTGATCCCTAAACCTAATTCTGCTGTAATTTCTGCAGATAAGATGAACGTGGTTTACCGCGGGGTGGATAACCCTATGACCATATCAATTCCGGGAGTTGGAAATGTGAGCGCCAGCGCTCCGGGACTTCGTTCTGTGGGAGGAGCCGGTAATTACTCAATGAATGTTACTACGCTTCAGGCACGTGAAGTGACTATCAACGTATCCGGAGAACTTCCGGGAGGAGAAAAAGTTTCAGATAGCAAAACCTTCCGTGTAAAAGATATTCCACGTCCTGTCGGAACCGTAAGAGGGGAAGACGGTACTGTGAGAATGCAGCGTCAAAACCTGGAGATCTCTACCATTGGTGCAGCGCTACCCGATTTTGATTTCGATCTTGACCTAAGGGTTACAGGATTCAAATTTAAAGTTCCGGGACAGCCAACTATTCAGGTAAGAGGTCAAAAGCTTGACCAAAGTGCAATTTCTGCACTTAAGAGAGCCGGAAGAGGTGAGAACATCCAGATCTTTGATGTGGAAGCTCAGATCGCCGGAAACTCAAGTTACAAATTAAAGCAGGTCTCTTCAGTTATTGTGGAGTTGACCAACTAATAAAACAGAACTATGAACTGGAACCGATTTATTGTTGGATTATGCGGAGTGCTCTTTTCGGTGACATCTTTTGGTCAGAACAATATTCTTAACGCCAAAAGTCCCGATGAGATCGGCGGTCCTACCGTTGCAGAAGAGACCTATGGGAAGAACGATCCATTAGAATATGGTTATGTAGATGACCGTGATGTGCTGTGGGCAAAGACCACATGGGAAATAATCGACCTTGATGAAAGGGTGAACTTTCCGCTGTATTATCCTATTGATACCAACCAGATTGGAAGTTCCAGGCGCTCTTTGTATGATGTGCTAGTTGCCAACATCAAGAACGGAAAGATCAAAAACATCTATGCAGATTCTTATTTCAACGATAAGCGTACTCTAAAGGACATTCAGGCGGCGCTTTCAAAAGTTGATACTACAGATCTTGGTATAGAGCAGTACAATGCCGGGGAGCAGATCGACCCGCAGTACATCAGCAGAAGGGATATTTCTTCTGCCGACATTGCTGAGTACCACATCCGCGGATACTGGTATTTTGATAAACGCCAGGCCGAATTGAAGTACCGCCTATTGGGAATTGCTCCTGTAGCACCAGATGTTAACTTTATCGACAGCGCAGAGCCTGCGTTGGTTGAACTGTTCTGGGTTTGGTTCCCTGCGGCAAGAGAAGTCCTTAATGAGGCCTATGCTTTTAATCCACAAAACACTTCACAGCCCATTTCGTTCGACCACTTGCTCAATGCAAGAAGGTTCAATGCGGTGATCTATGCAGAAGATAATGTACAGGGCGACCGGCAGGTGGATGATTACATAAGCAACAATGCCTTTATGCAGTTGCTGGAATCACAAAGGATCAAAGAGCAGATTCGCAATTTTGAACAGGATATGTGGAATTACTGATCCTGGTCATAAAGCACTATATTTTAAAAGCCTTTCAATTTGAAAGGCTTTTTTATTTCTAATTTTGCAGCATCCAAAATTGAATTTTTATGAAGGATTATTTGATCGTAGGTTTAGGTTTAAGCGGCACTAGCCTTGCCTTTAGGCTGGAGCAAAAAGGCCGCTCTTTTCTGGTCTTTGACGACCAAAGCCAGGAAGCCTCAAAGGTTGCCGGCGGGTTTATGAATCCGGTGATCTTAAAACGCTTTACCCTGGCCTGGAAAGCCGATCTTCAGCTTGAAAAAGCCTATGACTTCTACGGCAAAATGGAAGACCTCTTAAAAATGTCATTTTTGGAACCTCTTGAGATTTACCGTCGGTTCTCTTCCGTAGAAGAACAGAACAACTGGTTTGCCGCAGCCGATAAACCTACTTTAGCGCCTTTCCTGGACACAAAGCTGGTGTCGCACGTGAATGAGCATGTTCCCGGCAGGTATTCCTTCGGAAAAGTGCTTAAAACTTCCCGTATAGATCCGCGTGGGCTACTTGAGGCGTATGAATCGCACCTGTTTCAGCAAAACCTGCTGAAAGAGGAAAGGTTTGAATATGATGCACTTCAGATTTTTGAGGACCATGTGGAGTATAAAGGCATAAGTGCCAAAAATGTCATTTTCTGCGAAGGTTTTGGTTTGCAGAAGAACCCGTTCTTCAGCTATCTTCCGCTAAGAGGGAACAAGGGCGAATATATCCTTATTAAAGCGCCGGGTCTTGACCTAAAAGTTGGGGTGAAATCATCCATTTTTATATTTCCGGCAGGAGAAGGCGATATTTACGCGGTTGGCGCTACTTACAGCAACCATGACAAGACCCCTCAACCCACCGAAGCTGCCCGTGAAGAGCTGGTTACTAAACTGAAAGACCTCATTGATGTTGATTTTGAGGTTGTAGACCAGGTGGCGGGGCTAAGGCCGTCAACTATTGACCGCCGACCCATGGCAGGAAGACATCCCGAACATTCAAGGCTGTACTGCTGCAATGGCTTTGGAAGTCGCGGCATTCTTATCGCGCCAATGATCTCTGAAGAACTGCTGAACTTTATTGAAAAAGATGAGCCACTGCCTTCAGAAGTAGATATTCAAAGATTCACCAAAAAGTGGTTTTCTAAGGCTTCTTGATTTTGCCCTTTTTGGGGTCGTAGCTAAAGAAGAAATTGATCCAGATGTTCCGGCTCCACCTGATGATCACCGGCAGGAAAATGATAAGGACGACCACTATGGTGATAAAGGTGTTCAAACGGGTCATGTTCAGAAGGAAATAAGCGATCACAAAAGCCGCAACGGCAAAGGCAATTCCCACTGCATAGCTCACATACATGGCGCCGAAGAAGAAAGACGGTTCCATTTTGTATTTGGTATGACAATTGGAACAACGTTCGTGCATGTCAAAGAGTTTATTGATCTTGTACGGATTTTTTTCTTTGTACATGCTTTCTTCCTGACATACAGGGCAGGTGCCGGTCAAAATACTGTATAGTTTCCGGCCTTTTAAGAAATCCATGGGAGTTTTTTTAGAGAAGTAAATTTAGTCATCTTTGCAAAAAAATTGAAGAAGAATGTTGAATATCCACAATTTGTCGGTTTCCTTTGGGGGAGAGTATTTATTTGAAGAGATTACCTTTAGGCTGGGAGCCGGCGACCGGGTAGGGCTTATTGGGAAGAATGGCGCGGGAAAATCTACCATGCTCAAGATACTTTCCAAGGAAATGGAGCCCGATACCGGCCAGATCGCTGCCGATAAAGACCTTAAAATCGGCTTTTTGAAGCAGGATATAGATTTTGTGGAAGGCCGTACCGTGCTGGAAGAGTCTTACCAGGCGTTTGAGGAGATCAAGCGGCTGGAGAAAAAGCTGGAGGAGATAAACATTCAGCTTGCCGAAAGAACCGACTACGAGAGTGACGGTTATCACCAGCTTATGGTGGACCTTAATGATGTGCAGCATCAATACGAGATCCACGGTGGTTACAACTACCAGGGCGAGACAGAGCGTATTCTTCAGGGGCTTGGTTTCAAAAGAGAAGACTTTAATAAGCTTACCGATACATTTTCTGGAGGCTGGCGCATGCGTATCGAACTTGCCAAGCTTCTGCTGCAGCAAAACGATATTCTGCTACTGGATGAGCCTACAAACCACCTTGATATTGAATCTATCATCTGGCTTGAAGGCTTTTTGAACAATTATCCCGGTGCCGTGGTGATCGTTTCCCACGATAAGATGTTCCTGGATAATGTGACCAACAGGACCATTGAAATTTCCCTCGGAAGAATTTACGATTTCAACAAGCCTTATTCCCAATACCTGGTACTGCGTGGAGAGCTGCGGGAGCAGCAGCTGGCTTCTCAGAAGAATCAGGAGAAGCAGATCCAGCAAACCGAAAAGCTTATTGAGAAATTCCGTGCGAAGGCCTCAAAAGCGAGCATGGCCCAGTCTCTTATCAAAAAGCTTGACAAGATCGACAGGATAGAGGTTGATGAGGATGATAATTCGGTGATGAACCTGAAGTTCCCCGTTTCCATCGTGCCGGGAAAAGTAGTGGTTGAGGCGCATGATGTATCGAAAAGCTATGGTGACAAGAATGTACTTCGGCATATCGACCTGCTTATAGAAAGAGATTCAAAAACCGCATTTGTGGGGCAGAACGGGCAGGGGAAATCCACTTTGGCAAAGATCATTGTAGGTGAATTACAGCACAAAGGAGAGTTGAAGCTGGGGCATAATGTGCAGATTGGCTATTTCGCCCAAAACCAGGCTGAATACCTGGACGGTTCCAAAACCGTACTGGATACCATGATAGATGCCGCAAATGAAACCAACCGCGCCAAAGTGCGTGACATTCTGGGTTCCTTCCTGTTCCGCGGAGATGAAGTTGATAAATACGTAAGGGTGCTTTCAGGAGGGGAACGCAACCGCCTGGCGCTGGCAAAAATGATGTTGCAGCCGTTCAATGTGCTGGTAATGGATGAGCCTACCAACCACCTCGACATCAAATCAAAGAATGTGCTTAAAGATGCGCTAAAAAGCTTCGAGGGTACTTTGATCCTGGTGTCTCACGACAGGGACTTCCTTCAGGGACTTACTAACAAGGTGTATGAATTTAAAGATCACAAGATCAAGGAGTATTTGGGTGATATAGATTTTTACCTTGAACAGCGCAAGCTTAATGATATGCGGGAGGTGGAGAAGAGAGATGTAGAGAAAAAGGACCCAAAAGAGAACAATAAGAACGCCTGGAAAGACCAGAAAAAGCTGAAGTCCCTCAACAACAGGCTCAGCAATATTGAAGCTAAGATCTCGAAGCTTGAAAAGGAGATCGAGCAAAAAGATCTTGAAATGGCCTCTGATTACGAAAAAGCCATGGCGCAATCTAATTTTCTTCAGAAATATAAGGAGAAGAAGAAAGAGCTGGAAAAGTTGATGGAAGACTGGGAGGCGGTGCAGGAGGAACTCGAAGTACTTGGTTGATCATGTACGAACACTTTTTTCAATGCCCTTACTGTTGGGAGGAGATCTCTATGTTGCTGGACCCATCGGTGCCAAGGCAAAAGTACGTGGAAGACTGTGAGGTTTGCTGTAATCCTATAGAGGTCTCTGCCGGCTTTGAACACGGCACCTTGACCTCTTTTGAGGCCGCACAATTGGAGCAGTAGGTTCTAAAACTTTCCTAAAATGCTGTTGATAGGCAACTTTTTTCAGTAACTTCTCGGGGAACCTCAAAAACTAACTGCCTATGAAGACCTCTTTTGAATTTTCAGACAACATACTTGGCGTGATCCTGGAGAAGAAAATTGATTCTGAAAACATTGAGGATATCCAGAAAATGTTGGAGGAAAAGATAAATAGGTATAAGCGGGTGAGTATTTATTTGGAAGACAGGCATAATGACGGAATCACCTTAATGGCGGTACTTAAAGACCTGACCTTTGAAGTGAGCCGAAAGGGGGCTTTTCAGAAAATAGCCGTGGTGACAGATGCCAAATTCTTCAAGCTGATGACTGAATTAAAAGAAAAATTAGTTGCTGCTGAAGTGGAATCCTTTGATCGTGAGGACCGTATGAGAGCGATGAATTGGGTGATGCAATAATTTGTAAAAAAAGCTTTGGAGAAACGAAATATGACTGTATATTTGCAGTCCAATATCGCGGGATAGAGCAGTAGGTAGCTCGTCGGGCTCATAACCCGAAGGTCACTGGTTCGAGTCCAGTTCCCGCTACTAGCAAAGACAAGGCTTCACAGAAATGTGAAGCCTTTTTCTTTTTAAGCTAGTACAGAATTCGATGAGCCCTAAATATTGGGGACTGGGCAAACATTCTGGCTCACTGCTCTGTTCCTTCACATTTGGAAAAAGGTTGAATTTCTTTAAGAATAGTAGCGAACAGCTCCTCTGGTCCAAATGGCTTTAAAAGATGATCTGCAAACCCTTTCTTTCTCAGCTCCTCTCCTTTTTGTCCGTACAACGATCCGGTAAGTGCGATTACTGGGACCGTTTGATACTTTTCAGGGTGAATCTTGCGGAATTTTTCAAGGAATTCATATCCATCCATTTCTGGCATTTTAAGATCAGTTAGAATGACATCCAAATTGTGGCTTATAAGTTCCAGGGCTGCGGCTCCATTTCTCGCAGTGGTGCACAGGGCGCCTTTCGATTCCAGGAATTTTTGTACGATCATGCAGTTTAGGCCACTGTCGTCGAGTATTAGAATGTTCAGGCCTTTGAGAGATTTCCAGGAATTGAGCGATAGTTGCTCAATCTCTTTTTGCTCTTCTATAAAAGCTGTGAGCGTAAAACTGAATCTCGAACCTCTTCCAGGTGCACTTTCCACGACAAGACTTCCCCCTAATGCCTCCACAAGTTGCTTACTAATCGTCAGGCCCAGACCGGTTCCCCCGAAGTTGATGCAGGTATCTCCATCTCCCTGGTGAAAAGCGTTGAAGATTTTTTGGAGGTGTTCTTTAGAGATCCCGATTCCGCTATCCTCTACCGAGAACAACAGCTGCACTTCTGAATCTGTCTTTGTGACCAATTCTATTCGTACCCCGACAAATCCGGTGTTGGTGAATTTAATGGAATTGGAAACCAGGTTCAATATCACCTGGCCAAGCTTTAGCGAGTCCATGATGATTCGGGCAGGAATAGTTTCGTCAACATCCATAAAAAAGCTGAGACCTTTTCGCTCTGCCAACGCGCGTTGCCCGCTTAATTGTGAGGCAAGAACGTCTTCTAGGGCCACAGGCTTGAGGTTCATTTCCAGTTTTCCAGACCTTAACTTGCTAAAATCAAGCAGGTTGTTAACCATTTCCATGAGGTGCTCAGATGTCTGCATCAGCCCTTCAGTGTAATTTTTCACTTCATCCATTGAATTGGTAGAAGAAAGGAGCTGGGAGAGTCCGACTATTGCGTTTAACGGATTACGAATCTCATGGCCCACCGCCGCCAATATATCAACACTGTCTATCTTTTCATTTTCCTTCTTGGGGCAGGGGGCAGGAACTTCATAACGTTGCATCATGGGGTTGATTGAAATAATTTAATTTTTTCAGGTCTCGAAATATCCAGATCAGAGACAAAAGTCTCCCGCCAAAGAACGCTAAAAGAAAAATAAAGTAACTGGAAAGTAGCAGAGTACAGGTGTTCAAATTAAATCTGGACACAAAAAAAGAGTCAAAACAGGTCTTGAGTCAGGTTGGTAGCGCGAGTTCTAATTTAAAGTCAGTGCATATTGACTGGGACTCATATCCAATGTGTTTTTAAAAGCTTTACTAAAGGAGGTTCTATTTGCGAAGCCGCATTCTCCGGCCAAAGCTTCTATCGTATTATTTTCCAGAAAACCTTCGGCTATCAAACGTTTAGCATGATCCATTCGCAGGTTATTTTTATAGGCAGAAAAACTCAAACCATACTTTCTTTTGAGAAAATAGGAGATGTGATGTGAAGGCATTTCCATTTCCTGAGCACACCTGGTAAGGTTGAAATTTTGATCTAGATAAAGTTTCTTTTGATTTAACAGCGCAAGTTTGGTTTCGACCTCCTGTTCGGCTAAACCATATTTTAAAGCCTCCGTTTCAACTTTTTCATCTTTTTGTGTGGAGGAGAATCTTTTCTGTAATTGAGGATATCCATGAAGGATACTGGGAAAATAAACCGGGACAATCCCGATTACAAGGAATGATAAATATAAAATTAAGGTCACAATACCCGTAATTTGGGAATTCTGGAGGACAGGGTAAAACAAATCGGATCCCATTTTTTGAACGGAATAAAAGACGGCAAAAATGCCAAAGATCATTAGCAGTGCCCAAAACAGAACCAGCCATTTGTTTAGGATGCGCTTTAATTTATCTTCTTTTCCCAGTTGAATGAATTTCAGCAATTGAGGCAACAAAACCAATAAGGCCCCAATTTGCCATAGATGTCTAATCAAAACATGTTGATTCAAATTCAGTAATAAATATTTTGCATCCAGCCTGTTTTTAGGATGAACTATGGCATCGGTCAGGATTCCAGAATATACTTCATACGGTTGCAGGTAAATGTATCCAGCATCAATAACTGCCAATAAAAAAGGTACAAATAGCAGTAGCTGTCGCTTTTTCCACTTAAGTTGATCCTGAAAAATTACTTTGAAGTAGTAATATACCGGAACAAAAAACAGATTGTACGGAATAAGTGGCCATAGAAAAAACCAGGTATATTTATCTAGATGACCTCCATCCACAATGTAGGTTTGCAGGGTGTAAACCGATAGTAAAAGATAGAAACTACCCAGGAAAAAAGTCGCCTTTGTATTGGTCGATCTCTTTAAAAATAGAAGGGTTGATAAAACAAACCCGAAGATAGATGCTATCAATAAAATGTTGATCACAAGACAATCATTACAATGTGGGGGTGGCTAAATTTTGATGATCCAAAGAAAAAGAATCAATGATCTATCTGCAAACTTATTGTGGGATTTTGATTCATTCAATCCCTTTTTTACCTCAGTTGTAAAAGATCTGGTTGAAAAACCTGGTTTTCTTAACCAACTAACCATATTGAAAACTGTTGGGCAAAACCAAAAGTTTTTAATTAAGCCTTATTTTTGCGATATGAAAGTAGACAACCTGGAACAGGGCTTTTTCGGAATAGGGATTCAAAATGGGAAAACGCCGGAGAACCTCGGAGTGTTGTGGCGTTCTGCCCAAAATATGGGAGCCAGCTTTATTTTTACCATTGGGAACCGTTATGCGAAGCAGGCTTGTGATACTCATAAAGCCGTTGGAGCTATGCCTTACTTTCATTACGAAACCTTTGAGGACTTTTACCGGCACCTTCCAAAAGGGGCAATGCTGGTGGGTGTTGAACTGACTGAGGAAGCAGAGCCTCTGGAGACCTTCGATCATCCCAGGCGTTGTGTGTATCTCCTGGGAGCAGAAGATCACGGCCTGTCAAAAAAGGCCATTGAAAAAGCACATTTTCTGGTAAAATTTAAATCTACATATAGCCTGAATGTTTCCGTAGCAGGTAGTATAGTGATGTATGATCGCGGAATGAAGCAATAGATTTCCGCAGAAAGTGCACTGAAGAAATACCTTCCAAAAATGTCATTTTTGACATCTGTTATCGGCTTACCTTACCAGGATCAGGATAGCGCCGTACAACACCACTCCGCTGCAAAAGGCAAGTAGGTTGCTTTCCCGCTCTTTTGGCAATTCTTCCTTTAAGACGTTCATGATCACTCCGCCGGCCAGGAAAGAAAAAATAATTCCTATATATACTTCGGGTATCTCCACAAAAAGGGAAATTAACCAACCCAGGAATATAGAGCTTACCAGGATCCACCTGCCTTTGGTGCGATAGCTTTTGCTAAAGTGATCTTCCAGCCCATGATCTGTCACCACAAAATGAAAGGCCATGGCAATGGCGTACAGCAGGAAACTCTGTATAGATTCTTCCTCCCTGTTCAATAATAGGTAACCTATAATGGCATTATACACGGCAAAAGAGGAAACGTGCACCCAAAATATATTTATGTTCTTCTTTTTGCCTTTGTTGGGAGCGCGGTCAGATTCATAAGACTTTCTGGTCCTGTTCTCGAGTCCGTAGAAAAAGGTGAGGCCGATGAGGGAAAGCAGGAAAACTTCCATTTCTGAGATCCTTTCCCAGCCTATGATCTTGGTTTCACTTACCTCTTTCTGAATTTCATTCAGTTCGGGAAAAGCAGCCAGGAAAATATAGGCCACTGAAATACCACCGGCTACAGAAAGCCATTTACTTCGCGGAATACTGGTGAGACGGAGTTTTTGGGTGAAGATGTGGGTAAGGCAAAGAAGAAGTACAGCAATAAAAGAATACAGGATCATCTTTTTTTTATCTGAAGATAAGAAAACTCGCCCTGAGCTTTCTCAAGAAAATTATAAAACTAAAAAAGCCACTCCGGGAGTGGCTTTTGGAATTGAGCGGCATCTTTTTGATTGGCGTTTCAACATTTATTCATTATCTTCTTATGAAAAATCGCCGAGATGGAAAACTTTAAAGCTGAGCCCGGGGAGAAGGTGAACATTGACCTGCCTGTTAAGATAGACTACAAGGTGCTGGATGAATTCCTTCAGAAGAAATTCCAGGCTAAGATCTTAAGCAAGGGAAAAGCAAACGGAGAAACTTCAGATACCGCCAGGATACAAAAGATCTCCCTTCGGCGGAGCCAAAAAGAGGATTTTGACCTGGTCTTACAGCTGCGGCTAAAAATGCTCACCCTGCTGCTCAAAAATAAGGAATTTGAAGTGGAAATGCATCTTGCAGTAGGCTTCGATCCTATTTCTCAGCAGGTAGCCATCCAAAAATATGAACTGGACGGGGAGAACAGCGGCTGGCTCACCAATACGCTTATTGAAACTCTTGGAAACACCTTGCTCTATGGTATTTTAAAGAATAAAATGAAATTTGACCTGAGGCCGCTCATTGAAAAACAACTTGAAAACCTCAACACAAAACTGTCTGAAGGGATGGAAGTAAAAGAAGGCATTTTGCTCTCGGGGAGATTAAGCAGTTTTAGGATCAAGGATGTGGTGCCGGGGCACGATCACCTGCTGGTGGCCGTCAGTCTTATGGGGAGGAATGTGCTTAACATCAAAAAAATAAGCTTTTAAAATGTCATTTTTGAAACCTCTTCTTTGCATTAGGAAAGGCTGAGAATTGGGGGTACCTTTGCAAAAAACAGCATTATGGCGCACAAAGCAGGTTTTGTCAATATCATTGGAAATCCCAACGTTGGGAAATCTACCCTTATGAACGCTTTTGTAGGGGAAAAGCTCAGTATCATTACCTCAAAGGCACAAACCACCCGCCATAGGATACTGGGTATTGTCAACGGTGATGATTTCCAGGTGATCCTTAGCGATACGCCGGGAATTATCAAACCTGCTTACCAACTTCAGGAATCCATGATGGATTTCGTAAAATCGGCTTTTGAAGATGCCGATGTTTTGGTGTACATGGTAGAGATCGGCGAAAAAGAGCTTAAAGACGAGGCTTTTTTCAATAAGATCATTCATTCTGAAATTCCCGTGCTTCTGCTGCTGAACAAGATCGACAAATCCAACCAGGAACAGCTGGAGGAACAGGTGCAGCTATGGCAGGAAAAAGTGCCGAATGCTGAAATTTTTCCTGTTTCGGCTTTGGAAGGCTTTAATGTGCCACAGGTTTTTAACCGAATAGTCGAGCTGCTTCCCGAATCGCCTGCTTTTTATCCTAAAGACACGCTTACAGATAAACCCGAACGTTTCTTTGTCAACGAGATCATCAGGGAAAAGATCCTTATGCATTACAAAAAGGAGATCCCGTACAGCGTTGAGATCGACACCGAAGAATTTTTTGAAGAAGAGAACATCATTCGCATGCGCAGCGTGATCATGGTAGAGCGTGAAACTCAAAAAGGCATCATCATTGGTCATAAAGGTGCGGCCCTAAAACGGGTAGGAGTAGAGGCGCGAAAGGATCTTGAAAAATTCTTTGGGAAACAGGTGCATCTTGAGCTTTACGTGAAGGTGAACAAGAACTGGCGTAGTGATATGCGACAGCTAAAACGCTTTGGATACAGCGGCGAAAAATAGCATTTTTCTTATATCTTTCTTAAACCTGCCATAACAGCGGCCCTTGCAAGTGCTTTGGCTGTTATTTGTGCTTGGTTTCCATTATATTTATGTCAGTATCAAATCGCTGACCTCTATTTTCTATGGATGTATATTTCATTATTACCGTTCTTGTTGTTTTAGCTGCCGTTTTTGGATATATCAACATCCGCTATCTGGAGTTGCCCAATACCATTGGCCTCATGCTCATCAGCATCTTTTTTACACTGGTGGTGCTTGGGATCAGCCTGTTTGATGACACGCTGCTCAATGCCGAAAAATACGTGCTTACCCAAATAGATTTCAGGACCGTTTTGCTGGACATTATGCTAAGTTTTCTGCTCTTTGCGGGCGCTTTGCATACCAATTTTGAAAAGCTGAAGGTGCAGCGGTGGCCGGTGCTAAGTTTTGCTACGGGAGGAGTGCTTATTTCCACCTTTTTTGTAGGTACAGGTCTCTTTTACATCTTACAGCTGCTTGGCCTGCATGTAGATTACATCTACTGCCTGCTATTCGGGGCGCTCATTTCCCCTACAGATCCTATTGCGGTTCTGGGAATTCTCAAAAAGGTCGGGATCCCAAAGAAGCTGGAGACAAAGATCGTGGGAGAATCGCTTTTCAACGATGGTGTTGGCGTTGTGGTCTTTCTCACCATCTTCAATATTGCATCTATGGGTGGTGAAGATGCAGGTGCGATGGAAGTGCTCAAGCTTTTTGGGCAGGAAGTCGTAGGCGGGATCCTACTTGGCCTGCTCATTGGCTGGATCTCCTACCGATTGATGCGTACCATCGACGATTATGATGTGGAGGTGATCATTACCCTGGCTGCAGTTATGGGAGGTAATGCCCTGGCGCAGATCATCCACGTTTCTGCCCCGCTTGCCATGGTAGCCGCCGGACTGCTGGTGGGGAATCAAACCGTGAGAAATAGTGCCATGTCTGAAATGACCGAGAATTACGTGGACAAGTTCTGGGAACTTACCGATATTTTGCTGAATACCCTGTTATTCGTGCTCATAGGTATGGAAATAGTGGTGCTTACATTTGATGTGGAATATATAGTTGCCGGCTTGATCTCCATTCCGCTGGTGTTGCTTTGCCGCTATCTCTCCCTTTTTGTGCCTATAAGGATCTTTCAGAAAAAGATGCAGTTTGTGCCAAACACGCACCTCATAATGACCTGGGGAGGCCTGCGCGGCGGAATTTCCATTGCTTTAGCTCTAGGCCTTACTGAAGACATGTATCGAGACCTCTTCCTGGTGATCACCTACATAGTCGTGGTGTTCTCCATAGTAGTGCAGGGTCTTACGGTAGGCAGGCTGGTGAAGAAGCAGGAACTCACAGAAGAACTGGTCCCGGAGAAGTAAAATTTGCTTTTCTTCTGAAAATAAGACAGAAGATAGAACGAATTGGTTTAAATCCCCTAATTTTGCAGCCTGAATAAAAGCATATTTATGAGCAGAATTGTAGCCATTGTAGGAAGGCCTAACGTTGGAAAATCTACTTTTTTTAACCGATTGATCCAGCGAAGGGAAGCCATTGTTGACTCGGTAAGCGGGGTGACCCGTGACCGCCACTATGGCAAAACCGACTGGAATGGCCGAAATTTTTCGGTGATCGATACCGGCGGTTATGTAGTTGGAAGTGAAGACGTATTTGAAGCCGAGATAGATAAACAGGTGGAACTGGCCATCCAGGAATCCGATGCCATCATCTTTATGGTAGATGTTGAAAGCGGAGTTACTCCTATGGATGAGGAGGTTGCAAACCTTTTGAGACGGGTAAACAAACCGGTTTTCCTGGCTGTGAACAAAGTTGACAACTCTAAGAGACTGGAGAATGCCGTGGAATTCTACGCGCTGGGTCTGGGAGAATATTTTCCTATTGCCAGTACTAACGGTAGTGGTACCGGGGAGCTGCTGGACGCCCTTGTAGAAAAACTTCCCGAAGACACTTACGAAGAAGAGGCCGAGCTGCCAAGGTTTGCCGTTGTGGGCCGCCCTAATGCAGGAAAGTCCTCTTTCATCAACGCGCTCATCGGGGAAGACAGGTATATTGTTACCGATATAGCCGGTACAACCCGTGATTCAATTGATACCCGGTATAACCGCTTCGGATTTGAATTCAATCTTGTGGATACAGCCGGGATAAGAAGAAAATCCAAGGTCAAGGAAGACCTGGAGTTCTATTCGGTAATGCGTTCCGTGAGGGCAATTGAGCACTGCGACGTATGTTTGATCGTTATGGATGCCACCCGTGGCTTTGACGGGCAGGTGCAAAATATTTTCTGGCTTGCACAAAGGAACCGCAAAGGGATCGTGATCCTTGTGAATAAGTGGGATCTGCTGGAGAAGGAGACCAACACTATGAAAGAATACGAGGCAAACATCAGGCGGGAAATGGAACCTTTTACAGATGTGCCAATCGTCTTTATGTCTGTATTAACCAAGCAGCGAATCTTCAAAGCTATAGAGACTGCTGTTGACGTGTATCAAAACCGCAGCAAAAAGATCAAGACCAGCGAGCTCAACGAGATCATGCTGCCGATCATAGAGAATTATCCGCCACCGGCGTACAAAGGAAAATATGTGAAGATCAAATTTTGTATGCAACTGCCAACGCCACAGCCGCAGTTTGCGTTCTTCTGTAACCTGCCGCAGTACGTGAAAGACCCGTATAAAAGGTTTATAGAAAATAAATTACGACAGGAGTTCAACTTCACCGGAGTACCGGTTTCGGTCTACTTTAGGAAAAAATAAGCTGAAAAAAGTTTACAAGAAGGCCTTTCAAAAATGACATTTTTGAGAGGCTTTCTGGTTTAAGGATCAAGGTTTCAGGTTTTGGGTCCCAATTCTGGACCGTCTTTGCGAAGGATCCCGGGAAAACGGGAGACTGAAGCAATCTGCCA
>JBAVJB010000152.1:0-2001 GCA_049687495.1 Salinimicrobium sp.
GACTATAACACCTTCGGGTTCAATAGTGTCCCGGCTATGAGGCCACAAATAAAAGATTTAGAAGATGTCGGGGTTATTCAATCTTCAAAAGACGAAACAGATAGTAGAAGAAAATCTATACAATTGACATCCAAAGGTTATTTCGTCGGTTATGCAATGAATAAGAATAAAAAAGAAGTCCAAAAACGTAACTTTTAGATCTGAAATCATTAAGCGGTAATTAATAACAGCATCTAAGCCGTGATTTCAAACTTTAAGTCAGCCATTCGTTAAAAGATTTGAAATTACCGGTTGATTTTATTCTCCTGCTAACATTGATGATAATAATCGAGAGTACCCCACTAGGCATGTTATGAAACTAAAACTATTTACTTTAATGGAAATCCTAACCCTATTCCCTTTCCTGTAAAAAATATACCGTTGCGGTGGACGGTTTTCGGGAGCAAATTATATCTGAAAAATAACCCTCTATTATGGAAAAATTATTCTTACCGGTTTTACTGTTTATCCTTGCCTTACTCTTTTCATGTAGCCGGGATGATGGACCTGCTAAGACTGATGAAGACTACCTAAAAGGAACCTGGACAATTAAAGAGGCCAAAACCTATCATTATTTGAATGGAGAATTGGACAAAATCAAAGATACCATTTTTAAGGAGCCGTATGCCACCCTGGATTTTGGTTCCAATAAAGATGTGACTTATTCAACATACCATTACACGAACCCCATTTCAGGGAAATGGGCTTTAAATGAGAAAGAGAAAGTTTTGACTACCAATCTAAAAATCGAATTAAGTTCCTCCAGCGGATATGGAACAATTTATTTTTTTCCGGAAAACAGGATTATGTTAGTGAATGATTCTGAATTGATACTGAAATCTCCCATGAGCGGGGAAGCAACTCGATCAAACGGAGACAAATTCCAATCTTATGTTGAAACCTATTTAGAAAAGTAAGAACAACATTAATAAATTTATTACTTGCCAAAACCTGGGCAATTTGCAGTATGAAAACAAAAATGCTTGCTACCGTTGGAATTCTAACCTTATTCCTCTCCTGTAAAAACTATACCGTTGCTGTGGATAGTTTTCGGGAGCAAATGACCCGGCCGGGAAACGACCAACTGCGTGAGGTGGAGATCAACAATCCCATGCCGTACACTTATACCAATATCCGGTATGAGGCCAACGCTATAGATTCCATTACTGTCATTGATAAAAAAGGACAACCGGTGAGGATAGAAAATTCTCCACGACTGGAAATGAGGATCACCCGCAAAAACGGGAAAAAATACATCCTGTTGTTCGATACAGTGATAGTCGAAAACGACACTTTAAAGGGGGCAAGGTCGAGACTGTTGCAGCATTTGCGAAGGGAGATCCCAATGAACGATATCGCGAAGATCCAGATCCAGGACAGCGGGAAAGTCTATAAATACCAATAACTGCAGTCTTATGTGCTGCATTTAGCAACTGTAACTCAACCAAAAAGAAAAACAATGTTAGGATTTTTACTGCTCTACTGGATAGGCAAGTACTATTATAAACTTGCAGAAGAATACAACAAGAGTAAATGGCTGTTCACGATCCTGGGAATCGTTGTTTACTATGCAGGTACCTTTGTGTTCGGCTTTATTATCGGCGCGATTATGGAAATCAATTCTCCGGGTTACACAGAAACTGTCAATGAATTTCTATACGGTTTAATGATGGTACCTTTCGGAATTATCAGCTCCTACCTGTTCTATGACTATTTGAAGAGATCCTGGAGACGGGTCCCGCAGGAAATGAACTTTGACAAAGAAGAAACTCTTCAGGAAAAATCTGAACCTGTAGAACCGGCATAACAGCTTTGCCTTTTGCAGGAATACCTCTCAAAAATGTCATTTTTGACCTGCTTTAAAAAGCATAGTTTAACAAAGGTGCTGAAGAACTAGTTAATTCTGCATCAATGCATTTTTATCTGTAAACCATGAGCTTGAGATCAAAGATTATTATTCTG
>JBAVJB010000153.1:0-4710 GCA_049687495.1 Salinimicrobium sp.
TATGTTACCAGGGCCGGTTATACAGAGAAGAAGCTTTTGGACTTCCCAAAAGATCTTAAACAACAAGGGAAACTTAAAGGATTGGCAGTGGTACTTAATGACGTGGATTATTCGAAATTCTCTTATGGGGCGAAATATGGCTACGCCTATGGTTATGGATACGGTTATGGTGCAGATTAATAAAAAACCGTTTTTTTCGGCGCCTTGAAAAAACCCTTTAAGAAAAAGAAGGTCTAAAAACTTCTGCGGTCTTTTGACATAAGATTTTCACCTGGTCCACTCTTTTTTCAAGGATTTTGGCGCCTTCTAATTTTTCCAGGTGTCTTAGTTGGTGTGTGTCGGTACCAATAAAGTCGATCATGTTGTGATCTAAAAGAGCGAGTGCTGCATCCTGAATATGGCTGCCGTAATGGCCAAGGATGCTCAATATGTTCAGTTGAAAAACACAGCCTCTTGTTTTTAGCTCTTCATATTTTTCGAGATTTTTCGAATGTAGATAGGCGTATCGTTCAGGATGCGCCAACACCGGTTTGTATTGCTTTGTCTGAAGCTGAAAAAGAATTTCATTAAGATTAATAGGGGCTTGAAAATAGGACATTTCAACGAGCACAATATTGTCCTTTAGACAAAGCAGGCTTTCTTTTTCAAGAAGTTCCAAAAATGCCTGATCCATCATATATTCTGCTGCCGCTTTTACCTTTACATGCTTGAGCCCTTCAACCGCCAAAGTGTTCTTTAACTTTTCAAGAGCCGCACTAATGGTCTCCGCATTGTTGGGGTAGTAGTCGTTCATAATGTGCGGAGTAGCAATAAATTCAGATACTCCCAGATCCCCGAATTTCTTGATTAATTCGATTGAATCCTCTACCGTTGGTGCACCGTCGTCTATGCCGGGTAAAATATGATTGTGAATATCAACAAAATCTTGCAACGCATTAGATAAGGGCGCTCTTTTCTTGAAAAATGAAAACATTAAGGATCTTTTAGTGTGGTAAAATTACAAATTTTAATCGCCGCTCTCGGTCCTAGGAATATTATCTTATTTTTACCACGTTAATTAAATCTAAATGATAAAAAAACTACCCCTGATCCTTCTTTTTTTTGTTTTTGAAGGTTTTGCTCAACAAGTCGATTTTAATGCCTCGGTTACTGCTGAAGGAATTTTTTCTTCGGAAGAAACAAACCCCTTCTGGCTTTATACTAATCAAAGGGGTAGAATTGATGAACTTACTGATATTGCCACCTGGGCCGATGCTTCAGGAAAGTATAATTTTTCGCCTGAGGCTTCACTAGAACTTGGAGTGGGAGTGCTATATCATAATGGATATTCTAATGAGCTGCAACTTGATCAATATTTCCTCAGCTTTCAGAATAAATGGCTGAAAACCTATGCCGGGCGAAAACATAAGCAAGAATTATACAATGGCCTTAGTGCCACAAATGAAAATGTGTTATGGTCCTTAAACGCCCGACCGTTGCCAGGAATTAGTTTTCAAATTTATGAACCGGTTTACCTTTGGAAATCTGCAGGGATAGGTTTTAAAGCCTCCTGGGAAGAGTTTCTTACAGATGATGAACGATATGTTGAGAATTTGAGAATTCACCATAAAAGCTTTCATTTTGTCTATTCCGGAATAAGAAATGTTGAACTCATTTTTGGAGTCCAGCATTTTGCCCAATGGGCGGGAACATCGCCTGAAGAAGGGGCTCTTCCCCACAGTTTTCAAGATTATCTTAGGGTAATTACCGGGAGACAGGGAAAAAATACTGAAATAGGGGAGCAGCTTAATGCCTTGGGTAACCAATTGGGTAGCTATGAAATTTACCTCAATACTTCCTGGTCTCATTATGACATAAGCCTACTATATAACACCTTTTTTGAAGACATGTCGGGTTTGAAGCTTCGAAATACTCCCGATGGCCGTTACGGAATCTTTATTGAAGATAGAGAAAAAGATAAGTGGGTCTCCTCTTTTATGTATGAATACTATTACACGCGCAACCAAAGCAAGTACTATCCGACTACCGACGGAAAAGACAATTACTTCAACAATAGCCTCTACAAATCTGGATGGACCTATGAAAACCGCATCATAGGATTACCTTTTATTCTTTCACGAAAAGACGGTTTAGGAATAAGTGACAACAATATTGTTGCCCATCACATTGGCCTTTCAGGAAAAGCTTTTTACTACCTTCCTTACAAACTCTTAGCCAGCTACAGGATGAACTATGGAGCCAAATCTGGTTCTTCAACGCCTAATGATGAGATCCTCTCGGGATTTCTGGACCTTAAAGTTTGGGAGGATTTAATAGATGTCAATGTGCAGTTTGGTGCAGACCTCCATTCCTCTTCAAAAGATGTAATAGGAGCGGGGATAAAGCTGCATAAAAGCTTTTTTTGATCAATCATTCCTAAAAAGGATCATATAAGTAAGATACATTCCGCCGATAGCGGCAAAAATGAAGAAAATAATGGCCAGCCCGGGATAGCCGAAAATCGTAAATGCCGAGGGTACGCTCATTAACATTGCGGCCCCTACGATCATCGCCGCAAAAACGAGCCCCAGAGTTATACGGTTTGCTATTTTTTGAAATCCGTCAGTGAGGCGTTTTTCATCCAATGCATCTACCTGTATCTTTAATTTATTGTTGGCAAGATTTTCCGTGACCTTGTTAAGCCGCGATGGAAGCTGCTCTAACAGGTTTTTAGATTCTAGAAGAATACTGAAAATCTCTTCCGGAGCCAGTTCTTTCAGTATTTCGGTTTGCATTAGTTTGCTCAAATATTTCCTGACGGCCTCTCTAAGATCAAATTCTGGGGCAAGAAAGGCTATGATCTGGTCCATATTTAGTAGAATCTTTCCAAGAATATTCACATCTACCGGTAAATGGATCCCGTTCATTGCAGCGCTCCTGTTCATTTGAATAAGCATTCTACCTGTTTGCATGTCACCGGCAGTACTGTTGCGGTTCTCTTCCACCATAATGGAGATCTGCCTTTTAAATTCTTCCTCGCTGGCTTCTTCAGTTTTTTCACTCATCTGAAGAAGGATCCTGGCTATTTCCTCTCCATTGTTTTTGCTCAACCCGAGTAGGAGTCTCAAGAAATCTTCCCGGATCTTTTTTGAGAATTGAGCTACCATGCCCAGATCAATAAGAGCGATTTTGTTATTCTCCAGTAAATGGATGTTTCCGGGATGAGGGTCTGCATGTACAAAACCGTCCGAGACGATTTGTTTGAGGTATGCCTCAACAAACTCCTCTACCAATGGCGTAAAATCCTTTTCGACTTTTCTTAAGGGAGAAACTGTAGTGATCTTTTCCCCTTTTACATACTCCATGGTAAGTACCTTTGAGGTAGTGTAATCAGGAATCGGTTGTGGTACAATGAGGTTGCGGTAAGTTTTCAGGTTGATTCCGAGGGTAACCAGGTTGTTGGCTTCCCTTAGATAATCCAGCTCGTGTAGCATGATCCTGCGCAGCTCCAACAGTACGTCATTTAGAGCATATTTTTTTCCGACAGTGGTATGCTTTACAGCAAGTTCGGTGATCTCTTCGAGCGTATTGAGATCTTCCATGAATTTCTTCCTTATTCCGGGGCGCTGCACTTTTACTGCAACTTTTTTCCCCGATCTCAGTTCTGCCAAATGCACCTGCCCGATGGAGGCGCTTGCAAGAGGAATAGCCTCAAAAGAATTGAATGCCTTTGAAATGCGGTTTCCTATTTCGGATTCCACGATTTCCCTTACCTCTTCAAAAGGTATGGTTGGGAGGTCATCCTGCAGGCTGGAAAGGGCTTCCAGGTAACTGTCGGGAAGAAGGTCAGGTCTGGTGGAAAGTAATTGCCCCAGTTTAATATAGGTTGGCCCCATTTTCTGAAGGTCTTCAACTAATTCCTCAGGGGTCTCGTCGAACTGTGTGAGCTCATTTTTTGAAGTTTCCTCCATGGCATGTGAGGCCGTGCTGTGGAGGATATCGCTGTTCCAATATTTGAGCATGAATGCCAAAAACTTTTGGTACCTCATGAGATTTTCGGGGAGGAGAGACATAAAAGAAATTTTACTAATAAAAGGTCTTTTCCTTTCTAAGATAAATAATTACTTGCGATTTCTTTCAAACAAGCTGTTTTATTAAGGAATTTTTAGTGTTATAGCTACCCGAAAAGGCTCAGGTATATCTATAATTTAATTTCTGAAAAAGGAACCTCCATGTAACCGACTGATGATAAACAGCTTCTGAAAAACCCTTCAAAAAAGGCAAAAAAAGGTTTGCACAAAACTATCTTAAGATATACATTTGCAACCGCAAAATACACGAAGTTCTTTGTTTTGCTGAGGAGAGTTGCCAGAGTGGTTAATGGAGCAGTTTGCTAAACTGTCGACGGGCAACCGTCGCGTGAGTTCGAATCTCACACTCTCCGCTAAACGAATTCAAAATTTATAAATCCTTATTGGAGATTTATTTCTTTGGAATTTGAAATCTTGAATATTGAATAACAGCTTTAGCTGTTATATTCGGGGTGTAGCCCTGACATTCGTCAGGATAAACTCCGTCCGGTTATCGCGCCTGCTTTGGGAGATAATTGGAATTTGGAACTTGAAATTTTGAATAACAGCTTCAGCTGTTGTTTTCGGGGTGTAGCGTAGCCCGGTTATCGCGCCTGCTTTGGGAGCAGGAGGCCGCAGGTTCGAATCCTGCCACCCCGAC
>JBAVJB010000154.1:0-5338 GCA_049687495.1 Salinimicrobium sp.
CCCTAAAGGGGGCTAAATTCTATTTGCAATTTATTCTTGCAAAGAATGATGTTTCCTTTTGCATCAGGAAGAAAATTCTAAAAGTCCCCTTCAGGGGATTTAGGGGTGAAATGAAGAGTGTTTTCGGTTTAACGCCCAACCCCCTAAAGTGGGCTAAAGCTTATTTCTTTTAATGCGAGCTACTTCTTTATGTATGCGGTTGACGACTTCTTCGGTTTGGTGCATTATTTCTGAATTCCGAAACCTAAAGACTGTCAATCCTAGATCATGTAGATGCTTATCCCGCATTTGATCGTAGGTGACATTTTCTTTTTCCTGATGTATCTCCCCATCTGCCTCAATTACCAGTTTTAACTCGTGGCAGTAAAAATCTACAATGAATTGACTGATTGGATGCTGTCTTCTAAATTTCACGCTAAGCTTATGATTGGAAATAAAATTCCATAAAACCTTTTCAGCCTTTGTTTCTCTTTTTCGCAACTCCCTGGCCTGCTTATGGATAACAGGAGGAGCTCCATAGAACATATTATTGACCTTATTTTCCACTGAAGATTTTTTTATTCTAAGTTATTGAAAATAAATAAGTTGACTTCAGGAGATTTATGGGTAAAATGGGAGTTAGAGTTTTTTGTTTTACCCCCAATGCCTAAAGAGGGCCAAAGTGAGGTTCTAAATTCCTTTTTAAAAATCCTTTTTTAGCCACATCTGACAAATTGATACTGTATAGTTTCTAAGTCCTAATCTAGTGGCTGTAACAAACAGTCCCCTTCAGGGGATTTAGGGGTTGTCTCTACTTCACCTCATATATCAACACAGAATCCTCATCTCCCTGCACCACCAGTTCGGGGGCGGAGTCGCCATCGGCATTGGCCATGTCTATGGTGGAATTTCCGTAGACGGGGAAGCCGGATAGCAGCTGCGCGTTGCTGTCAAAAAGGAAAACCTTGTGCGTTTGCAGATCGGTTACGCTTACATAGATCTTGTTGTTAAGATAGAAGATCTGCGGTTCGGTATAAAGTCCAAAGTCCAAAGTGGCGGTGTTACCTTTTATTTTCAGTTGATTTTCTGAAAGGCTCACAAAAGTCTTTACGGTAGACGTGATCTTGTGATTGTCGGCGAGGCCAAGGTCTTTTCGTTTTATCTTTCCGGCTTCAGAAATTGTCACCAGCTGCCCATTTTTATTGGTGGAAACAAAGTCGCCTTGGTACTCATACCATTCATTGTCAGAAAAAGCGACGTCTTCTTTCACTTTAACACGAATTTTTCCCTGCCTGCTTAAAATGTCAATTTTGCCGCCTTCTTCGGCAATGATGATATAGTCTTTGCGGCCGATCCTGATGTGCTTTGGCGGATGAAGGATCCTGTCATCGGCTTTATCAAAGCCAAAGCCTTTCACCCTGCGGCCTTTGTTGTCATACATGTACACCTGCCGGTTCTGCACGACCACAAACCGGTAATCGCGCTTGTTCTCATAGTCAAAAACCGCCAGTGGCTGCGTTATTTCATCTCTAAATTTCAGCGGAAAAGGTTTAACTGTGTTCCCGTCGCGATCTATCACGTGCAGCTCGTTTTGAGTTGCAAATGCGAGTTGGTACCTGCCGTTCTTCAGGATATCCACCGATTGTATCTCGCCTAAAATGCGGCTTTGCAGCTGCTTTTTCCAGTAAATTCTGCCTTGTGGCGAAATAAGGTATAGCGTATTTTTCTCGTCCTGCACAGCCACATCCATCCCGTTGCTGCGGTGGTTTTTGAAGAAAATAGCTTTTCCCGCTACAGGAGCAGCAAGGCTTACCGAAGTTTCCTGGGCGGCACCTGTACTTACTGCGGTTTCAGTGCTTTTGGTGAGCACGGCGTGCACATGCGCAAAATCTGATTGATAGACGAATTGTAGGGCCGTCATGGGAAAGTCTTCAAAATTGAGCTCTTCGGAAAAGGCTTCAGGAATGACATTTTTGAAACCCTTGTTATTGCTTATGAGCAGGAGGGACGCCGCTGAGCTCAGGTTTTCTGAAGCAGCAGCAAAAGCCGTGGATTGGCCGGTCACCTGTTCATTTTGAAATGCAGTAATGACCTGTTGAAGCGCTTCGGAAGTTTCAGAAAACACAAAATATTGATCGAATTGAGCGTAAAACTTCAGGTTTTTCGGCTTTAGCAAAGGCTGCAGCAAATTGCTGAAGCTTTCTCCTCCTGAATACTCAAAAATGTCAATTTCGCGGAAATTTTCGGCAAGTTCTTCGGAAAAAGAAACAGCATCGGGATCAAGGGAGCGAACGGCGAAAACCTCGTGTTCGGGCAGGTAGATCATCCCGGCTTCGGCAGAAGATTGCTGCAGCAGCTCTTCCGAAGACATTGCAGCCGGATTTTCCCCTTGTTGGAACTTCAGCAAATTCTGCTTCAATGGCGCAAAATCCTGGAAAGTCACAGAGAGCAGGCCGTTGCTGTTGAGCGGAGTGATGTTCGCCAGCTGATTTTCGGCAGGAGGAACATCTTTGAAAAGGTTGATCTGCGCCGGAATACTGTCTGATGCGGTCGTAACGCCATTGAACCTGATAGAGGTCTGGGAAATATCGGCGTCCAGGACGGTCCAGTTGGAGAAGTCCTTAAAATGCCATTTTTGAAACCACTTCTTCAGCAGGGGTGTGAAATTTTCGTGATTGATAAAAACCGAAGGTTCTTTTGAGGAAGCGGCTTTCAACACCCGCTGAAAATCTGCTGAAGCAGTGAGTTTTTTGTCATTTTTGAGGCTGCTCTTCAAAAAAGCTTCAGAATTGCTCAAAATAAAGATGCTGTCGCGGGCGGCGGTAAAATAAGAGGTGCCGTCAAAATCGCTTTTTTGGATCCCTTCGGTGGCATTGAGAATGATCTCAGAGCTTTTTTCAACTAAAGAATCTGCAGCATTAAGTTTTTGAGAGGTGATAAAGCTGAACTGCAAAGAATCCTTGGAGCTCGAAAATACGAGAAATGCAGGCTGTTTATGCGGGATATTTTGAAGTAGCTCCAGCTGCTTCGACAGCTTCTCAAAAGCAGGAAAATCCTTGTTCTGCTTAATGAACTCGTTGTTCTTAAGGTTGCTAAAGAACAGGTCTGGATTCTGTAGTTTTAGAACAACTGCGGAATTTTCAGGTATATAATCTGTCATTTCCCCGGCTCCTGATCTGTCTTTTGCGCATCCCAAAAGAAGGAGGGCGATCAGGGCCCATAGAAAGTTTCTCATGATGCCCATTTTTCACAAAAGTAGTATTTACAGGGAAAGTTCCAACTGCCCGGGCAGCAGTTTAAAGCTTTTTCTATGGTAGATGGTTGTGCCGTACTCTTTTATGGCTTCACGATGCTCAATAGTGGGATAGCCTTTGTTTTGCTTCCAGTTGTACATTGGAAATTCTTCATGAATTTTGGTCATGAATTCGTCGCGGTAGGTCTTCGCTAAAATTGAGGCTGCGGCAATATTTAAATATTTCCCGTCTCCTTTTATTATACACTCGTGGGGAATTTTGCGGTAATTTTTGAAGCGGTTGCCGTCTACCACAATAAATTCGGGAATGGTTTTCATCTCATCAATGCATCTATGCATGGCTAAAATAGAGGCATTTAAGATGTTGATCTCGTCTATCTCCTCCATATATACGTGTTGTACAGAATAACACACTGCCTGCTTCTCAATAAGTTCACGTAGCTCCAACCTGGTTTCGGAATTGAGCTTTTTGGAATCGTTGATTAGCCCTTTTCTAAAGTATTTAGGAAGGATCACTGCGGCCGCGGTAACCGGGCCTGCTAGACAACCCCTTCCGGCCTCATCGGTACCACATTCAAATATAAACTTTGTGTGTTGTTTCTTTAACAAAACTTGAAGATTTGTGAGGCTGTAAAATTAGGTAAGCTATTTCTTTTGAGGAACCTAAAGCACAAAAAGTTATTAAAGATGCTCACGCTGGGCAGTCAAAGAGGAAGGCTGTTGTTAGGTGAAGAAGTGAACACAATTCGCATGGCATAAACCGGTCACATTGATATAATTATTTTTTTAGGACCTAAAAAATGACCTTCATTAGGAAATTAGTCCTAAGCCGGGTGATTAATGTATTTTTTACACTTTTTTCAGAAATGTTCAATTTTGGGTAATAAATCAGGATATAGCCGATTTTTAATCAATTTTCTGAGGAAAACCATATTTCTAAAGAAGATTGAAGTTTAGAAAGTCTCTAAATTGTTAAGATATTAACGTTTACGGCGGAATTAGCGTTTGTTTTATTAAGATTTTATTATCACTTTTGACATTGGCTAATTCAAATAATTTATAAAATGAAAAGAAGATTAAGTGGAATCCTAACACTTTTAATGGTGTTAGTTGTGCAGATTGCCTTTGCACAAGACAATTTGATTTCCGGGACGGTCGTAGATGGACAGGGGATGCCTCTGCCAGGGGTGAACGTTCTGGTAAAGAATACCACTCGTGGTACTCAAACCGATTTTGATGGGCATTACAGCATACGCGCCAGCGAAGGAGAAACCCTTGTGTTCTCTTATGTTGGTTTTAAAGCGGCTGAATATGTCATAGATGAATCAACTACTACCGTGAATGTTACTATGGAAGAAGATGCAGCTCAATTGGAAGAGGTTGTAGTGGTAGCATACGGTACCCAAAGTAAAAGGTCTATTGTAGGATCTGTTGTTTCTCTTGGAGAAGAAGTTCTTGAAGAGCAGCAGGTAACTTCGGTAACCAGCGCTATCCAGGGTAATGTTCCCGGGGTTAACCTTTTGACTTCAGGAGGGCAGCCTGGTGAGAACCCAACTATCCGTATTCGTGGTATTGGTTCTATTAACGCAAGTGCTGAGCCTTTGATCATTGTTGATGGTGCGCCATACAACGGAAACATCAACTCTATTAGTGCAGACCAGATCGAGTCTATGAACGTACTTAAAGATGCATCTTCTACTGCTCTTTACGGTTCTCGTGGTTCTAACGGGGTAATCGTGATCACAACCAAAAAAGGTGGTTTCGATTCTGAGCCTCAATTAAAAGTTACTGCTGTTGGAGGTATTTCTACTCCTGCTGTTGAACTGCATGATGTTCTGGGGACTGACCAGTACATGAGGTGGACATGGGAAGCACGAAGAAATGCTAACCTTGAGGCGGGACAGTCTCCTGCTGTTGCCGGTCAAAATGCTGCTAGTGGATTGATCTCTGCTCTAGCATACAACCCATATGATGTTGCCCAGCCGGTTGATGCTAACGGAAACATTGTTCCTGATGCAAATCTTCTTTGGGAGACTAACTGGAAAGATGAAATGTTGAGAGATGCTGCTGTTCGCCAGGAATATGGAGTTAACCTTTCCGGAGGTA
>JBAVJB010000155.1:0-19020 GCA_049687495.1 Salinimicrobium sp.
AAAGAAAATCTTTTAAACGATAAATTGAGCATAACTTTAACTGCAACAGACATTTTTCACACCTATAAAATTCAAAGAAGCACCTATGCCGAAGAGTTTACACAAAAAACTGCGTACCAAAGACTCCAACCTGTGATATTGCTTGGTATCGCGTGGAGATTCAATCAATTTCAGGACGCTGATGAAATCGAGTATCTGGATCAGGGGCTGTAACTTTAAGTGTTTCAAAAATTCCATTTTAGAAGGGTATCTTGAAAAAAAGCTGTTGGGCTTTAGCTGTTGGCGGTTGACTTTTGCTGCGGGAAAATAATTCAAGATTTAAAATTTAAAATTCAAGATTTTGCCACGGATGCATTAATAAGTCTTTTTTCTCTATTCTTGCAGCGCAGCGGTCTTTTCTCTCCAAAAGTTAAGTCTCAAAAATGCCCTTTTCGGAAGGTATTGAAGTCATAGTTTTGTTAAAAGTTTTTCCGGGTTGGCCGACAGTGCTACCTTAAAAGAAAACCTCCTGAATGGCTGAAGAGGAAGACTTTTTTAACGAGACCGAAAGGAGGCAATCCCCCTCGGCGACCATAGTACACGACACCATCTTCAAGGAAGCAGAGTCTGAACTGGAGCGCTCTTCAGATGCGCTTTTCTGGTCAGGGCTGGCAGCGGGCCTCACCATGGGCCTTTCTATGCTCACCGAAGGTATCCTGCACGCCTATTTACCCGATGCAGACTGGGAGCCACTGGTTTCCAATTTTGGCTACAGCGTAGGTTTTCTGGGCATCATCCTGGCGCGACAGCAGCTGTTCACCGAGAACACTCTCACTCCTATGCTGCCGCTGCTCCACCGCAAGGACTGGAAAACCTTTAAGAACGTCATGCGCCTTTGGGGAGTGGTATTGCTGGCCAACCTGCTGGGAGTATTTGTAGTGGCGCTGATCGCGGCCAAGACCACTGCTTTTGAACCTGAAGTAAAGGCGGCTTTTGTGGAATTGGGAAAAAAGGCGATGGAACCCGGCTTTGTTACCATTTTCCTCCGCGGAATTTTTGCCGGCTGGCTCATCGCGCTCATGGTGTGGCTGCTGCCTTTTGCCGAAACCGCCCGGGTGTGGGTGATCATCATTATTACCTGGATCGTAGGAATCGCAGAACTGAGTCATGTCATTGCGGGTTCTTCAGAAACCTTTGTGCTGGCTTTCTCCGGAATAATGAGCTGGGGAGAAGTCCTTGGTGGTTATTTGCTGCCCTCGCTGATTGGAAATGTCTTGGGAGGAGTGATCCTTGTAGCGGTTTTAAATCATGCGCAAGTGGTGGGTAATGATGAATAAAAATCAGAAATATGTTTGGCATAAATGACATTCCGAAGTTTTTACTGGCATTTTTCCTGGTCATGCCGGTGATCTCAATTCTTCATGAGTCGGGACATGTCTTCTTTGCCTGGCTCATGGGCGCAAAGAAGATAAGAGTTGTTGTGGGCAGTGGAAAAACCATTTATAAGCAGGGATTCCTCGAGGTACGCAAGTTCTATTTCTGGTATGGCTACTGCACTTTTGAGAATATTGAGCGTAAAGAAAAATTGCCCAACATCCTCATCTTTTCGGGAGGGGCTCTTTTTAACCTGCTCGGTACGATTGCCGTGATCCTGCTTGTGGAGAACGAAGTGATGAAAAGCGGGATGCTTACCTATCAATTCACCTACTTCTCCATGTACTACATTTTTTTCGCGCTGCTGCCTATGATTTATCCCGGCGGAAACTTTAGCGACGGCAAGATCATTTTAGAACTCCTGAAGGGAAAAGAATCGATCATAAAAGAGCGAACCTATCGCGTACAGTATAAATCTGAAGAAGGAAATTGGCAGGTACTGGATCAAAACAAAGAGTTGATCGAGATCTTTAAAAAGGAGGACGATGCCCTGGAAAAAGCCAGGGAAATAGCACAAGACAACAGGCCAAGCCGTATCATCAACAACAACGGAAAAGAGGAAAAAGAGGTCCAGAATTACCCGAAAATTCCGCTTTAAGCTACTTTACAACCCACAAGGGCACGCCCAAATTCGCATTAAATAAATCCTCGGTCACCGTTCCCACTGCAAAAGGGGAAAAAGTGTTGCCACCTTTGTCGGAAACCACCAGCAGGTCCACATCAGATTCCCTGATGTGGGCCTGGATCTTTTGCGCCGCGCCAGATTCCCTGCCCATAAAGATCAAAGGCTCAATAGGCTCGGAATAGTTGAGCTTCTTCAGGAATTTGTCAAACTTTTCCTTAACGTGCTTTTCTACCTTTGGACCCATGGCCTCGGGAGAGACGTAGGGAGAAAACTGTACCGGCACACTATAAACATGCACCACTTTAAGGTTTACCTCCCGCCCTTCCTGCAGCTCTTTGGTGATCCTGAAGATCTTCTTCGAGTCGTGTGAAAAATCGGTTCCTGCCCAAATGGTTTTGATCTTCGCCTGGGCAGTACGTGGCACGGCAAGAATGTCACAGCGCAACAGGCGTAACAACTTGCTGCTGACAACGCCAGTACCTCTTTCATGTTTTTTATTCCCCACGATAGCGAGGTTGATGGCATATTTATCTGCAATGTATTTGATCAGGGATTCGCTGTAGGGATCTTCGGAAATCAATACCTCCCAATTTGCATTTGCCTTGAAGTGCTCCCCCACTTTTTCATTGAGTTCATCGCCAATGACCTCATCCAGGTTGACATCTTTCAGGTGTTCTGCAAAAAGGTCTGAAATTTCATATTTTTTGATGTTATGGACGAAGTAGACATTTTCCGCCTTCAGCAAGTCGGCCATGAAAGAGGCATAATTAATTAGTACTTCATCCATTTCAGAAAGGTCTAACGCGACCAGTATGTTCTTGATCTTTTTCATAAATCAGTTGGTTTAGTGCCTTCATTTTTATGCTTTTCAGCACGTTTTTTAATAAGGTCAGAAATAACGCCTTCATAGCTTTCCTTTTCTTTAAGAGTCCGTTTTTCTTCCAGCTTTTGATGTTCATCTTTCAGGCCATTATAGAGCGAATAACACATAAACAGCAAGATGAAAGCAAAAGGCAATCCTGTAACAATAGAAGCCGTTTGGAGGGCCTGCAAGCCGCCGCCTACTAAAAGTACTGCCGCCACTGCACCTTCGGTCACTGCCCAAAAAATTCGCTGGCCTACGGGCGCATCTATCTTCCCGCCGGAAGTAAGACTGTCTACTACTAAAGACCCGGAATCTGAGGACGTGACAAAAAATCCGGCGATTAGGATCACTCCAATGATGTTGAGAACTACCGAAAAAGGATACTCTTCCAAAAAGACAAATAAGGCAGTAGCTACATTGTCATCTACGGCCTCGACAATGGTCTGGTTCCCCATAAGAGCCTGCTGAATGGAAGTGCTTCCGAAGGCTGAGATCCAGAAGAAAGTAACCAGCGAGGGCACAATAAGTACTCCCAGGATAAATTCTCTAATAGTGCGGCCTTTGGAGATGCGCGCGATGAACATGCCCACAAAAGGCGACCAGGCGATCCACCACCCCCAATAGAAGACGGTCCAGGCATTTTGCCAGTCTTTTCCTGTATAACTTTCGGTCCAGGTAGCGATGTTTAGGAAACTGTAAAAATAGCTTCCCGTGTTTTGCACGAATGACTGAAAAATATAAATGGTAGGTCCTAAGATGACCACCAGCAGCAGCATGAGAACCGCGATTCGCATGTTCCATTCACTCAGGAATTTCACTCCCTTGTCAACTCCCAATACCACAGAAGTGGTCGCAATAGCTGTAATTCCGGCGATGAGCAGCATCTGCGTAGTGAGACCACTGTCTATTCCAAAAACGTGATGCAGTCCTGCGGCAATCTGTTGTACTCCTAAACCAAGCGAAGTTGCCAATCCAAATAAGGTGGCCAGCACCGCGAAAATATCGATGATATCGCCACCAATTCCGTAGATCTTATCCCCGAGAATGGGATAAAAAACAGATCGTATGGTAAGCGGCAGGCCGTGGGAATAAGTGAAATATGCCAAAGAAAGGCCTACGAGCGTGTAAATTCCCCAGGCATGGAAACCCCAGTGCAAAAAGGTGAAATTCATGGCTTCCTGTGCAGCAGCAGGAGTGCCTCCTTCGGCAAGAGGTGGCGTCATAAAATGAGTGACCGGCTCGGCTATACTCCAGAATAAAAGGCCAATTCCCATCCCGGCACTAAACAACATGGCAAACCACGACATGGTCTTGAATTCGGGTTTGGCATCTTTTCCGCCCAGCCTGAGCTCTCCAAACCTGCTAAAGGCCAGGTAGATCACGAAGAACAGGAAAATGTTTACACATAGTACAAAGAACCACCCGCCGCTATTTGCCACAAAGGTTTGAATATTAGTGAAAACAACCTGCGACTCTTCTTTAAAGATCAAAGTGAGTGCGATACTGACAATGATAAAAGCGGAAGAAGTAAAAAAGACAGGTCCATTGACCTCCAGTCCCATTATCGATTTTCGTTCATCACTTCTTACGATCTTCTTGGCCATAATTTTATTTTTTTTAGAGTTGATCTCCGGGTTTAAAAATAGTACCCGAAGTTAATATTGAACCTCGCCTCCCATTTAGCATCTGGATTTCCTGCAGCAAAATCATCGACAAAATTGCCACCCAACCAGGAATGGTTGTATCCCGCGGCATAATCAATATAGGTGTAGAGGTGCCCGGCAGTGACCAGCACCCCGGTTACGTTCATAAAAGAATCTTCAAAAGAGGATTTCTCTTTTTGCATGTATCCAAAGTCATTATACACCTGCAGGTTTGAAACCGGTCCCCAGTCTACCGGAATATTCCGGGAAACTGCAAGGGTGTAGAGATTGAAATCGGCTGCAACTTCATAAGGCGCACCATAAGCAGCCATGGTAATGATCTCTTCGGAATTTCCTGTTTCATTTATAGGATTATGTGCAACCAGCATGGCTTCAGCCTTGAGGTTCCACAATTTATAGAAGGCTTCGTAATGTCCTGCAAAGGCATAATGATTACCTATCTTTTTAGTGATTATATTGTAAAGTCCGCCGTATTGAGCCGAAGCACCCAGCCGCGATTGCAGGCTGTCGCCCCACTTGTAGACCAGTTTGAGATTTCCCTGGTGCACTTCCTTATTATTACCGGCAACATCATAAGAATATCTGCTATAGGAAACGTCAGAAGCATCGCCAAAACGCAGCTCTTCAGCATTTTTGAAATACGCGAGCTGGTATTCAACATGATTTCCCAGGTGCATATATTTTATTCCCATATCGTGGTCGTCCTCAAGGCCCATATAGTAGCCCAGATTGAAGAACCAGTTGTGGGAATTGTATTGTTGAATCGCGAACGGCACCTGAGTTAGACCCAATTGCAGCTCATCTTTTTCGTTGAATTTATAGCCGAACCAGCCCTGTTTCAGCATCCCTCCTCCAAAAGATTCGGAGTACAACCGGTATTCGGCATTGACATAAATACCTTTGTATTCGGCGACGGCATTGACCCTGAACATATCATAGCCAAAATCGCCGCCGCGATTTTTCTGTTCGGCCTTCCAGGAAGACAGGTTGTAATTGAACCGCAGGGCGCCACCTATTTCCAACTTTGGAGAATCTTGTGCACAAAGAGTTGTAAAGAAAAGGCTACTAAAAAAAGCAATAGCTACTGAAAGAAGAGGGAAGGATTTCGTCAATTTCTCCATTTTTCAGGTTTAGATTCTCTAAGTTAATTTTTATAAAACGACCTGAAGAACACAAAGACCTAAAGTATTGTTAACTGTCTCACCTGATGCTTCTTGACAAACAAAATGAAGAATTAGAGACAACAGTAACCCGGCCAACTATTTTGCTGAATATCTGCGAAAAAAGAAAACAAAGAGATAAAATGGCCTTTTTAAGAGGTGTGATTTGCGGGGTATAAATTTTTCAGGCACTTCCTTAGTTTCTCCCTAATGATTTCATTATTCCCTGGCAACGATAAGATTTATCAGCAAAATTTCTTATTTTTTCCCTAATATTCAAATATTCACAAGTCGGCTCCCTACTTCCGATCTCACTTTAAAAAGATCAATATGAGATTTCCAATTATTTTTCTTCTGCTTGTAAGCCTTCAGCTGCAAGCAAAAACAGTTACCGGTATAGTTACCGATGAAAGCATTATGCCTCTACCCGGGGTTAATGTTATAATTAAAGGCACCACCACAGGAGTTCAAACCAACTTCGACGGGTTCTATTCCATTGAAGCTGAAGAGGGCGACATACTGGTATTCAGCTACATTGGCTACAAACCGAAAGAAGTTAAAGTAGGCAAAAAAGACAAAATTTCTGTGGTCTTAGAAGCAGACAACATGGCTTTAGAGGAAGTGGTCGTCACAGGCATTTACGACAGTAGAGCGCAAAGCAGAATTGCTCCCGGTCAACCTATCACTGCCAACGAATCCTACAAAGAAATTGAAGAAAACACTTTTAAACTTGTAAAATCGGCTCCTCTTTCCACCTTTTCTATTGATGTTGACAAAGCTTCCTACAGCAACATTAGAAGAATGATCAACAACGGTATTGAAATACCTAAGGATGCGGTAAAAATTGAGGAAATGATCAATTATTTTAATTACGATTACCCTCAACCCACGGGAGAACATCCTTTTGCAATACATACCGAATATGTTCAAACTCCGTGGAATAAAGACACTAAACTGGTGAAGATAGGCTTGCAGGGAAAAGAAGTGCCATTGGAAGATGTGCCGGCATCAAACCTGGTCTTTTTACTGGATGTTTCAGGTTCTATGAGCAGTCCCAATAAGCTGCCCTTACTCAAATCTGCTTTTAATTTACTGGTGAACCAACTTAGGGAAAAGGACAGGATTTCTATTGTTGTTTATGCCGGGGCGGCAGGAGTGGTACTTGAACCAACTTCGGGAGACGAAAAGATCAAGATCAAAGATGCACTGGATCAACTGCAGGCCGGTGGTTCTACTGCCGGAGGTGCCGGGATCAAACTGGCCTATAAGATGGCCCGGGAGAATTTTATAAAGGGAGGAAATAACCGCGTGATCCTTGCGACCGATGGAGACTTTAACGTAGGCATGAGCAGTGACAGCGCCATGAAAGACCTGATCAAAGAAGAGAGAGAATCGGGTGTATACCTCACCGTTCTTGGTTTTGGAATGGGCAATTACAAGGATTCTAAACTTGAGACCCTGGCACAAACCGGAAATGGAAACCACGCCTATATAGATTCTATGCAGGAGGCCCAACGAGTGCTGGGCACCGAGTTTGGAGGAACATTGTACACCATTGCCAAAGATGTGAAGATACAGGTGGAATTCAATCCCGATAACGTACAGGCTTACCGGCTCATAGGGTACGAGAACCGCCTGCTCAATGATGAAGATTTCAATGACGACAAAAAAGATGCGGGGGAACTGGGAAGCGGCCACAATGTTACCGCAGTCTACGAACTCATCCCTCCCGGCGTAAAGAGCGAGTTTCTTAAGGATATCGATGACTACAAATATGTCAAACGGCAGCCTACCGCGAACAATTCCAATGAGCTGCTTACGGTAAAATTCCGCTATAAGAAACCCGAAGGCAAGAAAAGCAAACTGCTGCAGGAGGTGGTCTATACATCTTCGGAAAAAGCAGCTTCAGAAGATCTTAATTTTATTTCGGCACTTGCGCTCTTCGGAATGAATTTGAGGGAATCTGAATTCAGCAATGGCAAAGGCATTCCTATGGTTCTTGACCTGGCCGAAAAAGGCCGCGGAAAAGACGAGGAAGGCTACCGGGCAGAATTCATCAGGCTGGTAAAAAGCAGCGGCCTGAGAACTTCAGATGCCGGAGAATAATTTCCGACCAATTAAATCAAAAAAGCAGCACTTAGAAGTGCTGCTTTTTTTGTAATAGTTTATTTGAATTTTACTTTTCCCCCGGAAAATAAATTGTAAATCTGGTACCCTGATTTACCTCACTGTCCACAGTGATCCTTGCCTGGTGCTCTTCAAGAATGTTTTTTACAGAATTTAGCCCTACTCCCATTCCTGAGTCTTTGCTGGTATAGAAGGCATCAAACAGTTTCTCGATCTGCTCCTTTTCAAGACCTTCTCCGTTATCTGCAATGCTTAGAACAACTTCGCCCTCCCTGCTTTCAATGCCTATTTCTATAATTCCCTCGTCCGGGAGGGTTGCTTCTGAAGCATTTAAGATGATATTAAGAATGGCGATCTCAAGTTTTTCCCTGTCACCCGGAATGTAAAAGGATCCGCCGTAGTTCTTTACCACTTCAACTCCCGACAGATAGATGCGATCTGCGGCTTTTTGAAGGCTGTTCTCCACGGCTTCAGTGAGATCCATTCTACTTAGGGCAGCAGGTTCATACTTAGAAGAATTTAATAGGTTGTTCACAAGGTCGTCCAGGGTACGATTGCTTCGGTCAAGGATCTCCAGGTATTTTTCAACCTTTACTTTTTCAGTTTCTTCCAAAGCTTTGTCCAAAACCTGTCGGGCCATTCCAATACTCGCAATGGGATTGCGTAACTCATGCGCTAATGTACGGGCGATCTCTCCCTGAATTGAAAATTGACGTGCTTTATTCAGTTCTTTCTGTATCTTTTTTTGATTGGTGATATTGTGCATCAACAGCATGTATTCCTCCAACCATACCCCGTCTGGTCTTTGGAAGACCTTCCCACGAAGGCTGAACCATTCCCACTTGTTTTCCTTGAACTTAAGCCTTACTTCCACCTCGTACACCTCATCATCTCCGGCTTTTAGAAGCTTGCGATGAAGGTCTGTCAATTTTTCCCGATCGCGAGGGTGTACAAATGGCAGAACTTTTACTAAAGGCATTCCTTCTATTCCCTCTTTTCTTAAGCTTTCTTCCTGGGAAAGATCTTTATTGATGAACCGAATGCTGTAGGTGGATAAATTGATGATGAGTATATATTCCGGCGTGGTGGTGACCAGTTTCTTTTTGAACCTAACAGTTTCGGTAAGTTCTTTCTTTGAGCGTTGCAGGCTTAGCTCCAGTTTCTTTCTTTCGAGATCCTCCACATTAAGTTTATTGGAAATCCAGGAGGTGTAAACCATGCCCATTAATGCGTAAGCCATGGTGTATAGGGTGATGCTGAATTCTGTGTCAATGACTTCGGACCCTGAGAAATGCAATATGAAAACTCCCAGTACCAGCGGCATGATCACCAAAAATGGCAGTAGGTTTCGGGCAAGAGTACTACCTACTTTCACACCCGAAATGAAATCAACATAACTGTTTCGCGGATTGGTTAATGACAGCCCCAGCGATAGCAACAGGAAATTAATGGCTGTATGAAAAGCCATGGTATTAAAAACCAAAACCCTTACTGTGGTAACGCCCTGTAAAAAATAAGTAAGAATGGCCATCACCGAAATCAAGGCGATAAAGCTTAATGAATATTTATGGATCTTTTTAGCAAGCGGACGCCGAGCTCTGGTCGTAAGAAGGGAAATTCCAAAAAAAGCAAAACAAAGACCTGTTGTTCTGGCCATCCTTCCGGGAAAGGTAGCCGAATAGGGATCCTGCAGGAACAGGTTATCAATATGAAAATCTGTTTTCAGAACGTACTCGAAAAAGCTACTAAAACCTATGAAGACAACAACTGAAGCTAACACTGCTCCCAATGCGTTGAGTCTTTTGTCTATCTTGACTAAACTAAGCAAGCCCAAACCGGAGAACACAAAACACAATGCAGTATTGAATTTCATGGTGGGCGCACCCGAAAAAACACTCAGCACTGCAGGTATATTCATCATCCACGACAATAATACTGCCGAAGCTACACTTACCACCACTCCCGACATTAGGAAAATTTGAACTACTCTCCTACTTACTTTCTCTTTAAGAAGAGCATATCTTCCCGCAACTAATCCCGTCTTTTCTACCACGCCAAAATGTATAATTTTCAAAAATAGACATTTAACTCCTAATTAGCATCTTAACAGATCTTTTACACTTAAAAACGGTAGTTAATAAATGTAAAACGTTAAAGGTTTATCTGGATATTCGAAGACCTCTATCGGCTAAATTTGAAGTTACAGTCCAATAAAGAAGCATTTCTGAAATTAATAATCCCAGTCAAAATTGGATAAAAAAGCAGCACTAAAAAGTGCTGCTTTTATTTTTCTACGGAAATAGAATTATTTCTTTGGCGGCAGGTCAAAAGCTACTGCATCGTGTTCAAAATGGTTTCTGTGTGACCCGTCGCAAAAAGGCTTATTGCCTGAGCGCCCGCAGCGGCACAGGCTGACTTTATCCCTTCCGCCCAAATCATAATTGTTTCCGTCCTTATCAACGATCTCAAAATCGCCATCGATGAGCAGGGAGCCGTTGTTGTTTACTTTGATCTTTGTCTTTGCCATAATTTCAGTTTTTATTGTTCTTTAGAAAACCAGCTGCTGTACATCACGTAATTGCCGGCAGTTTTTTTCATATTATTTATTTGTTGCTCGTTTAGTTTTTTCACCTTTTTGGCAGGAATACCCGCATAGATGTGCCCCGCTTCACAAATGGTATTTTCCAGTACCACTGCACCTGCGGCAATGATGCAGTGCTTATTCACCACCGCCTTATCCATCACAATGGCACCCATTCCTATGAGCACATTGTCTTTGACGGTACAGCCGTGCACGATCGCGCGGTGTCCTATAGAAACCTCGTTGCCAATACTGGTAGCGGCCTGCTCATAGGTGCAGTGGATCACCGCGGCATCCTGTATGTTGGTCCTGTCTCCAATAGTTATCGCGTTCACATCACCGCGAATTACTGCGTTGAACCAAACCGAGCAATCCCTGCCCATTGTTACATCTCCTACGATAGTCGCATTTTCAGCAATAAAGCAGCTGTCATCATACTGCGGATGCTTATCCTTAACTGGTAAAATTACAGGCATAAAAAAAAATTTAAACAGGTGTTAAAAATAACATTTTTGAAGCAGCTTCTTTCTGAATGTTTTCAAAAAACCTGCGGAAGCCAACTATTTCAAAAACTGGGAGTTATTTTATATTTTAGTCATACACAACAGCAGTTGTATGCAAGACTATATCAATTTTGGCTGGGGTACCGGTTTCGCGGTAATCATGGGATCCATTCTCATCATTGTGTTCTTTTATACCATTGTGAAGCTGCGAAAACAGGCTGCTGCAGCCAAAGAGCAGCAAAGAAAAAAAGAGGCTTCCAATCCTGAATTCACTGAAAAAGAGGGTTAAAGCCCCACCTTTTTTGAACAATATCTTCTGCTCCACAAGTCACTGCTCCTTCCCTGCCTCACTTCATCTGCTTCCGTTTAAAATTTAATATTAAATTTTTGTTAATCAGTAGTTTACAATTCAGGCAAACTATTAAATTTGATTTATAATTTGTCAGTCATTACAACTGACTTTGTAAATTTTTGACGGTATGATCCGGTGTTTTTACTGGGGGGCAAAAACACCAAGTGGTCCTACCTTTAATCCGGGAGGCAAATGCCAGTTTAGCTTGCAGAGATCAAGAAATTTTTCTCCTATATAGCTACATAAGGCCTAACTTCTCAAGTAAGCAGGGAACCTTAAAAAAGTTTCCTGCTTCTTTTTTGTCCAAAAGTGATCTATATTAAGGGGTCGTAGAGATTAATTCCCCATTAGAATTATAGTTTTCAGTCTTTGTTACTTTTCCTTCAGCATCTTTATATTCTAACTTGTAGGCACCCGTCTCTTCATTGATGGTCTTCCAGATTGATGAACCGTCTTCATTGTACTCAATAATCTCGTAAAGAAAATCTTTGTAGTAGGTTTCTACTATTTTAGGATCTCCATTTTCATAAAATGCTACATAATCTGAAACGTAATCTCCAACTGTTATAACAATTCTTTCTCTCTTTTCATTTTGATCATAGTAGTAATGGTCTGTCCTGTTGTTGCCATTTTGATCTATGCTGCTCCTTATCCTTTCCTGGAGGGTCATGTCTTCGCGATAAATATATTCCCAGTCTTCATTCTCTTTGTCAGGATAACCCACACGCATATGCGCGACTTCCCCAAAAGCAGTATAATCATAATAAAAACTCATTAAAAGATTGGCCGTATTATTTCCAGATTCCGTGGAATATCTCATTCTTTCATAGCTGTTTCCCTGTTCATCGATTTTGTAGGTTTCTCTCCATGCGAAATTTCCGTCGGGGTAGTAGAATTTAGCTTCGGTTATCCTTGACTCTTCATCAAAAGATGTAAAATTGATGGTATAGGTGGTATTTCCATCCTCGGAATAATCCTGAATTCCTATGACTTCGTTGTCTGCATTGTAAATAATGTCTCTCTTGGTTGTTCTGTTCAAAACTCCCTGGGAATATACGTTCAACTGCATACTCCCCGGAAGTCCAGCTTCATTATAATCCTCATATTCATAGCTGGCCAAAGGCTGATACGGCCGCTTTGAATATCGGGTTGACTTTATGATCTTTCCGCTGTCATCGGTCTCATGTATCCAGCGCACACTGGTGTATGGCTGATTCGAAGTTACCCAGCTCTCCATGACCGGAATAAAGTTGGTGAATAAAAGATCTTCAGCTTCATAGGACACACCTAAGGTCTGGGCCAAATGTGCAGCAGCTTCTTCGGGATAAACCGGCTGCAGTTCTTTGCCTGTTGCCCTTGAAACTTCGGCTACAGTGTTTCCAATGATCTCAACAACAGCTGCAGTAAAATCAATCTCTGAGTACGGAACGGCTTCGGCTACCGCAGTCTCAATGAGAATTCCGTTAGAAGGATCGCCATCGCTATCCAGAGTTTGTAGAAATGCAGCCATATTCTTGACTTCGGGAGTTGCTATAGTAGCTCCTTCCGAAGAAGCAATTGAAACAGGACTCATCTCTCCTGTCGCCGGTCCACTGCCCAATTTAATGTCGCCAACATAAAAAGTGACCGTCTCCCCTTCAAGATATTCATACTCCCCGGCCGAATTTGTGACACCACTTTTGGTTTCAGTTTCATATTTCAACCCACCTACTTCGGAGTCTGTAAACACCCCGGTTTTCTTTTTCTCGGGAGTTGGAGTCGGTTCTGGGGTAGGATCATCAGGGCCATCATCACCTTCGGTACAGGCCATAAAAAATGATAAGGTCAGGACGAAACAATATTTAAAGATCTTGTTCATAATGAAAAATTTAAGTTTGGATTCTAGTAAATTGAAGAAAGAGTTTTCTATAACAAGGAAAACTATAGGAAATAATCCTCGGGAACAATACCCAAAAATGGGTAAATTCCATGTTCTTTATTTCTTACGATTCATCCCGGTTTTTCAACAATTCGGCAGGAATAAATTTTCCCACTGCCTTCTCTCCCCCATCTTTGAATAAACTTAGAACATGAAAACTACGATTCTCCTTTGCATTCTTTTTTGCTTCGGAAGCCTGCAGGCTCAACAACAAATATCGGGAGTGGTACAAATGAAGAATGGCCGGCCTATTCCTGGGGCCAATGTCTATCTGGAAGGCGGCTATGAAGGTGCCACTACAGATCTTGAAGGCCATTTCAGCTTCAACACCACTCGAAGCGGCCTGCAAACCCTGGTAGTATCTTTTGTCTCCTTCGAGACTTTTAAGAAGCAACTGCAGGTCAGCGAGATGCAGAATCTTCAAATAAGTCTGCGCGAAGATGTGACCGCTCTCGATGCCGTGGTTCTTAGTGCCGGTACTTTTTCAGCTGGTGATAATTCCAAAGTAAATGTGCTGAAGCCGCTCGATATCGTCACCACCGCGGGAGTAGCCGGCGATTTTATTGCTGCCCTGCAAACCCTGCCGGGTGCCCAACCAGTGGGTGAAGATGGCCGTTTGTTCGTGCGCGGAGGTACCGCCGAAGAAACCGGAGTTTACATCGACGGGCTGCAGGTGTTTCAGCCGTACACGGCTTCGGCCAATAACCTGCCTTCGCGCGGCCGCTACTCTCCTTTTCTTTTTGACGGCATCACGTTTTCTACCGGTGGCTATTCCGCCGAATATGGCCAGGCGCTTTCCAGCGTTCTGCTGCTCAACACGATCAATGAACCCGATCAATCCGAAACAAATATCTCGCTTATGAGCGTGGGCGTCGGGTTGGGACATACTCAAAAATGGGAAAAAACCTCCCTGTCGCTCAACGCCAGTTATATCAATTTGGCGCCCTATCTTGAGCTACTTCCCAATAATGACCAGGCCGAATTCAAGAAACCGTATCAAAACTTAGGCGGGGAAGCAGTCTTTAGAAAGCACTTCAAAAATGGCATTTTGAAGTGGTATGCTGCTTATGAAACCACCCTGTTTGAAGTATTGCAACCTGACATTGACCGGCCTGTAGGGATCGACTTTGACCTCAAAAATGACAATTTCTACTCCAATCTTTCTTACCGCGGAAGACTCGGAAATGGCTGGAGCCTCAATCCCGGAATAAGTTTTTCCCATAGCAGCAATAAATTTCAAGTTGATGCTTCAACAGTAGACAACCAAGAAGTAGCGGCCGATTTTAAATTGAAGCTTAGCAAACACTTCAGCAACCACTTTAAACTGCATTTTGGCGCCGAAAGTGTACTGGAGCATTTTTCTGAAACTTACGACGCCCCTGAAACAGAAACATCTTCTTTAGAAACCTCTCCCGATCTCTTCGCCGGCTTCGCGGAAGCAGATCTTATCTTTAGTAAAAATTTTGCGATGAAACTGGGGTTGCGAAGCACGTATCTTGAGCTGCAGCAGGAGTTCGAGATTGCCCCGCGTGCTTCACTTGCATTGAAATCTGGCAAAAACGGTCAATTTTCCCTGGCCTGGGGTAAGTTCTTTCAACAGGCAGCGGTTGATTGCCTGAAGTTTAATTCCTCATTACAACCTGAAGAAGCGACCCATTACATTCTGAATTACCAGTGGACCAGGCCCGGCTACACTTTAAGGGCCGAAACCTATTACAAGCAATACGACAACCTGCTGAAATATGATTCTGAAGAACCGCAGTACAATTCCATTTTTGACAACACCGGCGACGGCTATGCCGCCGGGGTCGATCTCTTCTTCAGGGACAACAAGAGTATTGAGAACCTGGAATACTGGATCTCCTATAGTTATATTGATTCTGAACGCGATTTCCGTGATTATCCCGTCGCTGCCACGCCACAATTTGTGGCCGCTCATTCGGCGAGCCTGGTCACTAAATACTGGATTGACAGCTGGCAAAGTCAAATAGGATTTACCTTCAACTTTTCCTCCGGAAGACCTTATGAAGATCCCAACACTCCCGGCTTCCTCAATGAAAAAACCAAAAACTACAGCAGCCTGAGCTTTAACTGGGCCTATTTGCTCAGCCGGCAGAAGATCCTCTACTTTTCGGTTTCCAACATTCTTGGAAGAAAGAATATCTTTAACTACGAATATGCCACTTCCACGGATGCTGCTGGAAATTATGCGGGGAGGGCCATTACTCCCGCTGCCGATCGGTTCTTTTTCGTTGGTTTCTTCTGGACCATCAGCAGTGACAAAAGCAAAAATCAGCTGGACAACCTCTAAAAATCCCTTTTTTGACAGTTCATCCCTGAAATTCAACAGTTCAGAAATGAAAAATTTCTATCCTCTAATTTCTTATGCACTTTTGAAGTGTTAATCTTTAAAACCCACTAAAATGAAAGAATTAGTTCACATTATTGTTTTTAGCCTTATTGGATGTATTGCCGCGCATTCGCAAACTCAGTATGAAACCGGAATGAAAAACGCATTCGAGCTCTGGGACAACGGGCAGTCTATGGAAGCAGCCAATCTTTTTGAACGCATTGGGCAGGCTGAACCGGATTCATGGCTTCCTTATTATTATGCCTCAGAGATAAAAATTATCGACAGCTTTGACATGCAAGATGCCGTTAAGAAAGAACAGCAATTGAAGGAAGCCCAGGAGCTGCTAAACAAGGCCAAAGCTCTTGCCGGGCCCGAAAATGTGGAGCTCATGGTGCTGCAGGCAATGCTCCATACGGGCTATATTACCCTTGACCCTTCCACCTACGGCATGAAACTCTCCCCGGTGATCACCAATATTTACGATACCGCAGCCGCTAAGGCACCGGATAATCCGCGCGTAGCTTTGTCCAGAACCGAATGGAACATGGGTTCTGCCCAGTTTTTTGGAGAAGATCCGGCGAAGTATTGTCCCGATCTGCAGAAAGCCCTCCTCCTGTTTGAGCAGGAAAAACCCGAACAAGCTTTTGCGCCAGACTGGGGGAAAAGCAGAACAGAGATGCTTATCGCAAAAACCTGCGGCGAAAACAAAAATTGAGAACTGTTCCTGCAGACCATTATTGCCAAGAAATTCTTTAAAAAACCAGAAAAGAAGTAGAAATTAGCACAAAATACTCCAAAATGCGCAACCTGATCAAAATATTAAAAGTTTCAGCAGTGATCTGCTTGGTGCTTATCCTCCTTAACCTGCTGTTTGGGGGAACTAAATTCACCCATTTGACAGACCTGCAGGTGTGGGGCGTCTACTTCTTTTATTGTTTTGTGCTAACCCTGGTGAACGTCATTTATTTTAGTGTTTTTGAAAAAAAAATTGGCTGGGAAAATGCCACTTTGAAAAGGGTCATCTTTGCGGCCACCGGCTCAATTATTCTTACTCTCGTCGCCTACTTTTTTTGTCGGCTGGTGGACAATACCTTGTTTCATGATACCGGGCTTCAGGAATTTCTGGAAAATGAACGCGCCGAATATTATCTTTTTCCGCTGTTGTTCACCACCATAATTTCCCTGGTCTTTCACCTTATCTATTTCTACCGCGCCTTACAGGAAAGAAAGGTGACCGAGCAGAAGATCATTGCAGGAACGGCTTCGGCTAAATTTGAGAGTCTTAAGAGTCAGCTGGATCCACATTTTTTGTTCAACAGCCTCAACGTGCTATCGGCCCTCATCGAGGAAAATCCGGATCAGGCTCAAAAGTTTACCGCCTCCCTTTCAAAAGTTTACAGATATGTGCTGGAGCAAAAGGATAAGGAGCTGGTAGACCTGGAAGAGGAACTGGCTTTTGCGGCCACTTACATGAACCTTCTAAAAATGCGGTTTGAAAACAGCATTTTTTATGAACTGCCAAAAGAGCCTTTGCTGGAAAATGCCAAGGTTGTGCCTCTTTCTTTGCAACTGCTGCTAGAAAACGCAGTAAAACACAACGTAATAAGTGAGAACAGGCCGCTAAAGATCAAGATCTACGAGGCCAAAGACGAACTGGTGATAGAAAATACCTTTCAGAAGAAGGAGGTTTTAAATCGACGAAAAGGAGTCGGTTTGCAGAACATTATCGACAGGTACCATCTGGTTACCCGAAGAAAAGTGGGTATTGAACAGGACACAGCTGTGTTTCGTGTAAGATTACCACTGCTAACAAAACAAATTACAACAATGGAAACCACACAACATAACGAAGAAAGTGCTTATTTAAGAGCTCAACAGCGCGTAAAAGAGATCAAAGGCTTTTATGGAAATTTGATCACCTATTGCCTGGTCATCCCTCTTCTCGCCTTTATTAACTACAAGACATACTGGGGCTTTCAATGGTTTTGGTTCCCGCTCTTAGGTTGGGGATTGGGTATCGCAATGCACGGCTTTACTGTCTTTAAATATGGAAGAGCCTGGGAAGAGAGAAAGATCAGGGAGATCATGGAAAAAGAAAAACAACATTCAAAAACCTGGAACTAATGGAAACTAATTTCGAGCAAAGCACAAGATACGAGCAGGCCAGAAAAAAAGTGAGAAGCATCCGCGGATTTTACACCCATCTCACCATCTACATTTTGATCAATTTGATCCTTCTCTTCGTCTCCACCCGCGGGGAAGGATTGTGGAAAGGACTGGGTGATCCCGCCAACTATTTCACGGCATTTTTCTGGGGAATTGGCCTCTGCGCCCACTGGGCCTCTGTTTTTGGCGCCAACTTTTTCTTCGGAAGGAACTGGGAAGAAAAAAAGATCAAAGAATATATGGACAAGGAAAAAGCGAACCGTTGGGAGTAGATGTGATAAAAGCTGTTATTGTAGAAGACGAAAAACCCTCTGCCCGTCGCCTGTACAGAATGCTGGAAAAATTAGACGTGGAAGTGCTTTGCGTGCTGCATTCCGTTGAAGACGCTGCAGAATGGTTTGGCAACAATGAACATCCGGGATTGATCTTTCTTGACATTCAGCTCAGCGATGGGCTCTCATTCGAGATCTTTGAAAAAGTGGAGATCAAAAGTCCCATTATTTTCACCACGGCTTATGATGAATATGCGCTGAAGGCTTTTAAGCTGAACAGCGTAGATTATCTTCTGAAGCCGATCGATGAAGAGGAACTGCAGAATGCGCTGAAGAAATTCCGTGAGAACCGAAGCCATTCGGGCGGCATCGACCTGACCAGCCTGAAAGCCTTACTCACTACACCCTCTACGGAATATAAAAAGCGTTTCAGCATCCAGGTGGGGCAGCATTTGAAGATCATTAATACCGAAGATATCAGCTGTTTTTGTTCAGAAAATAAAGCGACATACGTGCATACTCTTGAAAAACGGAATTACCTGATGGAGACCAGTCTTGATAAGCTGGAAGACGAACTTGACCCGAAGGATTTTTTCAGGGTGAACAGGCAGTTCATCATTCGGCTCTGCGATATTGCAGACATTATTTCCTATTCCAACCAGCGGCTGGAGGTGAAGCTGCAGCATTACCGGGAGGCACAGATCATTGTGAGCCGGGAGAGAGTTAAGGCTTTTAAGGAATGGTTGGAGTAAATCCATATAAAATATAATTTGTATCATAAGGAGAAAAGCAGCCTAAAGGTTTGCATTAAGACTTCAACCCAAAATCCTCATTGGATTTATTCAAGCCTTTCAGGCTTGTGAAAAGGCGGTCTATCTTAACCAGGGGCGTTGCCCCTGGCTGACTTATAAGAGCCTTTCAGGCTCTATTCTAAAAGGCATAACTATTCACTTCCTGGAATTACCTTCCAAAAATGGCATTTTTTGAGCCTGTTTGGCCAAAGAGATATCGGCAAACAAAG
>JBAVJB010000156.1:0-20426 GCA_049687495.1 Salinimicrobium sp.
GGCCACTGCTTTAATGCGGTTGTGAATAAAAAACACGCAAAATTACAAAATTTTATGCAGATTGCGAGTATTATCTTAAGTTTGCACGCTGTTAATTTTACAATAAGATGCAGATTTTAAAGGAGAAGCGCGCCCTGAAAAAGCAGATTGGCGAGTTCAAAAACCAGGGCTTGAGCATTGGTTTTGTCCCCACGATGGGTGCACTGCATGAGGGTCATCTTTCCCTCATGGAACAGGCGCTTTCTTCCTGCGACAAAGTGGTGGTAAGCATCTTTGTTAATCCTACCCAGTTTGATAATGCACAGGACCTTGAGAAATATCCGCGTACCCTGGAACAGGACGTGGAGCGCATTTGGGCTTTAAACCCGAATATCCTGGTATTCTCCCCGCCTGCTTCGGAAATTTACGGGCAAGATGTTGCTTCTGAAGATTTCTCGTTTGACGGGCTGGAATTTGAAATGGAAGGAAAATTCAGAAAAGGACATTTTAACGGCGTAGGCACCATTGTCAAAAAGCTTTTTGAAATGGTAGCGCCCGATAAAGCCTTTTTTGGTGAAAAAGATTATCAACAGCTGCAGATCATCAGGAAGTTGGTTGAAATAAACAAGCTGCCGGTTGAGATCGTAGGCTGCCCAATTCACCGTGAGGCTTCAGGTTTGGCCAGAAGCTCCCGCAATGAAAGGTTATCTTCCGAAGAACGACAGAAAGCAGCGTTCATCTATGAAGTGCTGCAACAAGTGAAGGAAAATTTTGGCACAAAAAGTGCAAAAGAACTAACCGCCTGGGTCAGGAAAGAGTTCGAAAAAAGCCCTTTTTTGAATCTGGAATATTTTGAGATCGCCAACGCAGACACTTTAAAAACAGTTGACGAGAGAGAGAACGGCCATAAATACAGAGCGTTTATAGCCGCTTATGCCGGGGATGTCCGGTTAATTGATAACATAGCTTTAAATTAAGCAGGCATGCAAATTCACGTTGTAAAATCAAAGATCCACCGCGTTAAAGTAACAGGCGCAGACCTTAACTATATTGGCAGTATTACCATTGATGAAGATCTTATGGAAGCCGCCAACATTATTGAAGGCGAGAAGGTCCAGATCGTAAACAACAATAACGGCGAAAGGCTAGAAACCTACGCTATTCCGGGAACCCGTGGCAGCGGTGAGATCACCCTTAACGGTGCTGCCGCAAGAAAGGTCGCAAAAGGAGATATTTTGATCCTCATCACTTACGCCATTATGGACATTGAAGAGGCGAAAGATTTTAAGCCGGCCCTGGTATTCCCTAACGAAGAAAACAATCTCTTGCAGTAGAGTAGAGTTGAAAAAAAAACTGATAAAGCTTTCCAAAACCGTACTCCCACTTTTGTTGGGAGTTTTTTTGATATGGTACTCCCTTAGCAGCGCCACCGCTGCAGAAAGGGAAGAACTTTGGAACAACATCCTCCTGGCCGATCTAAAATGGGTTTTTTTATCGATCATCTTAGGTTTGCTGTCCCACCTTTCCCGCGCCTATCGCTGGAAATTCCTGCTTGAACCATTGGGTTATAAGTTGAACTTCGGAAACAGTTTTATGGCAGTCATGGGCGGTTACCTTGCCAATCTTGGCGTTCCCCGATCGGGAGAAGTGCTTAGGGGCGCTACCGTCTCGACCTACGAGAAAATACCTTTTGAAAAAGCCTTTGGCACCATTGTTTCTGAACGTATTGCAGATCTACTGATGCTGCTGCTTATCGTGATCATTGGGCTGCTCATCCAAACCGACAGCTTACTTGGCTACTTTCAAAGCCACGACATTAATCCCTTTCTTTCAATAGGCGTGCTATTTGGCGCTATCATAGTGGGAGTTATTGCGTTAAGACTGGTAAAGAATTCGCAGCACGTTTTCATGGTAAAGATCAGGGATTTTGCCCGCGGACTGCTGGAAGGCATGCGCAGCATCTTAAAAATGAGAAAAAAAGGCGCTTTCCTTTTTCACACTATTTTTATCTGGCTAATGTACCTGTTGATGTTCTATGTGGTCAAATTTACTATCCCGGAAACCACTTCTTTGCCAATAGCCGCGGTCATGGCCGCCTTTATTGTAGGTACTTTTGCCATTTCTACCACCAATGGCGGTATCGGAGTATATCCTATCGCAATTGGCGCCGTTTTGCTCCTGTTCGGGATCAATCAACAAGCCGGGGAAGCCTTTGGCTGGATCATCTGGGCATCACAGACCTTGATGGTGATCGTGCTGGGCGGACTCTCACTGTTATTTCTACCGCTTTATAATCAAAAGAAATAAAACTCTATATTGCTTTAGGAAAAACACCTAAAGCCATGCCCCGAATTTTACTCTTCCTTGCTTTATTTCTTATTTTTCAGGTTTCACATTCCCAGGCCACCTACAAGACCTTTAAATCTTCCAAACTAGGAACTGAGCGGGAGCTCAAGATCCAGTTGCCGCGTAACTATGACAGCAACAAGGAAAAACGCTACCCGTTGATCATCGTACTTGATGGCGACTACCTCTTCGAGCCAATGGCTGGAAATGTGGATTATTACTCCTACTGGGACGACATGCCCGAATCTATTGTGGTAGGCATCAACCAGGCGGACAGCAGGAATTCAGATTCTGCTTATGATGAGCAAACCGCTCTGCCGGCAAAGACCGGTGCCAGGTTCTTTGAGTTCCTCGGGATGGAGCTGCTCCCTTACCTCGACTCCAATTACAGGACCACGAGGTTCAGTGTACTAGTGGGGCACGACATCACCGCCAACTTCATCAACTATTACCTTTTTAAGGAAAATCCGCTTTTCCAGGCCTATATCAATTTAAGCCCGGACCTGGTGCCGCAAATGGAAGAATGGCTGGGGAATTCTCTTGCTACTGCCCAGTCTCCAAAATGGTTTTACCTGGTCACTTCCAATGGAGATGTTCCGGCTCTTGAGAAGTCTATCCGGCAGCTTGATAACCGGCTAAAAGGTGTCGAAAGTGAGAATTTTCACTACTATTTTGACGATCTTAAAGATGCCACCCACTATTCTCTTGTGGGGCAGGCACTGCCAAGAGCTTTAGAAAAGATCTTCGCCAGTTACAGGCCCATCTCTCTTGCTGATTATGACCAGATCATTGCTTCGGAAGAGTCGGCTTATGAATTCCTGGTCAAAAAGTACGAAGACATTCAAAACAACTTCGGAATAGAAAAAAAAGTCAGGATCAATGATTACCTGGCCATCGGAAAAGCCCTGGAAGACCAGCAGAAGTGGGATGACCTTGAAAAACTGGGAGATCTTGCCCAGGAACAGTATCCAGGATCTATTCTGGGCAATTACTACCAGGCCCGCGCCTATGAGGAGAACGGCAGGCCCAAAAAGGCGATGAAAACCTACCAAAGCGCCTACGGCAAGGAACCTGTGGCCTTTATGACGGTAGATTTTATGCTTGAAAAAGCCGAATTAATTAAAAAGGATTTCGGTTATTAGCCTCTCAAAAATGTGATTTTAAGTAATGGCTAAAACAAAGACCACTTTCTTTTGCCAAAACTGCGGCACGCAGCATGCCAAGTGGCAGGGCCAGTGCAATTCCTGTAAAGAATGGAACACTTTAGTTGAGGAAGTGCTGCAAAAAGAGGAAAAAACTTCCTGGAAATCCCCGGGAACCGCCACACCTAAACGTGCCGCGCGCCCGCTTAGGATCTCAGAAATAGAGACCTCAAAAGAAAAAAGGCTTAACACCAATAACAATGAACTCGACCGTGTCCTGGGCGGCGGAATCGTCCCCGGCTCCCTCACCTTGCTTGGCGGGGAACCGGGAATAGGAAAAAGTACGCTGCTGTTGCAGATCTCGCTGCACCTTAACTTCAGGACGCTTTATGTCTCGGGAGAGGAAAGCCAGCAACAGATCAAGATGCGGGCAGAACGCATTAATCCCAACGCCGGCAACTGCTACATACTTACCGAGACCAAAACCCAGAACATCTTTCAGCAGATAGAAAAACTGGAGCCTGAAATTGTCATTATTGACTCTATTCAAACCCTGCACAGCGATTACATCGAGAGCAGTCCCGGCAGTATTTCACAAATACGCGAGTGTACTGCAGAACTGATCAAATATGCCAAGGAAACTTCAGTTCCGGTTATTCTGATAGGCCACATCACCAAGGAAGGCAGCATTGCCGGGCCAAAAGTACTTGAGCACATGGTGGACACGGTGCTGCAGTTCGAGGGCGACCGCAACCATGTTTACAGGATCCTGCGGGCGCACAAGAACAGGTTTGGTTCTACCAACGAACTCGGTATTTATGAAATGCAGGGCAACGGCTTGCGAGAAGTGAGCAATCCTTCAGAAATTTTGATCTCCAAGAACGAGGAAGACCTTAGCGGAACCGCCATTGCCGCCACTCTTGAGGGCATGCGCCCGTTGATGATCGAAATTCAGGCGCTGGTAAGTTCGGCTGTTTATGGTACTCCGCAACGGTCGGCGACCGGATACAATTCAAAACGTCTGAACATGCTTTTGGCTGTACTGGAGAAAAGAGCCGGCTTCAGGCTGGGTGCCAAAGACGTATTCCTGAATATCACTGGCGGAATTTCTGTAGACGACCCCGCTCTTGACCTTGCCGTTGTGGCTGCCATTCTCTCAAGCAATGAAGACATTGCCGTACCTAAAGATATCTGTTTTGCCGCCGAAGTTGGTTTGGCAGGAGAAGTGCGGCCGGTTACCCGCGTGGAGCAACGCATCCTGGAGGCTGAAAAATTAGGTTTTGCTCACATTATGGTTTCGGGACAGAGCAAAATTCCGAAGCAAAATTTCAGCATCAACATTCAAAAAGTGTCTAAAATAGAAGATGTGGTGAGTTTCCTGTTCGGTTAATTCCCTCAATTGCAACTTCTAAAAATTCCACAGAAACTTCAGAAATATGCTTTTTATCATTTACTTTGTATTTCAAAGTACTTTTATAAAAGTAAAATATATGCTGAAGAAATTGCTGTTGCTCCTTCTCATTTCCTCCTGTTTCGCATGTATGGAAGAACAGGAAAAACCCGCCGAGGCCAAAAAGCCGGTGAGTATCGAAGAAGTTGATGTTGACGATCTTCCCGAAGAAGAAGCCATTGAATTTGACCGGGAAAAATGGAATATCCTGGTTGACGGGGAGCACCCCTACAGGCAAAAGATGCTCAACCACTTGATTCACTCCCGCATGCTCAAAGGCCTCACCCGTGAAGAAGTCCTGGATCTATTGGGAAAGCCCACCCGAACAGAAAATGACCACTGGTACTACAGGATCTCTGCAGAGAAGTTCGACTTTCTGCTTTTAAAGGTGAAGACTTTAGTTTTAAAATTCACCGAAGACGGAACTGTAGGCCCGGTGCTGGTCCATGGTTAAAGAAGAGTATCCAAAAATGCCATTTTTGAGGCTGCTGTAATTGTCAAACTTCCGGACACCTCTGCTGATATTAGTTTTGTTTAAAAATGTTATTTTTAATGTAACCAAAAGGACGAATAATGTTCAGGTTCTTTAGAAATTTCAGAAAGAAGCTGCTTGTCAAAAACAACTTCAGCAAATATTTGTTGTACGCCACCGGCGAGATCATTCTTATCGTCATTGGTATTCTAATCGCATTGGGCATCAATAACTGGAACCAGCACAGGTTGGCCGCCAAAAGGGAGAAATTTTACCTGGAAGGCCTTAAAACAGAGTTTCAAAGAAGTAAGCTGAAACTTGAAAACCTCATCGAGGTCAACCGGCTCAACTACAAAGAATCTCAAAAGATCGCCGGGTATATTGACTCTTCCCATGCCCTGCCCACCGAAGACGAACTTGCAAAATCCCTTTTTGAAGCCTTTTCTTATGAGATTGCATACAATCCGAACAACTCGCTGCTTAATGAGATCCTGAGCTCAGGCGGATTGCAGGAGATCTCCAATGCCGACCTAAGACTGTATCTCACCTCCTGGGATTCTTACATTCGAAGCGTGAACCGGCAGGAGGCGGCCCTCCGGGAGCAACGGGAAAAGGTGGTGGACATCTTCAGGGCCAAAGATGGCAGCATCAAAACCATTCTCAACAAAGCCGGTATTTCCGCGGAAATTGGTCTGAAGAAGAGTGATGCACTGCCGTCAAACATGCCGCTCATCAAGACCCGCGAATTTGAGAACAACCTGCTCCTGTACATCCTCACAGGCATCAAAACCGAAACTTCTCACTACCAACCGCTGCTTCAGGAGATCGACAATATTCTGCTTATCATTGATGACGAACTTGAAAAGGCCTGAAAAACTGCTTTATGACAAACCCAGCACCTTCCGAAGAATTAGATTTTAAAAAACTGTCGCCGGCAGAACTTCCGGAACTAAAAGAACTAAGCCGAAGCACATTTTTCGATGCTTTTGCCTCCCAGAACAACCCAGAGGACCTGCACTCCTACCTCGACAAGGCCTTTAGCGAAGACAGTCTCAAAAATGAACTTTTTGAGCCGCGTTCAGAATTCTATTTCGCCAAAATAAAAGGAAAAACGGTTGGGTATTTTAAGATCAATTTTGAAACCGCCCAAACAGATTTTCAGGAGGACGACGGCATGGAATTGGAGCGTATCTATGTGATCAAAGAGCATCAAAACCAGAAAATCGGTCAGGCAATGCTGGATGCCGTGATAGAAATGGCTATTCAGCGAAAGATGCGGTACCTGTGGCTGGGCGTTTGGGAAAAGAATGAAAAGGCCATTAAGTTCTACGAAAAGAACAGGTTCAAATTTGCCGGGGAACACGAATTTTGGGTAGGAAATGACCGGCAGACAGACAGGATCATGAAACTGGAGCTTCAGTAAAAAACAAGAGGTGTCAAAAATGACATTTTTGACACCTCAGTAACCTTTGACTTCCGGTTGTTAATCCACCTCCTGCAGAAGCTTTTCGAGATCGTCCAGCTTTGGAGTAAGGATCACCTCAATTCGACGATTTTTGGCCTTGCCTTCAGCAGTTTCATTGCTGGCAACGGGTGCATATTCCCCTCTTCCGGCAGCCGTTAAATTCTGCGGATCAATCCCTTTGTTGTCCTGCAACAAATGCACAATGGCTGTCGCTCTTTTAGTAGAAAGATCCCAATTGTCGGTCAATTGGCCGCTTCCGTTGTAAGGCACATCATCGGTATGCCCTTCAATAAGTACGGCAATATCTGGGTTTTGCGCGAGAACACTTCCCAGCTGCTGCACCGCCTGCTTACCTTCGGCATTTACAGCCCAGCTGCCCGAGTTGAACAGCAGCTTGTTTTCCATAGACACATAGACTTTCCCGTTGCGCTGCTCTACCGTAAGGCCTTTGCCTTCAAAATTCACAAGGGCCTTGGAAATGGCATTTTTGAGGGCATTCATTTTTGCATCTTTGGCTGCGATCACGCTCTCGAGCTCATTCACCCTTTTTGAGCGGGCGGCAAGGTCCTGCTCCAGCTTCTCCAGCCTCGCCTTTTCCTGCGCCAGGGCCTTTTCCTTGTCCTCGAGTTGGGCAAGCAGCTGGCGGTTCCTCCTGGAATTTTCTGCCAAAGCCGAAGAGCTGTTCGCCTCAAGGGCGTCGTAAGAAGTCTTCAATTTTTCGTAATTCTGTTTAAGAACAGCATACTCCTGCTGCAAACCTTCCCGCTCTGCATAAAGTTCATCCAATTGCTGCTGAAGATCTTTGATCTTTTGATCGCTGCTGTTCTGAAGCTCCTGAAGATCTTCGGAAAGTCCCCGGTTTTCTTCCTGTAGCCGGGCATGCTGTGCCTCCAGGTCTTTATAAACTTTTGAGGAAACACAGGAAGTAAGCAGCATCGTACTGCTCAAAAAGGCAAAAATGAAGGTTCTTTTCATAATTAGGTGTTGGTTTTAGGCGATTTCTACAAGCACGGGACAATGGTCACTGTGCTTTGCCTCTGGAAGTATAACGGCGCGTTTGATCTTTTCTTGTAGGGGTTCGCTTACCATGCTGTAATCGATCCTCCAGCCCTTGTTGCGGTCTCTCGCACCTGCACGGTAGCTCCACCAGGAATAGTTGTGAGGCTCATTGTTCAAATGCCTGAAAGCATCAATAAAACCAGAGGCTATGAAATTCCCGATCCATTCGCGCTCAACAGGAAGAAAGCCCGAAGTATTTTTCAGCCTCACGGGATCGTGAATGTCAATGGCTTCGTGACAAATATTGTAGTCTCCACAGATCACCAAATGAGGAAGATCCATTTTGAGCTCATCGATGTACTTTTGAAAATCATCCATGTACTGCAGCTTGTGCTCCAGCCTGGCGGGATTTGTCGCCGAAGGCAAATAAAGACTCATCACAGAACATTCATCAAAGTCTGCGCGTATGTTGCGGCCTTCAAAATCCATGTAGTCTATTCCGGTTCCAAAAGTGACATTTTTAGGCTCTATTTTGCTCAAAATGGCCACTCCGCTATAGCCTTTCTTCTCGGCGGGAAACCAGGAGTTGTATTTGTAGCCGAGTTCGTAGAAGGGTTCCTGGTCAAATTGTTCGGGGTTGGCTTTGATCTCCTGCAGGCAAACCACATCGGCATCTGCCGTTTTTAACCAGTCTACGAGGCCTTTTCGTATTGCTGCTCTTATTCCGTTGACGTTGTAAGAGATGATCTTCATTTGAGGGGGATTTTAATGTTGCCCAAAAATAGCATTTTCGGACGATATTAAAATCCCTGACTTGAAACCGTGACAGGGTTTTGAACCCTGTTGGGGTAATAAGGATTCGTGCTACGGCACAACTATCCTTTTCACCCTTCCTTCTTCGCGGGTTCCCATTCTCACAAGGTAGACCCCCGGCGGAACATAAGACATGTCGAGATAATACTCGTGTGCCCTGGCAGATCTCTCAACCCCATAATCCAGGAGTTTTTGGCCAAGCAGGTCATAGACGGTGATATAGACCGGGCGCTGGTAACTGCTTGCAAGGCTGGCGAGGAAGGTGTCCCCATCGCTGGAGCTCACGATAAGTCTGGCATCTTTCAAGACAGATTCCCCAATACTGCTCTCGATAATCACCGTATAGTCCTGCGTATTTCCATAAGCCATTACATCACAGGGATTGTTAAGTTCGCCTCCCTCAAAGGCATCTGTATCTCCCGCTCTAACCCGAAGAATATGTTCGCCTAAAGGCGCATCTGCCGGAATGCTGAACTGGTAAGTGAACAGCCTGTCACTGGCAGGAATAACCTCAGCATCTATAAGTAGTTCTTCGGGATCAAAAACGGCGTTATCGTTAAAGTCTATCCACATGGAAAATCTTTCATCATCAGAACTGGCATAGCCGGCAGAAACTCCTACGTAAAAAGTGCCTTGTGAGCGGTCAAGCGCGGTAGAGATGTCCAGGAAGTTGTAATAACCGTCTGTACAATAGATATTCTCGTTGGCTATATCGCCGAGGTAGAAATCTTGGATTCCGTCACCAAAGCGGCAATCGGAACCAACAGGAATGCAGTTTAAATGGGCAAAGGTTTTCTCCACCCCGTCATTGGAAGTATCAGAATCATTTTCAAGCAGAGTTCTGGCAATAATCCTGTACACCCCGACCTGGCTTAGGTCGGGTTTGGAATTAAAAGTATAGGAGATCTCCTCTTTTACACCCAATTCTTGGGTAACCGTTTCGGTCACAGCCGGGGCACCGTCAAGGCTATACTGCACCTCAAAATTGCTTTGAGGCCTGCTGCCAAAGTTCTCGAGGGTCAACACCACCTCATCAGGGGGAAACTGAGTTATGGTTGTAGGTGTGAAGGAATTGGGGCTTCGAATTACGGTTACGCCTATATCATTTTCATCCACATCTTCAAGGGTCTTGGATAAAATATCGTTTTCCGGAAGTTCGTCCCCATCCAGTGCAGTAGCAACAGAGACCTCATAAGAATCATTGCCCTCAAGATCTATGGTTCCTTCAAAGCTGAATTCGGCTTGTGACTCTGGCTCCAGTGTACCGGTAAAAGTTTCGGTCAATACTGTCTCTCCATCTACAGAAAGGATCACCGGAAAACCTGATTGTGGCAACTGGCCGAAGTTCCTCACCAGGACCGTAACCTGTTGGGCATTAATACCCGCGGTTTTCGGCTTTATTATATCAACTATCCCCACGTCATTTGCATTGGGAGATTCGATCTGGAAAACTCCTACCCCATTGACACGGGTATCATCTTTAAAATATTCTCCTACAAACCAGAAGCTGCGGCCGTCGACAGGGTCAACAGAAAGGTGCGAATAATCGCCGTACCTGCTGCTTTCGTTGTTGTTGGTGCTTTCTGCAATATATTGTTCTTTAATGGTCATCACTCCCAAAGGATCCTGAGCATAACGGCCGGTATAAGCCAGCGTGGGTTTAATGGTCAGCCTTTCATTGTCGTTAAGAATCGTAAAACCCAGTCCGATATTTCCGAATTCATCAATGCCAATACTACCACACCAGCGGTCACTAAAATCGGGTGCGTAAGTACCTTCCTGGTAAACGCTCCAGGGGCCGCCATTCCTGGCTTGTCGCAGTTCATACCAGCGTATTCCCGCGTGTTCTACTGCGGAAGGGTCTACGTCTACAACAAAATTAAAGACCACGGAATTATGATCTGAAAATCTTCGGTATGAAGTGGGATACATAATAGCTCCCTGTAAGGCATCGATATCGGGCCCCTCAACTTGAGATAGGTTACTAAAGGAGCCGCCGTCAAAGGTGGAAAGAAAGGGAGTAACCCCTTCAGAAGGACCCAGGATCTGGCTCTCGTGTATCTCAGAATTCATCAGGTTTTCCCAGTCCACATTGATCTCCCACATTTTAAGATGGTCAACATTCACGCCCATCCATGCATCGTCCTGAAAATATATCAGTGGCGCGTTCCCTTTTGGTGGAGCTTCTTCCCCGACAGCGTTAAAAGCGGCCGGACTCATAAAAACGCTGTATTCTGCTCCCGGCAGCGGCAAGGCAATATGCTGCGCCTCTTCACCCAACAGCATTTGATCCCTTTCCAGCACATAAATTACTTCTTCATATTCCGGATCTGTAGGATCCTGATTGGTGGTAACATAATAACCGTCACTCCAGACAAAGAGTTTTGGATAATCGGGAAAAGTATTTGTGCTGAACCTGTAGGTATACCAGCCGTCGTTCACCGGATCAGGGCCCTGGGAAACGGCGATGAGAAGTCCGTTGGATTCATCTGTACGAGCGACACATTCCCCACAACCTGCAAACTGCATGATGATGAAACGATCTGCGAAAGAATCATACTGTACAATGGGATCTCCAAGATCTTCCCCTGTAAATTCTCCGCCTATATTTTCTAGATCTGTAGGAGGAATAAGAACATTTCCCGATTTGTCATATATGGCAAAGCCCGAATTGAAGGCAGTAACATAGTGGTTGGGGCCTACAGCGCCTGTGGGGTCTAAAGGCTCTTGAAAACCACTTACGGCATCAAAAGTAAGGGAGGGGGTCTTTCCGGGGATCTTTCCCATCTCCTTCTGCCGTGCAGCATCCATGGTTTTTGGATAGCCTTTTCCCGGTACTACTCTTGGTGCTCCCCTTCTCTTTTCATTCACCTCCTCATGTTCAATTTTTGGAGCTGTTAATACTTTGGAAGATAAGGGCTGCGTATGTGTAGCCTTTACGGAACCCACCTCAACAGGCGACATCTTCTCCTGTGAAAACATGAAAAATGTGGAAAAACAAAGGAAGGTAGAGAGTAAAATTTTATTCACAAGACAGGCAGATTTTAATGTTTAAATTTAACCTAAATTGGTAGTTTCCAGGCATAAAAAAAGGGCAATTCAGAAAGAATTGACCTTTTTTTAACTTTATTTAAACAGAAACCTCCTACTTCTTCATCCAGTGCCTAAAATCGACTTCTTCAGAAATCATTTTTGACACCTCAGCAACAGGCACTCTTTTTTGCTCCATACTGTCCCTGTAGCGAATGGTCACTGTCCTGTCTTCCAAAGAATCATGATCAACAGTGATACATAAAGGCGTACCGGCCGCATCCTGCCTTCTGTACCTTCTTCCTATTGCATCTTTTTCATCATACTGCACATTGAAATCCCACTTTAGCTCATCTACGATCTCCTGCGCGAGCTCGGGCAGGCCGTCTTTTTTCACCAATGGCAACACTGCAGCCTTATAAGGTGCAAGCACAGCAGGCAACTTCAAAACTGTTCTTGAACTGCCGTCTTCCAGCTGCTCTTCCTTCAGTGCGGCAGCAAGTACTGCTAGGAACATCCTGTCAAGACCAATGGAAGTTTCGATCACGTAAGGCACGTAATTCTCCTTAAGTTCTGGATCGTAGAAACGCAGTTTTTTACCCGAATGTTCTTCATGAGCCTTCAGGTCAAAATCTGTACGGGAGTGAATTCCTTCAAGTTCTTTGAAGCCGAATGGATAATTGAATTCAATATCGGCGGCAGCGTTGGCGTAATGCGCAAGCTTCTCGTGGTCGTGGAAACGGTAATTTTCTTCTCCCAGGCCAAGTGATAAATGCCAATTTAGTCGCACCTCTTTCCAGTGCTCATACCATTTAAGTTCCTCACCGGGACGCACAAAAAATTGCATCTCCATCTGCTCGAATTCTCTCATCCTGAAGATGAACTGCCTTGCAACGATCTCGTTTCTAAAGGCTTTTCCGGTTTGCGCAATTCCAAAAGGTATTTTCATCCTTCCTGTCTTTTGCACATTGGAAAAGTTGACGAAGATCCCCTGTGCGGTTTCCGGCCTTAGGTAGAGATTGGAAGCAGTTTCCGAAGAAGCTCCCAGCTTGGTGCCAAACATCAGGTTGAACTGTCGCACGTCGGTCCAGTTTCTGGAACCGGTTTCAGGATCGGCAATATCGAGTTCTTCGATAAGCGCCTTTACATCTTTGAGATCTTCATTGGTAAGCGAACGGCCAAGGCGCTCAAGAATTTCCTTTCTCTGGCCCAGGTAACGCTGCACCCTGTCATTGGTGTTGACAAACTGTTCCTCGTCAAAGGCATCCCCAAAGCGCTTCTTTGCCTTGTCGATCTCTTTTTGAGCTTTCTGGTTCAGTTTTTCGGCATAATCTTCTACTAAAACATCTGCCCTGTATCGCTTTTTTGAATCCTTATTATCGATCAAAGGATCGTTAAAGGCATCTACGTGCCCCGAAGCTTTCCACGTGGCAGGATGCATAAGGATAGAGGCATCTATACCCACGATGTCCTGGTGCAGCTGCACCATGCTCTTCCACCAGTATTCCCTGATATTTTTCTTTAGTTCAGCTCCATTTTGACCATAATCATAAACCGCACTAAGGCCGTCGTAGATTTCGCTGGAACCAAATATGTACCCATACTCTTTTGCATGGGAGATAACATTCTTAAATTGATCTTCTTGTTTTGCCATAGCGCAAAAATAAAAAAACCGCCTTGATTCCTGTCAAGGCGGCGGTATTATTTAATTCTTCAAAATTTATCTCAAGCTGAAGCTCGTTGCACCAATAAGATTTGGCCCGTTGTAAACGAGTACCTTGTAGGTTCCTTCAATTAGCCTTTCTTCAACCGTGTTGGCCAGGATACATACATCCAGCTCTTCGTTTTCATAGTAAACCTTTGTGGCTGCGCTGTAGACCATGGTTCCCCCTTCATGCTGCACGGCAATCTGGTCGCCCACGAGATTATTGTTAGGGTTGTAAACCTGCACGTAAAGCTCTTTTTCGCCGGCTTCGGCCAGCGTGTTTGGTGTAAGCGTAAAACAAGTCCTTATCTTATCTACTCTCCTGGTACGGTCATTTTCGACTAAACGGCCGCTGTTTCTCTCGATCACTCCTTCACCCCTAAGGTTGCTCACCTTAAGCTGGGCGGCGCGGTCGATCTGGCTGGCCATTGTACGGTTTTGGGTTTGGATAGAGTCAGAGATCCTGGTCCTTTCCAGCAGCATATTATTGGTGCTGTCAATCTCTGTGATCAAACGTTGGTTCTGGTTGCTCAACGAGTCTACCACTTTAAAAAGTTCTTCTTTTTCGGCTTTTAGACTAGAGACTTCCCTGCGATATCGGGACACAAGTGCAACCGTGGCTTCCATATTCTGAACTGAATCGCGTAAGCCAACAATTCGTTGTCTTGCCTCATTGAGTTCAGAGTCGAGGCCATCATTTTCGGCAATCGCCTCGTCGTATTTTACAATAAGGTCATTAAGTTCTCCTTCAATGGCAGATTTTTCCTGCTCTAAAAGTGCCTGATTCTCCTTTTCATCGTTGTAGAACTTGATCGTGTATATTCCTAACGCCACCAAAGCTACTGCCAATACCCCTGTTAAAATCTTTAAGGCATTGTTACTCTTTTGGTCACTCATAATTCAAGAATTTTTTGTTGTACATTGTAAATTTAGCAGTTTTAAACAGGTAATTGCTAATTTGTTAACAAATGTTTCACGATTTTTTAGATTTATTATACCCACGAATTTGTGTTACCTGCGATGCGCCCTTGCTAAGGCATGAAAAGCTCCTCTGCACTGGCTGTCTACACGAACTTCCCATTGCAGATTTCCACCTGGAAAAGAAGAATCCCGTAGAAAAGATCTTCACCGGAAGAATACCTCTCGAAAATGCGGTTTCCCTGCTACTTTTCGAGAAGAAGGGCATGGTTCAAACGCTTATCCAAAACCTGAAGTATAAAGGCCATGAAGAAATTGGCGAGTTCCTTGGCGGCTGGCTTGGTTCGGAACTTAATAAATTACCTGCCTTTGAGGATATTTCCGCGGTATTGCCGGTGCCCCTGCATAAATCAAAACTGAAGAAACGCGGATATAACCAGGTGACCAAATTCGGAGAAGAAATAGCAAAGGCCTTAAAAGTGCCATTTTTGGATGACGTGCTGCTGAAGGTTTCCGCTTCCCAGACACAAACCGTAAAAAAACGAATTGCCCGCTGGGGAAAAATGGAAGAGAGCTTTGTGCTGCAAAAACCTGAAGCCGTCGAGAATTCGCATATTTTGCTGGTGGACGACCTGGTCACCACCGGCGCTACCCTTGAGGCCTGCGCCCATAAACTTCTGGAAGTACCTAATGTTCGACTAAGCTTTGCCACGATGGCTGTAACCCATTGAGGCTTCAGAAATAGCAGAATTAATCGTTTCTTTGTAGCAAAACAAGTTTTGATGAAACGCCCTTTGTTCCGCCTGCTATTTTTGATCTTCAGTGGACTTCTTGTCACAGCCTGTGCAAAAAAAGGCACACCAGACGGCGGAGCAATTGACATAACACCTCCCAAATACGTGAGGGCGCGGCCCGAAAACTTCACCACCAACTTCAACGCCCGGGAAATAAGGATCTATTTCAACGAATACATAAAGCTGAAGGATCCGCAGCGACAGGTGATCATCTCCCCGCCTATGGACCCAAGGCCCGAGATCACTCCGCTGGGAACAGCGAGCAAATCTATCAGGATAAGGATTAACGATACCCTGGAACCGCGCACTACCTATACGATCAACTTCGGAAGAAGCATCACAGACAACAATGAAGGCAATCCGCTGGATTATTTCACTTATGCCTTTTCTACCGGCCCGTATATTGACTCTTTAACGGTTACCGGAAATGTGAGTGACGCCCTGCTCAAGCTGCCAGATCCTTACATTTCGGTCATGCTCTACGAGGTCGATAGCACCTATAATGATTCTGCAGTTTACACGCGCATGCCTCGCTACGTAACCAACACATTGGATAGCGCTACCACTTTTCAGCTTAATAATCTGAAGGAAGGAAAATATCAGATGGTCGCGATCAGGGACGTGAACAGCAATTACCTGTACGATCCAAAAACCGATAAGATCGCTTATGCCGATGAATATGTGACCATTCCTACTGAGTCCGTTTTCGACCTCATCCTGTTCAAGGAAGACCTGGAGGGAAAGTTCCAGCGCCCGCAGCAAAAGGCGCAGCAGCACCTCATTTTTGGATATGAAGGCCGGGTAGTCCAGGACAGCCTGGAGATCAACGTCCTTTCAGATATTCCAGAGAATTTTGAAGCTACCATTACCAAAGATGCAAAGACTGATACCTTGCATTACTGGTACAAACCAAACATGGCAACCGACACTTTGCAATTCCTGGTGCACACTCCCGGTGCAAATGATACGCTGCTAACACGGCTTAAGGAGATGAAGCCAGATTCGCTGCAGTTCAATTTCGAACCAAGAGGTACGCTTAATTTCGATCAAAAAGTGAAGCTTTTGCCAAGTATTCCGCTGGTGGAGGTGAATGATTCGCTGGTGCAGCTGGTGCGCAACGACTCTATCCCCATGTCTTTTGAGGCAGAATATGACCGCTGGAACAAGGCCTACATTATTTCGTTTGACAAGGAAGAAAAACAAAGTTACAAGTTCACCGCACTGCCGGGCGCTTTTGTTGACTTTTTCGGAAAAGCAAATGACACGCTCACAGCAAAATTCAACACCCGTAGCTATGCAGACTACGGAAATGTTACGATCAACCTTCAGAATGTGGAGAATTTCCCTGTGATCGTACAGCTTACTACGGAACAGGGAGAATTAAAGGCCGAAAAATACAGCCGTGGAGAGACAGCCGTCAACTTCAGAAATATTTCTCCCGGGCAATACCTGCTACGACTTATTTATGACACCAACAAAAATGGCATATGGGATACCGGAAGCCTCTTAGGAAGACGCCAGCCCGAAAAAGTAGTGTATTATCCCGATGTCCTGACCGCCAGGGCCAACTGGGATGACGTTTATACTTTTATTGTAGAGTAAATTTATCCCGGTCCTGCAAGAACCGAAGCTGGGACCGCGTGTCCTGCAGATGCTTTTTGTAAAGCGTGACTTCTTCCTGCCACTCTTCTTCCTGTGCTTTTTGGGAAACTTTTTTGCCTAAGCTATCATATACCGCAGAGTGACCAACATAGTCGAGGTCTTTGCCGTCCAGGCCAACACGGTTCAAACCAATGCAGTAGCTCATATTTTCAATGGCACGTGCCTTTAGCAGCACATCCCAGGCAGTCACCCGCCTGGCAGGCCAGTTAGCCACATAGATCAAAAGATCGTAATCTTCAGTATTTCTTGCCCATACGGGGAATCTTAGATCATAGCACACCAGAGGGCATATTTTCCAGCCTCTGTACTCCACGATCAGGCGTTCTGTACCGGCAGAATAGGTTTCATGTTCCCCGGCCAGGGTGAAAGTGTGTTTTTTGTCATACTTCTTAGAACTCCCGTCGGGAAAGACAAAATATAAGCGGTTGTAAAAATGCCCTTTTTGAGAGGTAATGATGCTGCCGGTTACAGCCGCATCTTTTTCTGAAGCCATTTTTTGCATCCATTCAAAGGCAGGGCCGTTTGCAGGTTCGGCTAATTTCGAAGCGTTCATCGAAAAGCCGGTGGTGAACATCTCCGGCAGGATGATGAGATCGACTTCTTCGGAAAGCCCCCGGATCTTCTCCTCGAAATTGTCAAGGTTTTCCTGAATTTTCTCCCATTCCAGATTCGCCTGGAGCATCGCGATATTTAAATTTTCAGCCATACGTAAATGTATCAAAAAAAGGCTTTTTCCTGCTAAATGCTTGTTAAATCATTGGTTGCCGGCCTGACTTTAAATAGCTTTAGGTAGCAAAAATGACAAAAAACCATGAGCTTAAGTACCTTTTTTGAGAAAGACAGTTTCCCGTCAAGCGCCACCCGCGGACTTCTGGCAGGCTTTGTTGGCGGCCTCATAGGAAGTGCAGTAAAATCATCTGTAGAACGTTTTCTGCCGGTGCGTAAGATCGATGAACGCTCTGCCCAAATCAAGGTGATGGACGAACTTGCAATGAAGATGACGGGTACGCCAATAAAACTTGAAAATGAGAAGCTCGTGGAGCAACTGGTGAACATTCCGCTGGGTGCGACCGTTGGTGCAGCATACGGCTACGGTAAAAGGAATAAGGAAAATATAAGCCTGCTGGACGGTGCTATTCTTGGCGGCACTACCTGGGCTTCTACGCATGAAACCAGCCTGCCTTTGCTGGGGATGGAGAGAAGCCCAAAGAAGATCTCAATGAAAACCCAGGCAAGCGAACTGCTGGCTCACGTGATATTTGGGGTTACTACAGAAGTTGTTCGGGCTTACATAGATGATCGCCTAAAACAGCGGGAAAACGGGTAATTATTTGACCTTTTTGAGGATCTCTGCAGCTTTTTCAAGAGTTCCATCTGTCTTGGCAAAGCAGAACCTCAGCTGCCTTTGATCCAGCTCATTTTTATTAAATGCTGAAACCGGAATACTTGCCAGGCCATATTCTTTAATAAGTTTTTCGGCAAATTCTACATCAGATTCTGTTGAAATTTCTGAATAATCCAGCAACTGAAAATAAGTCCCTTTGGAGGGCGAAAACTTGAACTTGGTACCTTCCAAAAGTGACAAAAATTTATCTCTTTTTTGCTGATAAAATTTCCCGAGCTTGAGATAATGCTCTGGATCTTTCAGGTATTCAGCAAAAGCACGTTGGGTGGGATGATGCACGCAAAATACATTCACTTCCATCACTTTCTGAATCTCGGCCATCATTTCTGAAGGTGCCACGCAATATCCCATTTTCCAGCCGGTATTATGAAAAGTCTTTCCAAAGCTGGCGCAGACAACAGCTCTTTCTGCAAGGCCCTCAAAAGCAGATGCGCTGTAATGTTCTGCCTCATCAAAAATTATATGTTCATAAACCTCATCACTTAGGAGAATTACATTTGTACCCTTTAAAATCTGCTCCAGCTTTTGCAGCTCTTCCTTGCTGAAGACATTTCCGCTGGGGTTATGTGGCGTATTGATGATCAACATCCGCGTCTTCGAATTGATCTTTGCCTCTACTTCCTGCCAGTCAATTTTATAGTCTTTCCCTTTCATCTGGATGAGCACCGGTTTTCCGCCGCAGAGTTTTACGGCAGGCTCATAACTATCATATGCCGGCTTAAGGATGATAACCTCATCTCCCGGCTTAACAAAGGCTGTAATTCCCAGATAAAGCGCCTGGGTGGCACCATCGGTTACAGTGATCTCAGAATCTTTATCGTAGCGCTTCCCGTGAAGCTTCTCTATCTTTTCAACTATCTGCTCCCGCAACAGAGCAATTCCCGCCAAAGGAGCATACTGGTTGTAGCCAGCGTTCATGGCCTGGCACACCAGGTCCTTCAGGTGTTGATCGGTCTCAAAATTGGGATATCCCTGGGACATATTTACCGCCTTGTGTTTGTACGCCATCTGGCTCATAACGGTAAATATGCTGGTCTTGTGCTGTGGAAGTTTAGAGGAAAAGTGAGCTGTCGTGGACATTTCTGTTTTTCTAAAAGTTGCGAAAAAAAACCCGGACTGCAAAGACCGGGTTTAATGATATATGTTTTAAAAGCTAGTCTGTACTTGCTTTCATGTACTCGCGGTTCATTCTCGCGATGTTCTCAAGAGAAATACCTTTTGGACATTCTACTTCACAGGCACCGGTGTTGGTACAGTTACCAAAACCTTCTTTGTCCATTTGCTCAACCATTGCAAGAACACGACGATCAGCTTCTACTTCTCCCTGCGGAAGAAGGCTTAACTGGCTCACTTTTGCTGAAGTGAATAACATTGCGCTCGCATTTTTACAGGCAGCCACACAAGCGCCGCAACCAATACAGGTAGCAGCGTCAAAAGCAGCATCTGCATCGTCTTTAGGAACAAGGATTGCATTTGCATCCTGCGTGTTTCCTGAAGTGTTCACAGAAACATATCCCCCTGCCTGCTGGATTCTTTCAAAAGCCGAACGATCAACAACCAGATCCTTGACTACAGGGAACGCTTTAGCTCTAAATGGTTCAATGGTAATAGTATCACCGTCATTGAACATTCTCATGTGCAATTGACAGGTGGTAATGTGACGGTCTGGCCCATGAGGCTCTCCGTTGATCTGCAGGCTACAGGTTCCGCAGATACCTTCGCGGCAGTCATGGTCAAAAACGACCGGCTCTTCTCCTTTGTCTATGAGGTCCTGGTTAAGAACATCAAGCATTTCAAGAAAAGACATATCCGGCTCGACCCCTCCAAGTTGGTAGGTTTCGATTCTTCCTTTGGTGACGGCATCTTTTTGACGCCATATTTTAAGTGTAAGATTCATTAGTTGAATTGTTAATCGTTAAAAGTTATTGGTTGGCTTCGGCCCTCTTTAAATACTTAATATATCCGTTAAGAATGGTAGTGCACTCAACAACCTTTAACTTCATTTCCAAATAATATTTTTTATCAATATAACCCTCGTCAAAAGCAGTTATTAATTGATCTTGTATTTCATATAACGAACCTCTTGAAACTCTACAAAATTGGATGTTCTCTTTATAATGGAACCTTCCATATCCTTCTGCTATGTTATGAGTAACAGATCGCGAGGCGCGTCGCATTTGTGAAACTAATTCAAATTTTTCATAGTCGGGAAATTGCTTAATCAGATCGGAAATCTCTATTCTTAA
>JBAVJB010000157.1:0-17549 GCA_049687495.1 Salinimicrobium sp.
AAACCACATGTTCAGCCATTCCCCAAAATGCTTTTGTTCAATGGAATGATCAAATTTTTGATCTACCTGCTTGTGAGCCCGCATGGGATTTCCACGGAATTTGCTCACCATGAAGAGGTTCGTTTCCCAGAAGTCCGTTAGCTTTTCAAGATGTGCAGGCCAGTCTTCAATGGTTTCATTAAAGAAGTGTCCGATCTCCTTATTGGCTCTCACTTTAGAATAAAAAGAAGAAACCAGGAGAAATACATCCTCCCGGTTTTGAATATCATGTTTCATGACTGGTTTTTAGTATCTCATCGCAATATTGATGAGCAACAAAAGCATGCTCACCCCCATGCTCAAAATTAATGTATTGAAAACAAATTTCGGCTTCATTTGCGCTAAAACCGCGACCAGGTAGGTCATAGATACCGCAACTACCAGGAACAACTGGAACATTTGCAAAAAGTCATGCCCGTTCATCAAAATTACCATTGCAGATGCAGCACCCACGCAGGTGGAAAGAATAATTGCCACAGCCGAATATCCCACGAATAGTTCCTCAAAATCTTTGTAAAGTGTGTTGTAAAGTCTCATACCTGTTATTTTTAATTGCTGGTGTAAAATTACCGGGAATGAGAGAGAGGAAATATGATTTGAGTCATAAACGGGGACATTTCTGTCCGACATTTAATCTTAACCTGTTGAAAATGAGATTTTACCGGTAGACTTTGCGCTTTTTGATCTGCAGTTCGCCTTTCTTCTCAAGGGATTTCGTGGCCCTTATCACTGTTTCCACCCGCAGGCCGGTAAGATCGGCGAGTTGCTGGCGGGTAAGATCTACTTTAAAACTGAACTTGCCTTCGGTCTTGTGAACATACTTTTTAAGGTAATCCAGGATACGAAGAATGCGGTGCTCAGGCTCCTGACTGGAGATCTCGGAAACCATGATGGCCTTGTAAAAAAGCCTTTTTGCAAGGGTTTGGGTGATCTTGAGATGTACTTTGGGATTAGAGGAAAGCAGTTCTAAAAAATGCTCTTTTGAAAGCTGAAAAACCTCGGCATCTGATATTGCTTCGGCATTGGCGGGATATTTCACGTTGGCCAGCAAAGGAGGTTCCCCAAAACTCTGGCCAATTGCGAAGATGCCCTGGATGAACTCCTTGCCGTCTTCGTTATAGTTGTTCATTTTTATCTCTCCGGAAGCGATCTGGTAAAAGTTCAGGGCAGATTCTCCTTCCCTGAACAGCTGGTCTCCCTTTGAATAGGAAACCTTTTTCGCTCCGTGGTCAAGCAGCAGCTCTTCGTCTATCATAGATTATTGGTGGGACTGGATTAACCTTACAAGATCATCTTTTTGCACCACGCCGGACTGTCTCCAAAGCTGTTCTCCTTTTTTGAAAAGAATGAGCGTTGGCACGCCGCGCACCTGGTATTTTTCGGCTAAAGGCTGATTCCTGTCCACATCGATCTTAACGATCTTGACCGAATCTCCCAGTTCATCTTTTGTTTGCTTCAAAATTGGAGCAAGCGCCTTACAGGGGCCGCACCATTCGGCTGAAAAATCGATCAACACAGGTTTTTCATCAGAAATGATTTCGTTAAAGCTGCTTTTCATGATCTATAATTTTAAGATTCTTCTTTTCCTAAAGATATCATATTTTCAGGAGAACCGTCTCAAAAATGACCTTTTTGGCACTTCTCTAACGCGTCTTGTTAAGCCTTGAAAAAGCTTCTTCTTCCAGCTGTTCCCGGTGATCTGGGTGGGCAATTGAAATAAGTGCCTTGGCACGCTGTTTCAGGTTTTTTCCGTAGAGATTTACCACGCCATATTCTGTGGCGATGTAATGCACGTGGGCGCGGGTAGTGGTCACGCCGGCACCTTCGCGCAGGTAAGGGACGATCTTGGAAACTCCTTTTGAAGTAACCGAAGGCATGGCGAAAATGGCCTTTCCGCCTTCAGAAAGTGAAGCCCCGCGAATAAAGTCCATTTGGCCGCCAACTCCCGAATACTGGTATTTTCCTATGGTATCTGCGCAAACCTGGCCGGTAAGGTCTATTTCTATCGCGCTGTTGATGGCGGTAACTTTAGGATTTTTCCTGATTATTGCGGTATCGTTGGTATAGCCGGCTTCTTTAAAATGCACCAACGGGTTGTCGTCGATGAAATCGTAAAGCTTTTGTGAGCCCATCGCGAAACAGGTCACGATCTTACCGGTCTTGATCTCTTTTTCCTCGCCGGTGATCACGCCTTTTTCTATCAAAGGCAGCACGCCGTCAGAAAACATTTCGGTGTGAATTCCCAGTCTTTTGTGGTTGGTAAGGTTGGAAAGCACCACGTTGGGAATTCCGCCGATGCCCATTTGAAGGGTGGCGCCGTCCTCAATAAGTTCGGCTACGTGTTTGCCTATCTGCTGTTCGATATCACTTGGTGTACCGGGAGCGTGAGCATGCAAGGGTATATCGACCTCTGTTGCAGCCGTGATCCTGGAGATATGTATGATCCCGTCTCCGTGAGTTCTTGGCACCTGCGGGTTGATCTGGGCGATCACCTTTTTGGCGGTTTGAATTGCCGGCAAAGTAATGTCTACGGAAAGCCCAAGGGAGCAGTAGCCGTGTTTATCTGGTGGCGAAACCTGAATGATCGCTACGTCAAGAGGAAGAATATTTCTCCTGAAGAGGTAATGGATCTCGCTTAAAAATATGGGAATATAAGCACCATAACTGGAATTGACCGCCTCGCGCACATTTCCTGCAACAAAGCAACTGTTGGTAAGGAAGGCGTCGCGGTATGGATCTTTGGTGTAAAGCGCTTCCCCTTCTGTATGGATCTGGATGATCTCCACATCGCGCAGCTCTTTATAACGCTGGCTAAGGGCATTGATGAGCACGTTTGGGGTCATTGCGGCACCCTGAAAGTATACCCGGTCTCCCGATTTGACGTGAGAAACCGCCTGAGAGGCTGAAACTATATCCATGATGGTAGGTTTATCTTTTTACTTTAAGATCAAAGCTGATCTCGATCTCGTCTTTGACGACAATAATGCCAAAGAGTTTTTTTGGAGCTTTAAGATTAAAGTCTTTGATGTTTAATTCAAGTTCTCCCTGGAATTGAGCGATTTCCCCATTTTTCATATTGATGGGAACTTCGTAAAATTTTTCTTTTCCTGCCATGGTAATGCAGATGGTGGCAACTCCAAAAGATTTTGTTCGGAGTTTTACTTTACCGATCTCCAAAAGGATCTGCGGATATTCATCAGATTTTATGAGGTCGTGAAAATCCTGGTTGATACCTTTATTTCCGCAGTCGAAACCCTGAGTGTCCAGCACCAGGATGGCACCGGTAAAACTCATTATGGAATCTTTTTGGGAATATTGGACCTGTTGCGCCTTTCTGAGATAGGCGGTGTCGAAATTACATTCGAATTTATTGATGTTGGTATCCCCGGTGATAGAAAGAGTACTTGAGGGGAGCACCTGTACTGTTGTTTTATGAAAGTCGTTTTGCGCATTCAAAACTCCACCTGCAAACAGTAACACTATTACGAGCATAAACTTTTTCATAACTTTTAAATTTAGGTAAAAAAAATGGGGGAACCCGGTTCCCCCATTTCGGGCTAGTTCAAACGAATATCTTAGAAGCTAATTGCTGCTTCAAGCGTAACTCCGTTGAAGTTTCCTCCGTAGTGGATGTCACCTGCAGGATAGTCGTTGTAATCCTGGTTTACGTACTCAAGTTTTGCAAGAACGTTTTTGGTCATGAACCATCCGCCACCAAGTTGTAGTCTGTTCACTGTGATCTCATCAGAATCTGTAAGATCTCCTTTTACTGTGCTGTAACGACCTCCTAGGTAGAAATCTTCATTGTTCCCAAATCTGTAGATCAACTCTCCAGCATAGTGGTTGTAAGTTCTGTCACTAACATCATTCTTGTCTTTACCGGTTGAAGTTTCAATGATTCCGAAGAATTCAAGTCCACCGTACTTCAAGAATGGGTTGATCATGATAGAAGTCATTTCGTTATTGAAAGAAGTGTTGATACGACCTCCTCTAAATCCGTCTCCGTTTCCGTCAGCATCGGTCATTACGTTGTAGTAACGAGTACCTGCACGGTCACCGGTGTAAAGGTAGTTACCTCTTGCGTAGTTGTGTCCGCTGTAGAAAAGAGATCCTGTCAATCTAAATCTTAAGTCATCAGAGAATTGGTTGTCATATCCAAGTTTTGCAAGGAAAGAAGGATCTGTTTCACCGTCACCGGCAGTTGACTGGTTCAATTTACCGTTAGTGAATCCAACCATACCTAACCAAGGGCCGTTGAAGTAGTAAACTTCTGCACCAACTTCGGTAGTAAAGCTGTCCATTAGGTAGTTACCTACGAACGGGTTGTAAAGAGCCATCGCGTTGTCAGTTCTTCTAAAGTGAGCATCACCGTAGTTGTTCTCCATGTGCCCAATCTTAATTCTCATGTGCTCCATTAGTCCGCTTGCAAGACCTTCGCTGATCCAATCAAGACCGTCAATTTGAAGGTAACCACCTTTTACGTAAGCTTCAGTGTGGTGTTGAGAAGAAAGATAAGTTGAAAGGTGAACTCTCATTCCAGGAGCCAAAAGCACGTCAAGGTCAAGGTTTGCAGTAGCAAGGTTGAAGTTTCCTTCAAGGTCTGGAAGCGCAACAAAATTGCTTTCATGATCAAGAGATTGGAATTGAAGGGCAAAAGCACCTCCGGTTCTTACCTGCACTCCGTCAAAGCCATAAAGAGTGTCTTTGTTAGGTTCAAAATTATCGATACCGCGTTGGTCAGGATATCTAAAGTTTGGTAGAGATCTGTCCCATAGAGAGTTTTCTTGCGCCTGCATGTTCAAAGCAAAAACAGCGAAGAAAAGGAAGCTGGTGAATTTTACTAGATTTTTCATTTTGATTAATTAAAAAGTTGATAGTTAAATTTTAAATTGAGTTTTTGTTTAAATTGTTATTTAGTGTATACGGCCTGGAATTTTACGTTTACATCGTCTCCGGTAGTAATGGTGCCGAACATTGCTGTTGGAGGGTCTACTTTATATTCGGTCATTTTGATCTTTTTGTTCCCGCTAAGGATGATCTTGTCTCCGGCAACTTTAGCATCAAAAGTCATGTCTACAGATTTTTTAGTTCCGTTGATGGTGAGGTAACCGGCAGTGGTCACTTTACATGAACTGCTGCTTGTACAGTCAATGTTGTTCACCTTTTGTAACTGGTAAGTGATCTTCTTGTGATCATCTGTATTAAGTGCTTTATAGGTGTTCTTGTCCATTCCGCCTTTACCGCTCTTAAGTCCTTCTGCAATGACAGTAAAATTAAGTTCGTCTATCCTTACAAGTTGTCCTTCTTCAAGCTGAGCCTTTAGGTCTCCCTGCATCTCTTCTGCTTCCAAATGCCAGTCATGGATGTTAGAAGTACCTTCCACTTTAAGGTTAGAAGCTGAATTATTGATCTTGTAAGTTTGGCTCCAGGAAAGAGGTGCAAAAAACAATATTGCTGCAAGTGTTCCCAACGCCATCCAAAAGTTCTTTCTTGTTTTCATGATTTCTGTTTTTTATTTGATACAAAGTTGGGGCATAAAAGCAGGTTTAATTATGACCGCCGTCAGCTTTCGAAGATATTCTTACGTCATTTTACCATTTTTTAAGATTTGTTTCACATTTCCCGCTCAGCCCGCATTTTTACTGGACATTTTGGTCTTATTTTTAATTCCGGAAGTTCCAAAAAATGATAATCCTCATGTTAATCACCTCGGAATTGTAGCAAAAGTTCGGGATTTTTCATTTTTTCAGCAAGTTTTTTGGGGATACTCAACGTTGATTTTGAAGTTTTTCGACGAAAAAGGAAGTTTTTTCGGTAGAAGAAGGGGAAGAATTGGAATTCGAAAACACCAATTATAAGATAATTTTAAGGTTTCGGGACGCAACCCTTGTAGGAAGGGTGTAAAACAGAAGGGGTCTCAAAAATGACATTTTTGAGCCCCCTTCTGTTCAAGCTTTTTAATGGCAGGACATTCCTGCCGAAACAACCTCTGTAACAGGAGCAGGAGACAGGTACGGAATGCCCAGGCCTAATCCGCGGATGATGAATAAGAGGCCCACCAGTACCACAAATACGGGAATTAGCTTTTGCACGCGTTTTCTTATGATGCCGTTAAGCATACCGCTAAAGTAAACAGCGCCTGTCATTAAAGGAATCGTGCCAAGGCCAAAGAGCATCATGTACAGACTGCCGTTGACGATGCTGCCGCCGGCAACGGCGCCAAAGACGGCCATATAGACCAGGCCGCAAGGCAGCAGGCCGTTAAGAAAGCCAATAGTGAGAAAAGTATCTGGAGTCTTCTTCTTCAGCGCGCTGCCCAAAGAAGATTTTACCCTGCCTACCATTCCAAAAACAGGCTTTGAAAAATTGTATTTTTGGAAGGTCTTCGTAGGAAGAAGGATCACCGCGATCATTAATAGGCCGGCAGCAATGGAAAGATATTGCTGCAAACCAAACAGGTTAAGGCTTTTGCCCACGATCCCAAAGGCCAGCCCAATGAGGCTATAGGCGAGAATGCGACCAAAATGGTAAAGAAAGATCTGCAGGAACTTTTTAGCAGCGTTGTCCCTGGAGACCGGTAGCATAAAAGCTATAGGCCCGCACATGCCCACGCAGTGGAAACTCCCAAGGATGCCAAAAAGTAATGCAGAAACTAACATTAGTAGTTGATCTCATTTTTAAAGAAGTAGGCTTCACCATCATAGGTCCAGTCTACAGTAATGTTCCAACGGCCGCCAACCAAGCTACTATCAGGTACGAGCAATTGATGAGAGGATAATGAAAGAGGAATATCATTATCCAGTTGCTTGTTCGACGGCCTGTAAAGGAACATTGTGCCTTCTATTTTTGAAAAGTCAAGTTCTTGAGGAAAATTGATCACCAGGCCTTCTTCAGTTCGCTCGATGCTGATGTTTTCTGAAAGCTTTGATGCATTATTCTCCTTATCCAACTGTTGCTGGAACTCCAGCTCAGTCTTGTAATATTCTTCGGTAACAAGGTCATAGCTGTATGCCTTGTCTGTGCTCATCGTGATCACAAAGAACATGATGAACGAGATGAAACTAATAATAGCCAGGACAAGGCCTGTACCCCAAGAGATCTTCATTTTCTTTTCCTTTTAAAGTTATCCTTTGATCACCAGGAACAAACTGTCCTTTAGTGCCTCTACGGCGTGCAGTTGTCCAACCTGTATCACATGTTCATCATACAAGCCAAGGGTGGTTTCAGCTTCATCGGTTTTGAAGACCACCTGTCCTTTTATGACCACAAGTTTTGCGGGTATATCTGTCTTGTGCTCTTTAAGCACCACATTTTCCTTTAGCCCAATCGCCAGGATGTGGAAATCTTTTCCTTCCTGAAGCCTTTTTACTACCGGTTTTTCAGCAGTTTCTGTCTGTGCAATTACCTCTTTTAATATCATCTTCTTCATTTTTTGCTGATCTTGTGGACCAGGTTAGTATTTGTTTTACCTGAAACTCCTTGGTCCCATAAAATTGGTCCTGGTGGTTTCTATCAATTTATTCCCGCTGAAGATGCCGATCTCGAGATCGCTCTTCTCGCTTGTAAGTGTAGCCTTCGGGATCTCGATGAACAGCGTACCTTCAGCAAGGCCTTTTTCGGGCACCACGATGTTTTCGTGGGTAACAGATTCGATACTTCCCTTGTGCGACATTAATTCAAAATGTATGTCTTCATAGCTGCCCGTGGTCTTGTTGATCAACTTAAAGGTGTAGACATTGCTAATCATGTCATTTGCCTTGGTCTCATAAAGCTGCCCCGGCAGGCGTAGAATGGTCGCCTCGACATCACTTCTCAAAAAGAGCATTCCCGAGAGGATTCCTACCAGCACGAAGAGAATGGCCGCATAGCCTTTCATCTTTGGCGTTAACCTGAATTTCTCTTCTTTCTCAATATTTTCTTCGGAATAATAGCCGATCAAACCTTTTGGAAGATCCACTTTTTCCATCATTGCGTCACAGGCATCTATACAGGCGGTACAGTTGATGCATTCCAGCTGCGTTCCATTCCTGATGTCTATACCTGTCGGGCAAACATGTACACACTGTGAACAGTCAATACAGTCACCTTTGCCAAGCTCTGCCCGGTTCTCATTTTTTCTGAACTTTGAGCGCCCCAGTTCCCGTTCTCCACGTTTGTTGTCATAGGCAACCACAACAGATTTTTTATCAAGCAACACACTTTGCAGCCTTCCGTAAGGGCAGGCAATGGTACAAACCTGCTCCCTGAACCAGGCAAAGATGAAGTAGAACACCCCGGTAAAAATGAGCAGCCCGGTAAAGGTGCTAAGATGTTCTGTGGGACCTTCGGTCACGTACTTCAACAGGCTTTCACTGCTAATGAGGTAGGCCAGGAAGACGTTCGCAATTCCGAAGGAGATGAGGAAAAAAATGAACCATTTAAATCCCTTTTTTCGAACCTTTTCTGCGGTCCAGTCCTGTTTGTCCAGTCGCATCTGTGCCCCGCGGTCACCTTCTATCCAGTACTCGATCTTCCGGAAGACCATTTCCATAAAAATGGTCTGCGGACATAACCAGCCGCAAAAGATCCTTCCGAAGGCATTGGTGAAAAGCGCAATGAACAGCACCCCAATGATCATGGCGGTCACCCCAATGTAGAAGTCCTGTGGCCAGAACGGAAATCCGAAGATATTGAACTCCCGTTGCAGGATGTTGAACATCATGAACTGGTTGCCGTTCACATGAATGAAAGGGCTCGCAATGAGAAAAGCTAACAGGAACCAGGTGAAACGCGTGCGGTACTTATAGAAGTTGCCGCTGGGTTTCTTAGGATAGACCCAGGCTCTTTTGCCCTCGTCATTCATGGTTCCTATGCGATCCCTGTAACTGGTGGTACTCATTTTATTAGGTTTTAGATCTGTGACATGAGATGTGAGAGCTTGCTATATCCCGCATCTCAAAGCTCACGTCTTGTCTCATTATTCTTCGGGCCAGATGATATCTCCCTGGGCTTCTTTTGGATTGGCCGGAGTTGTTCCCTGCAGGCTGATCACATAACTGGCAACCTGCTGGATCTGGGTTGGTTTCAAGGTGGACTTCCAGGAGATCATTCCTTTACCGGCACGCCCACCTTCGCTTATGGTGTGGAAGACATTTTTGATGCCTCCGCCCAGGATCCAGTGCTCATCAGTTAAGTTAGGCCCAATTCCTCCACCGCCGTCGGCAGCATGACAGGCAATACAATTGGCCTGGAAGATGCTTTTTCCTTCTTCAAGATCTCCAGCCTCTGTAAGCAAGGTCACGTTCTCTGCACTTACCAGGTCTGGTGCGTTCTTTTTGTATTCTTCAATAGCCACCTTTGCAGCGATCATTTCCTGTTCATATTCATCGATCTGGCTATTCCCGTCAAAAATGTGATAATAGGCGAGGTATCCTGCAGCAAAGATGATAGATGCATAGAAAGAGTACAGCCACCATGGCGGGAGCTTGTTGTCAAGTTCCTTAATTCCGTCATAGTTATGATCGAGTTCCAGGTCTCTTTCTTCAGAAATTGGCCTGGTGCCCATCAGTTTTCTATAGACGGCCTTAAGGTCATATTTTTTCATTCTGGCCTCGCGATCTGCCATGTAGCGCTCTTTGGCTTCAGGAGAAAGCGTCTTGAACATTACATTTTCTATGGCTGCGAGGATCAATTCCGCAGCGATAAGGAACAGCAGCACTACAAGCAGCACCAGCTGGAGCATTGGGTATTTTATAAAGGCATAAGTATCGCCGGAGTCTACAAAGTATTCAGTAATACCTACTATGACCAGGAAAATGGCCGGGATCCTTATCCAGGATGGGATTGCGTGTCTCATAATATTTGGTCGTTATCTGATGATTCTAAGGGGATGTTTTCCATGTTGCTGATGTATTCTTTCCTCGCGGTGAACACCCACCAGAAAAGGATGACAAAGAACACGAAGAAAATGAGCAGGGAGATAATGGGGTAGACCTCTACCCCGGCAATGGTCTCCATGTGGCCTTTTATGAACTTTAACATAATCGCTTATTTTGAAGTTGTTGAGGTTTCAGGATTTTTGATCTTGATATCTGTTCCCAGACGCTGGATGTAAGCGATAAGGGCAACGATCTCACGGTCTTTCATTTCTACGAATGGCTGTCCGTTCTCTTCCGCATATTTCTTGTCGGCTTCATAAGTCGCAACAAAATCGGGATCATTATACAGGTTCTCTTCGATCTTAGTAGCCTGAGCATCCATAGAAGCCTGTGCATTGGCAATTTCTTCTTCGGTATAAGGCACTCCAAGTTTCACCATGGTCTTCATCTTGGTCTCGATGTTAGAACGGTCGTTCTCATCGGTGATCAGCCATTTAAAACTAGGCATTATAGAACCAGATGATGTACTTTGAGGATCGTACATGTGGTTAAAGTGCCAGTTGTCAGAATATTTTCCGCCAATCCTCATAAGATCCGGCCCGGTACGCTTACTTCCCCAAAGGAACGGGTGATCGTAAACATATTCACCGGCTTTTGAATATTCGCCGTAGCGCTCAACTTCACTTCTGAAAGGACGCACCATCTGTGAATGACAGCTCACACAACCTTCCCTGATGTAGATATCCCTTCCTTCCAGCTCCAGCGGAGTGTAGGGCTTCACGCTGGTGATGGTGGGAATATTTGATTTTACAAGAATTGTAGGAACGATCTGGATAATACCACCTATCAAGATGGCGACTGTCGCTAGAATTGTAAGCTGAACAGGTCTGCGCTCCAACCAGGTGTGGAAACCTTCTCCTACGAGCCTTCTTTTGCTGATCTTTTGAAGCGGTGCAGCTTCGGCAAGTTCATCGGTAACATCAGAACCACTTCTAATGGTTTTAATAATGTTGTATAGCAGGATGAACATTCCGGAGATGTACATGCTACCACCAATGGCGCGCATCCAGTACATTGGCATGATCTCGGTCACTGTCTCAAGGAAGTTTCCGTAGACCAGGGTACCATCAGGATTGAATTGTTTCCACATGGAAGCCTGTACAAATCCTGCAACATACATTGGCAATGCGTACATGATGATCCCCAGGGTACCAACCCAGAAATGGGCATTTGCAAGCTTAACTGACCAAAGTTTGGTCTTGAACATTCTTGGAACCAGCCAGTAAACCATACCAAAGGTAAGGAAGCCGTTCCATGCAAGGGCACCAACGTGTACGTGGGCAATAACCCAGTCACTAAAGTGTGCAATGGCGTTCACGTTCTTAAGAGAAAGCATTGGGCCTTCAAAAGTGGCCATCCCGTAACCGGTGATCGCAACCACCATGAATTTCAATACAGGATCTGCTTTTACCTTATCCCAAGCTCCGCGAAGGGTTAGCAAACCGTTGATCATACCGCCCCATGAAGGCATCAACAGCATTACAGAGAATGCAACTCCAAGGTTTTGTGCCCACCCCGGAAGTGCCGAATACAATAAGTGGTGAGGTCCTGCCCAGATATAGATAAAGATGAGCGACCAGAAGTGAATGATAGATAATTTGTAAGAGTATACCGGCCTGTTGGCGGCTTTTGGTACAAAATAGTACATCAAACCAAGAAAAGGCGTGGTAAGGAAGAAAGCAACGGCGTTGTGGCCATACCACCACTGTACCAGCGCATCCTGTACTCCCGCGTAAACCGAGTAGCTTTTAAAAAGTCCAACCGGTAAAGCTAAACTGTTGAAAATATGCAGTACTGCCACGGTGACAAAAGTGGCGATGTAGAACCAGATGGCTACATAAAGGTGACGCTGTCTTCTCTTGAAAATAGTAGCGATAAGGTTCCAGCCAAATACCACCCAAACCACTGCAATAGCAATATCTAAAGGCCATTCCAGCTCGGCATATTCCTTAGAACTTGTAATTCCCAGGGGAAGTGTAATGGCGGCGCCAACAATAATAAGCTGCCAGCCCCAGAAGTTGATCTTGCTCAGGATGTCACTGTACATCCTCGCCTTAAGCAATCTTTGGGTGGAGTAGTAAACCCCGGCAAAAATGGCGTTCCCCACGAATGCAAAGATCACCGCGTTGGTGTGGAGAGGACGAAGTCTTCCAAAGCTCAACCAGGAGATCCCGTCGGTGAGGTTAGGGAATAAAAATAAAAAGGCCAATAGTAGCCCGACAGACATTCCGATCACACCCCAGAACAAGGTCGCGTAGAGGAACTTTTTTACGATTTTGTTATCGTAGTAGAACTGCTGCAATTCCATACTTAGTTAATTAATCTTTGTTAGTGTTTACTTGTTTACTCGGTTTATCCTTTACGAGCTCATCCTCAAAAAGAATCCGTACTGAAGGTGTATAGTCATCGTCGAATTGTCCATTGCGCACGGCAAGGATAAAAACAACGAAGAACAATACAGCTACAATAATGCTGATCGTAAGAAGTAAATAGATGACGCTCATACCTATTTATAATGGGGACAAAACTATACGAGATGTGGATTTCTAAATATGATTTAGATCAGGTTTGGGTAAAAAGGAAAAAAATTCAGAAAAGTTGGCATATATGATTATGCTCATATTCAGGCAGGTATTTAAATAGGACATTTGTGTCTGAAATTAATATTCAATCTATTCTGATCATGAAAAATATCCAAACCTTAAAAAACAGATTAGTCTATTTACTCTTCGGAACGGCTGTGTTGGCCACCTCTTTTACTTCATGTGAAAAGGCAAAGGCCGCCAAGGAGAATCCCGAACAAATGAAAGTATATGGTGAAACCGAAGCCCAGCTTACCGCACCTCCTTTAGTACCACGCCCTGTAGGCAAAAGAGCGGCTACAAAACTGGTCGTTAATATGGAGGTGATAGAGAAAGAGATGCAGATGAGCGATGGCGTGAGCTACGTGTACTGGACCTTTAATGGTAGCGTACCGGGAAGTTTCATTCGTACCAGGGTAGGAGATGAGGTGGAATTCCACCTTAAAAACCACCCCGACTCAAAACTACCTCACAATATTGACCTTCACGCAGTGACCGGTCCCGGCGGTGGCGCAAAATCTTCTTTTGTGGCTCCCGGCCATGAAGTGGTGTTCAACTTCAAAACTCTTAATCCGGGGCTATATGTTTATCACTGTGCAACAGCTCCTGTGGGAATGCACATCGCGAACGGGATGTATGGACTCATTCTTGTCGAGCCGGAAGGTGGACTTCCTCCTGTAGATAAAGAATACTACATCATGCAGGGAGATTTTTACACCGAAGGTGAGAATGGAGAAAGAGGGCTGCAGGCATTTGATATGACCAAAGCCATTGACGAAGACGCAGATTATGTGGTCTTTAACGGAAGTGTTGGTGCACTTACAGGTGAAAACGCCATCACCGCAAAAGTTGGAGAGACTGTACGCCTCTTTGTTGGTAATGGTGGACCAAACCTGGTTTCTTCTTTCCACGTAATAGGTGAGATCTTTGATAAGGTTCACGTAGAAGGTGGTACAATGGTTAATGAGAACGTACAAACTACTCTTATTCCTGCCGGTGGTGCTGCAATGATGGAATTGCGGGTTGACGTGCCGGGAGATTTCATCATGGTAGACCACTCTATCTTTAGAGCCTTTAATAAAGGAGCCCTGGGAATCCTAAAAGTGGAAGGCCCTGAGAACAAAGATATTTTCGCCGGTAAAACTGCAGAAATGACTTACAATCCTTCTGATGTTGCTGAAACCGAAACTGCTGAAGCAGCCGGAGACATCCAGGTAGCTGATCTTTCTCTTGCAGAAAAACTGGAAAACGGTAAAAAGATCTACACTCAAACCTGCTTTGCCTGCCACCAGGCCACCGGCCAGGGAATACCAAACGCTTTCCCTCCTCTTGCAGGTTCAGATTTCTTGAATGCAGATCCGCACCGTGCCATAGAAGTAGTGAAATTTGGACTTTCAGGAAAGGTAGAAGTGAATGGAGATGTGTACAATTCGGCTATGCCTAAGCAGAATCTTTCAGATGAAGATATAGCCAGCGTGCTTACCTACGTTTACAGTCAATGGGGCAACAACAAGACCGAGGTGACCACCGAAATGGTGAAGTCAAAAAAATAATTGAAGCACAATAAAATTCAGTAAAATGAAAACTATAATCAGATTGGCAATATGTTTCGCAGTATTGATTCAGGGCCGGGCTTATTGCCAGTCTGATTCAATGGTGAGCATAGAAGGCGGCGAGTTTGTCCCGCTGTACGGAACAAAGACCGAAATTGGCGTCAAGGATTTTGAGATGGATGTTTATCCCGTTACTAACGCGCAGTTCCAGGAATTTGTGAAGGAGCATCCAAGGTGGAAAAGGTCTGAAGTAAAAAGACTTTTTGCCGATGACAATTACCTTCGCACCTGGCAGGATGATGAACATTTTGGGAAAAATCAGCTCGCCAATGCACCGGTGACCAATGTCTCCTGGTATGCAGCTAAGAATTACTGTGAGTGCCAGGGCAAGAGATTGCCAACCGTAGATGAATGGGAATATGTGGCCATGGCAAACAAAACCATGCCCGATGCCCGTGAAGTTGAGAATTACAATAAGTTCATCCTTGGCTGGTATGAAACCCCCAACACCTACAAAAATGCGATAGGGCAGACCTTCAAGAACTACTGGGGCGTGTATGATATGCACGGGCTGGTATGGGAATGGACCCTGGATTTCAATTCGGTACTTATTTCAGGGGAATCCCGCGGAGACAGTACCGGCGATAACAACCTGTTTTGTGGTGCGGCCGCCATAGGCGCCACAGATCTTATGAATTACGCGGCCTTTATGCGCTATGCCTTCCGCGGAAGCATAAAAGCAAATTACTCGATCAAGAACCTTGGCTTTAGGTGTGTTAAAGACAAAGCACAGGAGGCCCTTTAAAATGAAAATGATGAAAAAACTGGTTTTTTTACTAAGTATAATGATGGCTTTTACCGGTTGTAATAATGCCGAAAAAGCAGAAAAAAAGGAGGAGAAAACTTTAGCCGAAAATAAAGCTCTTGATCTCAACAGCGAGTTGCCGGAGCTCTCGGTTTATAATTTGCCCGCCACCTGGACCACCCAGGATAATGAGGAAATTGAGCTGAAGGATCTTCGTGGAAATGTGCTGGTCATGGTGATGATCTATACTTCCTGTAAAGCTGCCTGCCCACGGCTGGTGGCCGACATGCGCAATATTGAAAAGCAGGTTCCCGAAGAAGATCTGGACAAAGTAAAATTTGTGCTGGTAAGCATAGACCCCGAAACCGATACGCCCGAACGTCTGCACAAATTTGCCGAAGAGAACAACATGACCGATGATCAATGGCTCTTCCTTCGCGGTACCGAAGAGGATACGCGGGAATTTGCGGCCGTACTTGCGGTGAGCTATAAGCAGATCTCGCCAATAGATTTTTCCCACTCCAACATCATCAGTGTTTTTGATGAAGACGGCGTGCTGGTACACCAGCAGGAGGGCCTGGGCGTAGATAATACCGAAACTGTTACAGCTATAAAGACCGAAGTTTCGAACTAAGATTTGATTTTCAAGATCAGGAGAGAAAGGTTTCCAAAAATGTCATTTTTGGGAACCTTTCTTATTTGCTCGGGAATTTAATGGGGAGCATCTTTTTCTTTAGCCACGGATAAACGGATGTAATCGTTAAATCTGAAAGAGAAGGTCTTTGATGCAGAGGATAATCTACTATAAATGATCAGTGCATCGGTGGCTTTTAGATTTCGCTCCAGAAATCAGGTTTAAGAAAGACCTCTGGGAAAAACTGCAGCAGCAGCCAAAGCAGAATGACCAGCCATATTAGAACAACAATAACTCCTGCTACGAAATTCTTTTTCCTGCTGAATTCTCTCGTTTCAGCTTCTTTTCGGCAGTATTCCATGACTTCCGAAGGTATCAACTTCAGAATAAAATAAATAAGCAGGGGAATGATGAGCAGGTCATCCAGCAGCCCAATGACCGGGATAAAGTCCGGGATGAGGTCAATAGGGCTAAGCGCATAGCCTACGGTGATGATGATGAGTAGCTTTACGTACCAGGGCACCAGGTCTTCGGCAAGGGCGATTCGCAGCGCCTTTAATTCCTGCTTAAGCTCTTCTGTTCTTGTTTTTATAGCTCGCCACCATTTTTTCATTCTGCCCTGCTTTCGTGCTAAGATAGCAAAGCGAAATCTTAACGCGTTCTTTAGACTTTTTCACGCTGCAATTTTTAACTTCAGAAGAAGACTTGCGAATCCAACAATTATGAAGATCGTTACTTACAATGTGAATGGGATCAATGCCCGACTGCCGGTTTTGCTGAAATGGCTTAAAAAGGAATCTCCCGACGTCGTTTGCCTGCAGGAGCTCAAATCCCCTGATGAAAAGATCCCTAAGCAGGAGATCGCCGATGCCGGCTATAAGGCTTTATGGTTTGGTCAGCCGCGATGGAATGGTGTGGCCTTTCTGAGTAAAAATTATGAAATCGAAGAGGTGCAGCGGGGTCTTCCGGGAGATCCCGAAGATGAGCAAAGCCGGTATCTGGAAGCCGAGGTGAACGGGATCAGGATCGGATGTATTTATCTGCCAAACGGAAACCCCGCACCGGGACCAAAATTTGATTATAAATTGAATTGGTTCGAACGCCTGGATAAACATGCGCGGGAGCTATTAAAGCTGAAAAAGCCGGTCTTGTTGACGGGTGACTTCAATGTCATACCAACAGATCTCGATGCTTACAAACCCGAGAGGTGGGTGGATGATGCACTTTTTTTTCCTGAGTCAAAGGCTGCATTTAAGAAGCTGGTCGACCAGGGCTGGACAGATGCCGTTCGCGAGCTTTACCCCGAAAAAAAGATCTTCACTTTCTGGGATTACTACCGCAACGCCTTCAGTAGAAATGCAGGAATAAGGATCGATCACTTTTTGCTGAGTCCCGAGTTGAAAGACCGGTTGGTAGACGTTGGAGTAAACACAGATGTGAGGAGCTGGGAAAAAACCAGCGATCACGCGCCGGTGTGGCTGGAGCTGAAGTGATTCTAAATTCAGGATTTAATATTCAAAATTCAAAATTCCTTTGCGGTCTTAGCGTGAAAGGTTTCAAGTTCAATAATTAAGAGGTGTCAAAAAAGTCATTTTTCAGGTGCCTTTTTCTAATCGAAAGTTTGTTTAACTTCCAAAATAAAAACCATGATCTCAAGGCACTGGTCGGGGCGAATAAAGCCTGAAGAAACCGAAAACTACATCAATTACCTCAAGACCCAGATCATTCCGAAATTGGAAAAGATGGAAGGCTTTCGCGGCGCGAGCATCAAGCGAAGAAGATTGGAGCACGCCTGGGATTTCCTTTTTATCTCTAGCTGGAATTCCTTGAAAGATATTGAGCAGTTTGCAGGCAGGGAGATAGGTGTTGCCGTAGTCTCCGAAACCGCACAGGCCATGATGACCGACTTTGATAAGGAAGTAAGACATTATGAAGTTATTCTTTAGAACCCCCAGAACCTATTGAAACTCTAGAATTTCTCTGTCATTCCGACGAAGCAGAAATCTCTCCTGAAATATA
>JBAVJB010000158.1:0-9098 GCA_049687495.1 Salinimicrobium sp.
CGAAAAAAGGACTTTAGGGATGGTTTCCAGGAAGCTTTGCGAAAAGCCTTCAAGTCTGTTGAAAAGCTGCACCACAAATCCGAAGAGCCCAAAACTGTTATTGTGCAGGCTGTTCCTGCGGAAGAAAACGCTGCTCTTTCCGAAGAAGAAATAGAAAAAGCCGCTGAAGAAGTCATGGCAGGGGTAGAGGCAATGACCTTTTCCAATGGCGGAAGTACTTATCTGCTGAAGGAAACTGCTTCCGGATTTGACCTTTTTGAAAAGTCAGGAAATAAACCGTTTGCAAAACTGGTGAGGTCGGGCAGGGGAGATACTTACTTATACACTTCCGAAAAGGTGAACGGAAATGCCTTTTTTGACACCTCAGGAAATCTTGTTGTCGAGTACCTGAGTGACGGGCAACTGGTAACTCTTACCTACAAAAAGCTTTAATAGCCGTATTTCTCTTTCCATCTCTTCTTCAGGAATTCCCGCTGGGCCTGCTCACGCTGGTTTTTTCCGGGATTAAAGAAGGTGGTGTTCGAGATCTGTTCAGGAAGGAATTCCGCAGCAGCAAAATTCCCCTGGTAATTGTGGGCGTACTTGTAATCCTCGCCATAGCCCAGGTCTTTCATCAACTTTGTTGGAGCATTTCTTATGGCTAAAGGCACGGGAAGGTCGCCGGTCTTTTTTACCATAGACTGGGCTTCATTGATGGCCATGTAAGAGGCATTGCTCTTAGCCGAAGTTGCGAGGTAGATCGCACACTGGCTTAAAATAATTCGGGATTCGGGGTAACCAATAGTGGACACAGCCTGGAAGGTATTGTTTGCCATGATTAGGGCCGTAGGATTGGCATTGCCAATGTCTTCACTGGCCAGGATAAGCAATCTGCGGGCGATGAATTTCACGTCTTCCCCGCCTTCTATCATACGCGCGAGCCAGTATACCGCCGCGTTGGGGTCACTTCCACGGATGGATTTTATAAAAGCTGAAACAATATCATAGTGTTGCTCTCCTGTCTTGTCATAGAGAACGGTATTTTGCTGCACCTTGTCAAGCACCATTTTGTTGGTGACTTCTACAGTGTCTGCCTCTTCAGAAGTAACAATGAGCTCAAAAATATTTAGGAGCTTCCTGGCGTCGCCGCCACTAAGGCGCAATAAGGCTTCGGTTTCCTTGAGCTTTATTTTTTTGGCTGAAATAATTTTGTCCTCCTTCATGGCTCTTTTCAGCAGCGCAATAAGATCATCCTTAGAAAAGGCTTTGAGCACATAGACCTGGCTGCGAGAAAGCAAAGCGGGAATAACCTCAAAACTGGGATTTTCTGTAGTAGCGCCAATAAGGGTGATCCAGCCCTTTTCAACCGCTCCTAAAAGGGAATCCTGCTGAGATTTGCTGAAGCGATGGATCTCATCAATAAAGAGGATCGGGTTTTTTGTAGTGAATAAACCTTCGCTTTTTTTCGCTTTATCGATCACCTCCCTAACATCTTTGACTCCGCTGTTAATGGCACTAAGGGTAAAGAAAGGCCGGTCAGACTCTTCGGCAATGATGTTGGCCAAAGTCGTTTTTCCAACGCCGGGAGGCCCCCAAAGTATCATGCTGGGAATAATATTCCTTTTGATCTGCTTTCTCAAAGCGGCATCGGGGCCAACCAAATGCTGCTGACTCAAATAGTCATCCAGCGTTTTGGGGCGTAGTCTTTCGGCAAGGGGTTTGTTCATGCCGTAAAATTACTAATTTGAAGGCAGGCAAAAAACTGCATTTTTGAGACAGCTGTGTCAGTGACAATAAACGCCAGATTTTTGGGAGAGGCTTCAAAAATGTCATTTTTGAAGCTGAATTGTCAGGTTGGGTGAGCTGGAAGACTTTTTGTAATATTAAAAGGAGAAAACTGAAGCTGTGAAACACAAGGATCCATTTGTTTTTACCACCGGGACGCTGGGCTATCCTCTGGCCTTTGTGCTTCTTATTTGGTTGGTGTTTTGGGCAGAGGTAAGGTTTGGATTCAATTTTAATACCTTCGGAATATATCCCCGCACCATAAAAGGCCTTCGAGGCATCCTTTTTTCTCCTTTTGTTCACAGCGATCTTGAACATATTTTTCACAATACGGTGCCGCTGTTCGTGCTTAGTATGTCCCTGTTCTATTTCTATAGAAAGATCAGCTGGCAGGTGCTTTTTTACGGCCTGCTGCTTACCGGGATTCTTACCTGGGCCATTGGCCGGCCTTCCTACCACATTGGAGCCAGTGGAATTATCTATATGCTTGCAGGTTTCCTGTTCTTTAAAGGTATATTCTCCAAATATTACCGGTTGGTCGCCCTTTCCCTTATCGTGGTGTTCCTCTATGGTGGGCTACTGTGGTATGTTGCCCCAATTGACCCACATATTTCCTGGGAGGGTCATCTCTCCGGTCTGATTTCAGGACTGTTGTTTGCCGTAGTTTACCGAAAGGATATTGCAAAAGCGCCCAAATATGAGTGGGAACGGGATTCTTATAAAGAGGAAGATGATCCCTTTATGAAGCATTTCGATAAAGACGGGAATTTCATTGAAGATCCAGATGAAGACGAAGATCCCGAATACATCTATCACTTCAGGAAAACTGAAGAAGAATAAGAGGTTCCAAAAATGACATTTTTGAAAGGTATTCTGTTAAAGCCTTTGGCGCACCACCTCGTAAAGAAAAGCACCGCAAGCTACTGAGACATTAAGGGAGCCAATACTTCCCTGTAATGGCAGTTTTGCTTTTTCGTCCACGGCTTTAAGTACCGAAGGTGCAATTCCCTTAGCTTCATTTCCCATGATCAAGGCCACCGGCACGCTCAGGTCCTTTGAGTAGAGCAGGTCGTCTGTCTTTTCGGTTGCTGCCACCACTTTTATTCCTGAAGCCTGCATGTAGAAAACAGCGTCTTTAATATGGTCTACCTTCACAAGCGGAACGTTAAAGATCGCTCCTGCCGAAGTTTTTACAGTATCTGCCGTTACCGGAGCGCCACCTTTCTTCTGAATAATGATGGCATCCACCCCACAACATTCGGCGGTCCTGATGATTGCGCCAAAATTCCTTACGTCATCGATCTGGTCCAGAAGGAGGAATAGGGGAGACTTCTCCTTTTCCAGAGCTGCATTGACCACTTCTTCAAGATCGGCAAAGGCTACGGGAGAAATTTTGGCCACTACACCCTGGTGGTTACCCTTGACCAGGCGATTCAATTTTTCCGAAGGCACATAAGAGATGTTGAAATCACCCGATGAAAGCATTTTTTGAAGATCATTAAAGAGAGGCCCGGAGAGCCCTTTTTGAATAAAGATCTTGTCAATGGTCTTGTCATTTTGGATGGCTTCAATGACGGCATGAATTCCGAAGATGGTGGTGGTTTCTTTCATGCCTCAAATATAGACATAAAAAAACCACCCGTAAAGGGTGGTTTTAGTACTTCTTATGGAAAAGATCTTATTGATCCCACCAAACTTTTGAAGTGTTCTTATCATTTGCAGGAGTAAGTCCCTGAACCCCGGTTTTATAGTTCGCGTTGTTAAGGTTGATCTCATTAACAGGATATAGATATCTTGTTGGGATTTCACCATCGTTCAACGGATCTGCAGCTGGCTCAAGAACCGGCCATCCTGTTCTTCTCCACTCGTTCCATGCCAGGAAACCTTGTGGGAAAAGTGCAGCCCATTTTTCTTCTCCAATAACCTGAAGCATTCCTGTTGAAGCAGCATCAGCCAATCTTGCGTCAGCGAAAGCCTGAGCTTCATCAGTGATAGAGATAGGCTCAAGTCCGTTATCTTCGATCTGAGGTCCGTTTCCGAAGTACTCAGTAGTTGAAGCATAAGACTGAAGAATACCTTGTTCAAGCATTGCAGCAGCATCTTCACCAGTCCATCCAAGTTCAGCAGCTTCTGCTCTGTTCAAATAAGTGTAGGCAGAAGTCATGATAGGAAATGGAGAAGTTGGAGAGGTTAGGTAAAGAGAGATCTGCGCTGAACTTTCGATATCACCGTATTCTTCCAATCCTAATGGAAGGCCTTGTGCTGTAGGATCAGTAGAGTAAACGTTCAAACGGGCATCAAAAGTACCATTTGAATAAGCTGCCTCATCTCCTTGCAGGGCATCCTGGAAGTATTCATCCATGTTATAATCAGCCGGTCTAAAAGAAGTCCAAGGGTTATCAAGAGTACCGACGTTAACCGGCATGTACCAAACTTCCTGACCTGTAGTTTCAATTACACCATACTCGTTGTCCAAGGCATTCTGGAACTCAGTAGCAGCTTGTCCGGCAAGGCTTGTTTCTGATACCTGAAGTGCAACAGTTAGGATCATTGAGTTAGCGAATCTTTGCCAAGCTGAAACATCACCGTTAAGGTAGATGTCACCTGAAGGTCCATCTTGAGAAGCATCGAGCATATCTCTTGCTTCTTTTAGCTCTTTGAAGAAGTCTTTGTAGATTTCTTCCTGAGACGTATAAGCAGGAGACTGGATCTCTGGATCTAGTGCCTCAAAATAAGGAATAGCACCGTAAGTGTCAGTAAGTCGCTTGTAAATCAACACCTTCATGATGCGAGCAACAGCTACCTGGTTATCTCTTGATCCACCTGCAAGATAAGCAGGAGTTTCAATTAGATCTTCGTCATCAGAAAGTTCGATAATCCTTTGAAGGTTACTCAGAGTCTGAACATAATAAGCTGACCAATCAGTAGGAGTTTCAGCATATCTGGATGGATCCTGATACACAGGCTGTGCCTGGTAATGCACATAATGATGAACATTAGACAGCCAGTCTCTAAAACCAATACCTGCTGTAAACCTTCTTTGCGCTGCGGTCAAAAGAGCTGCGGAGTTGTACTCCAGCGACCCGTTAGTGTTCTCGTTGGTATCACCGAAGTCTACGGTCTCACAAGAACCTAAAGAGAGCAGCATTATTGACAGCAATAATAATACTTTATACTTTTTCATTGTTTTTTAATTAAAATGTTAGTTTAATATTCACACCATAACTTCTTGTACTTGGAAGCTGAGCGTCCTCACCCCATGGCTGAGAAAGTTCAGATGGATCCCAGTCGTGAATGTTGTCATCTGCAGTGTAAATCATCCAAAGGTTACGTCCAACAAGGCTGATGCTTGCAGAATCAAACGCGTTGTTCACAACGTTTGCAGGAATTCTATACGTTAGACTAACGTCACGCAGTTTAATGTAGTCTGCATCATGAACATACTCTTCAGCAATTACGTTTGAATTGAACTGAGAATAGTAAGTGTTACCACCAACATAAGTATCGGCATCACCTGTAGGAGTAACTACAGTTTCTCCTTGTTCATTTGTAGTAATGTCTGCATAAACTCCAGTTACATGCACACCACCACCATCTTCTACGGCATCACGTACATTGCTTCCGCGGTCGTTAATGGCTGCAGTTCTTGCAGTAAGACCGGAGTAGTCACCCCACATTTCAGAAAGGGAGAAGAAGTTTCCTCCTTTTTGATAATCGATAGAAGCCATTAAGCTAAGGTTCTTCCAGGTAAAGGTGTTAACAAAACCACCGGTGTAGTCTGGAAGAATAGTACCTAAGTACTGGTCAGTCTGGTAAGCGTAAGTACCGTCTTCACGTATCACGCGGTTACCGTTGTTGTCATAAACGAATCCTGTACCTCTAAGTTGTCCCCATTCCTCACCAAGTCTGTGAACGATGTTCACGAAATCCCAGGTATCCTGGTTAGCAAGAGTACCTTCACCTGCGCCTGTAATAGACTGTAGGTCTCCAGGAAGGCTGATGATAGTTGACTTGTTAGTCGCCCAGTTAGCCAAAAGATTCCAGGTGAAGTTCTCGGTCTTGATGATGTTGGCATCAAGAGAAAGTTCAACCCCTTTTCTTTCTGATTCTCCTGCGTTTGTAAGGAAGTCGTTATATCCTGAACCTGAAGAAATTGTAATAGGAATGATCTCATTCTTTCTGTGCTCATTATAATAAGTAGCACTAAAACCAAGACGGTTGTTAAGGAATCTAAGATCTGTACCAATTTCCCAAGAAGTGTTCATCGCTGGTTGTACGTTAGGGTCAATTAACCTGGAGCGGTCGTATTGAAGAATTTTATCACCATAAAGGTCCCCTCCAAGAGGATAGGTTGGATTTAGTGCAAGCGCACCAACATCGTCCCCTACTTGTGCCCAACCTCCACGGATCTTACCGAAGGTGAAGACATCGTTAGAGTTAAGTAGCTCTGTAAAGATGAAAGAACCACCTACAGATGGATATGTGTACCCGTTGTTGTTTGCAGGAAGTGCAGAACTCCAGTCACGACGTACAGAAGCATCCAAATAAAGCATATCACGATAACCCAAAGAGATGTTACCATAGATAGAATTCACCTGCTTTTGGTACTCATATGCTGTAGCAGTCAAACTTTCTCTTGAGTTTGAATAAGTGAAGACGTCCGGAAGGATCAAACCACCACTATCGGAGTTGTCCATTGCCATGTCATTCTCAAATCTATAGTAATCGTTCTTTCTGATGTTTCCTCCAATGAAGGCACTGAAGTCGAAATCTTCGAAATCCTGCTCATATCTCAAACGAGCCTGGTAGTTGTCCTCAGTAGTTGATCTGTAGTAGTTACCAAAAGAGTTCACCCATTCGTTGTACAATTCAGGAGCAGCAGAGAATTCAATTAGGTAAGGTACTTCAAAATGTCTCTTATACTTTTGTTCGTTTCTTGAAACCTGAACAGTTGCTTCAAAGTTATCAAGGAAGGTATAAGAAGCATGAACATCACCTAGCAAGGTGGTAGTCTCACGGTCTTGTTTGTAAAGATTTACCCAGTCATAAGGGTTGAACCAGAAAGCAGGTTTTTTGTATCCAAGACGTCCTGTAGCTTCAGCGTAAGCCCAATAGTCAAGCCCCCAGTTGTTCCATGAAGCGAGAAAACCTTCTTCTGTAGTCAAGCCTTGAAGTTCCTTCATTTTACCCATATCCAGGTTTCTGTTAAACCATGAGTTGAAAGATCCTGTAGTGTTGTTGCTATAGCTGTCATCGAAATCACCTGAAACGTTACCTACAGAATAGTTAGCGCTTACTCCAACAGAGAAGTTGTCTGTAAGGTTAAAATCAAATGCAGCACTTACGAAATTCTTAAGATAGTCAGATGATGGAATAATACCAGTCTGGTTCAGGTTTGTGAAAGACAATCTTGCACTGTAATCATCACCACCGCCTGAAAGAGCTACAACATTTTTGAAAGTTGTACCTGTTTGGTAGAAGTTTCTAATGTTATCCGGATGAGCTACATAAGGTGCAGTTTGTCCGAAGTATGGACTGTTTTGGTAGTAAGAATACCATGGCACATAAGGTTCACCATCGAATTTTGGTCCCCAGCTCTCATCAGCATAAACGTTTCCGTCAAAGTAACGTTTTCCGTCAAAAACTGACATCCAGTCCGGGTAAGGAGCGCCACCTGCTCCGGTGCTGCTGAAATCAAAGATCCCGAATTCAGCTTCACCTGAATATCCTTGTCCATAAAGGTTTTGGTAGTCCATCATGTTTCCAACTTTGTCATAAGTAACAGAGCTGGTGATCTCAATACCAATACGATCTGTGTCGGCACCTCTTTTAGTAGTAATTTGAACAACCCCGTTAGAAGCTCTTTGTCCATAAAGCGCAGTCGCGTTTGGACCCTTAAGAACGTTAAGAGTTGCTACGTTGCTCATGTCGATCGAGTTAGGATCATTAGTAGGAACCCCGTCAATCACATAAAGAGGATCTGCATCAGATGTAAGAGAGATACCTCCCCTGATACGAATTTTACCGGCTTCACCAAGTTTAGAACCAGCCTGTGCATTGATCTGCACCCCTGCAACTTTACCGGCAAGAGCTGTTTTAATGTTGGTGTCCTCAGTAATGTTTAACTCCTCAGCATTAACAGTTTGGGATGCATAAGGAAGTGATTTTTCTTCCCGCTTAATACCCAAAGCCGTTACTACAACTTCTTCAAGCTGTGCTGCATCGGCAGTCATAACCACGTCTATACGTGGAGAATCCTGGAATGTAAATTCAGTTGTTTTCATCCCCAGGTAGGAGAAAACAAGCACTTCGCCATTGCTGGCCTCGATGGCATAGTTACCATCAAAATCAGTTTGAACCCCTCTAGTTGTACCCTTAATGAGCACGTTTACCCCGGGGAGGGGCATTCCACTTTCGTCGGTCACAGTACCTGAGACCGTTTGTAGTTCTTGTGCAAACGTAATTTGCACGACTAACGCCAGTAACAGCGTTAGCAATCCACTAAACTTTGTTTTCATTTGTATAATTTGTTTGAATTAGCCAATGCCAAAAATGACAATTAAATGTTAACCAAGCAACTTTTTTGTTCGAAAACTTTCATTCCTATTAAGACTTGAGTGAAAATTTAGGGTTTTGTTAACTTATTTCGGCGTTTACCTCTATAAATGTAAAATAGCTGTAAAGCCTTGCTGCTGCTGCCGTTTCATAAGATTATTTATTGATGAAGTGGGACAGTTTTGTCTGCTTTATGAACAAAATGATCTCTTAGTGTGGCTTGAAATTTTGTGGGTTTTTGTTATAGAATTAAAAGAAACTAATGTTATGAGTCCAAAAAAAGGAAAATAATGGGTTATTGTGATTAGTTTATGCACTCTGGTTTCCTGAGGAGGAGAGGCGGTTCTATTAAACTGAGGTGCTTCCAGTTTTTGATGCCTCATAAGACATAAATATAATCATACATATAATAAGGAGTGGTGATAATTTAAAGTTATTGATTTTGGTGAAGGTTTATTTGGAGATGTTTCTGCGGCTGGATAATTTGATGGGATTGAAGTAGCTGAAGAGCCATTTCAAAGGTGTTTCAAAAATGTCATTTTAGAGACTCCTATAGTGGAGGATCTTGAAACTTATTTTGGTATTGAGGAGGGTTAGAAATTATGAGAAGTGAAGTCTTCTGAAAATTAATGATTTAAGATTTGAATAATTCGGTTTTATTTCTACCTTTGCAGACCTTTTAAAAAAGGGAGTTTATATAAAACAATAATTAGTGTAAAAGAAATTATGCCAACAATTTCACAATTAGTACGAAAAGGAAGAGCCACAATTACCAAGAA
>JBAVJB010000159.1:0-4012 GCA_049687495.1 Salinimicrobium sp.
CGGAAAAAATTCGTGCTTTTGACGCCCGAAGAATGGGTGCGGCAGCATGTAGTGCAGTTCTTGCTTCAGGAGAAAAAAATACCAAAAAGCCTGCTCAATGTTGAAAAGCAGCTCAAGGTGCATGACCTCATTAAAAGATATGATGTGCTTGCATACAATCCCGATGGTTCTATCCACCTGGTGGTGGAATGCAAGGCTTCTTCGGTTCCCATCACCCAGGAGACCTTTGACCAGATCGCGCGCTATAACCTGGCGCTAAAAGCCACTTTTTTGATGGTCACTAACGGGCTGCAACATTTTTTTTGTCAGCTGGATTACGAGCAGGAAAAATATCACTTCTTACCCGATCTTCCCGAATGGTCTTAAAAATGACATTTTTGAAACCTCTTCTGCCAATCGTTCAATTTTGCGTTAATTTGTCGCTGTGAAAGTCGCTGTTGTTATCTTAAACTGGAATGGAAGGGCACTGCTCGAGCAATTTTTGCCTTCGGTAGTTGAAAATTCTCAAGAAGCTGTGGTCTATGTGGCCGATAATGCTTCGGAAGATGACTCCATAGCTTTTCTTCGGAAGCAATTTCCGCAGGTAAAGATCATACAGAACAGCGAGAACGGCGGATTTGCGAAAGGATACAATGATGCCCTGCCACAGGTGCCTGAAGAGATTTTTGTCCTGCTGAATTCTGATGTGGAAGTCACTCCCGGCTGGTTGCAGCCAATGCTAACTGCCCTTGAGAAATCTCCTGAAACTGCCGCTGTACAGCCGAAGATCCTGAACTGGCGAAAAAAAGCTTTTTTTGAATATGCAGGTGCGGCCGGCGGTTTTATTGACAGACTGGGCTACCCTTACTGCCGCGGGAGGATCTTTGATACACTTGAGGAAGACCGGGAACAGTATGATGAAAACAGGGACATCTTTTGGGCCACGGGAGCCTGCATGATGATACGCAAAAATGACTTTTTTGAGGCCGGAGGTTTTGACGAAGATTTTTTTGCACACCAGGAAGAAATAGACCTCTGCTGGAGGCTTTTCAATAAGGGCCGAAAGGTACAGGCAGTAGGCGGTTCAAAGGTTTATCATTTAGGTGGCGCCACCCTGAACAGCATGCATCCACGCAAGACTTTTTACAACTTTAGGAACAGTTTATACACCCTGTTTAAGAATGTACCGGGAAAAAAGGTATACTTTTTGTTATTTGCAAGGCTAATTTTGGACGGCCTCGCCGGAATGAAATTTTTAGCCGAAGGAAAAGCCGCTCATTTTGTGGCTGTTTTAAAAGCACATTTTAGTTTTTATTCACATTTCGGTTTGTTTATGAAGAAAAGAAAGAATCTTCTGAAGAGAAGAAAATATTACGATCAAACCTCCGTTGTAGTGGCATATTACCTAAAGAGGAAAACAAAATTTAATGATCTGTAAAATCTTTTTTTAAACAGTATTATTTATTTCGCGGAGACCCCAATTTTTGTATTTTTGAAACGTTTAACATTTAATCACAACAATTAAAAATTATGAAGAAAATCATGCTTTTATCGGCTACTGTAGCCCTACTATTCTCTTCTTGTGTTTCGCAAAAGAAGTATGCCGAGCTTGAAGCCCAACAAAAAGAAACCCAGGACAAATTGAACACAGCGACTGTTAAGCTTAATTCCTGTCTTGATGAGAAGGAAAGACTACATTCTCAAATTGGTCACTTAAGCAATCAAAACTCTGCTTTGTTGAACAACGTGGGTGATTTGGCTACTCTTTCTAAGAAAGAAGCCGAAAACTTGGAGCGTTCATTGGAAAGCATTAAAGAAAAAGAGGTAAAGATCCAGCGTATGCAGGATGCGATCACCAAAAAAGACTCTGTAACTCTTGCTTTGGTAACCAGCCTAAAAGGTGCTTTGGGTAATATCAATGATGAAGATATCCAGATCAACGTTGAAAAAGGTGTGGTATATGTTTCTATTTCTGACAAGCTTCTTTTCGAAAGCGGAAAATACAATGTTTCTGAGCGTGCAAAAGAAGTTCTTGGAAAAGTTGCAACTGTAGTTAAGAATAAACCGGACATTGAGTTTATGGTAGAAGGTCATACAGATGACAAGCCTATTAGAAACGCAGTGCTTCAGGACAACTGGGATCTTTCTGTAAAAAGAGCTACTTCTGTAGTGAGAGTATTGCAGGATGATTTTGGTGTGAACCCTAAGAGAATGACTGCTGCCGGAAGAAGCTACTACATTCCTGTTGCTTCTAACGAAACTGCCGAAGGTAGAGCTGCTAACAGAAGAACACGTATCGTGATCCTTCCAAAACTTGACCAGTTTTACAGCCTTATCGAAGAAGGAATGAAAGACGCTAAATAAGCAACTTTCAAATATATATTTAAAGCCCGGCAATGCCGGGCTTTTTTATTTTTAGATGTGTAATCTCCTGAAATTTAAAATGTTAAAATTGAAAAGCAAGATGTTATTTTTGAAAGAAATAATTTACTTTCAGCATCTTAATAATCAATAATAAAAATTTTTATGTTAAAAAGTACTACCAAAATTGCCCTATTCGCATTGTGCGTGGGGATGATTAGTGTTTCTTGTGAGAAAGAAACAGAAGTGGATGAAGTGATGATTACACAACCAGCTTCAGCCTCACAAAAAAACCAACAAAAGATTTCTGCAGAAGCTTTAGTTCTTGATTCCAATCTTGAATTAGCAGCCTTACCCACAACAGGCCATAACTTAAGAGATCTTATGGTTAATGAAGCTGTAGAGCCTTCAGAATGTAGTCCTACAGAATTTGTTGCAGTTCAAAACAAGTATATTAATCCGCTGCTAAATGATCTCTACTCCATATTTGGTTCCCAATATGCCAGTATTTTCTACTTGTATATGGACTTAAACTATTATGCTGCATACTTTGACACTTCACCACAATATTTTGGTGAGACCGGCAAATTCACCAAAGTTGTTGAAAAGAGACAAAGGGATCTGGAAAAATTTTGGAACATGCCCAATGAGATAAGAATAAACGGGCAGCACAGTGCAACCTTGAACGACAGAGAAAAATTGGCGGACGTTTATGAAATAGTAGGATCAAACATAAACAGCAGAGAAGAGGCTCTAGCCGCTGCAGATCAAATCTTGTACTTCAACACCTTTTCTGAATACCTGCCTGAATCTCCATTTTTTGCCTTGGATGGTTTCGCCACCACAAGAAATCTTATTGTGATTGGTGACGGCATTGTTCAAATGCTTTCTGAAACCGGTATCGATGAAGGAATTGTATGGACCGGTATTCTTTCACATGAATGGGCACACCAGGTACAGTTTAATAACTACCAGGAGTGGTATCCTAATGGTGCAGCAGATAACGCTCCCGAAGCCACCAGGTTCACAGAACTTGAAGCAGACTTTTTTGCTGCTTATTATATGACCCACAAAAGAGGCGCTACTTATAACTGGAAAAGAGTTGAACAATTTTTCGATCTTTTCTTTAGAATTGGAGATTGCAGCTTTACAAGCAATGGTCACCATGGTACCCCAAGCCAGCGACTACAATCCTCTCGTTTGGGTTACGAGTTGGCTAACGGCGCACACAAGCAAGGACATATTCTTTCTGCACAAGAGCTTCATGAATATTTTGTTTCAGAAGTAATTGATACTGTAGTAAACTAGACCTATACTTGTTTAAACACAAAAAAGACCGGACAATAGTTCCGGTCTTTTTTGTGTTTAATATGAGATAAATTGTTCTATAAAACCACTTCTCCGACTAAATAAAAGGAGCTACTACAGGCATTAATTCATTAATAAAATGGTATTATTTAAAGTACAGGAGGGTGGTTTTTCAGAACCTCCATGGATCAATTAATAGAACCTTCTGGGAGCCTTGAGAAGCGACCCTGGCTTTCCACCGAAAAAATAATGCTATAAAATTTCGATACTGCCTTTACCTTCCCTGATCACCTCAGGCTCGGCTGTAGTGAGGTCAATTACCGTTGAAGGAATATTGTCACCATAACCTCCATCGATCACAAAG
>JBAVJB010000160.1:0-9442 GCA_049687495.1 Salinimicrobium sp.
GGCGTAGCCCTGGCCACACGGTTTTGCACGTTCACCGCGGCAATATCGGGATCTACACCCTGGTCAAAGAAAACCTGGATACTCGCACCGCCTGTGTTACTGGCAGAGGAGGTGATATAATCCATTCCTTCCACCCCGTTGATCTGCTCCTCGATGGGGATGATCACACTTTCAAGCACGGTAGCCGCGTTGGCCCCGGGATAGTTGGCCGATACCTGGACCGTTGGCGGCGCGATATCTGGATACTGGGTTACCGGCAAAGTAGTGATGGCCAGGATTCCCAGGATTACTATTACAATGGAGACTACTGTAGAAAGTACAGGTCTCTCTATGAAGGTCTTTAACATCTATTTCTTATTTAAAAACAGGTTGAATGGAATTGGCGATGCTGTCAAACGGGATAGGTTGCGGTTGGATAGGAGTATTATTCCTTATTTTACCAACACCCTGCGCCACTATGACGTCTCCTCTTTCAACTCCCGACTTCACAACAATAAGGTTGTTCACCCTGTCTGTCACCTTGATAGGAGTAGAAACGGCCATAGAATCTCCTTGAACACCGAAGACATACACGATACCTTGCTGCTCAAAGGAAGCAGATTCTGGCACTACGGGAACATTTTCGTAAGTTCGCGGGATCCTGATCTTTCCACTATTTCCACTGGCCAATATGCCGGTGTTAGGAAAAACAGCTTTAAAGTTGACGGTTCCCGTTGAAGGGTCTACCTGTCCGCTCACTGTTTCTATTTTTCCCTCTTTTTCATATAAGTTTCCGTTTACCAGCTGAAGTTGCACGGGTGGAAAATTATCGAGTTTTTCAGTCAAATTTTCACCTGGAGTGTTCTGAAGAAAGTTCAAATACTCTTCTTCATTCATGGAGAAGAAGGCGAAAACTTCATCAATATCAGAAACCGTCGTAAGTGGCTGTGGATCGTTCGGACTTACCAGCGCACCTTCTCTATAAGGTATTGAACCAACAAAACCGTCTACCGGACTTTTAATGTTAGCATAACCAATACTGGCCGCGATGCTGCTGTAGCCCGCTTTTGCCTGTTCCAGCCTTGCCTTTGCGGTCTCCAGTTGAACCGAACTTATAATGCCTTTATCTACCAAAGGCTTCAGTTTATCTACTTCCACCTGCGCGGCGTTTACATTGGCCTGGGCGGCCTGGGCGTCCTGGCTAAGAGATTCGGTTTCTAATTTGAAGAGGATCTGTCCTTTGCGTACTTGTTCTCCTTCATCAACAAGTACATCAGTAATATAACCGGGCACTTTTGCTCTTACTCCACTGTTCACAGTACCTTCGAGGCTCACAGGATAGGACGAATAGCCGGTTACCGTCCTTACGGGGACTTCAATGACCGGAAAGGGAGCCGGGCCCTGTGCCTGGGGTGCTGCTGTATCTTTGTCATTACAAGACACAAAAAGGAAGGCGCTTAGGGCAATTCCAAAAAGACTAAATTTTCTCATACCTGGTTTTATGTTAGCTCGTTTTTATCTGATTTTTTAATGATCTGGTTCTTTAGTTTTGTAATGGCCGCCGTAGATTCCTGCAGGAATATTAGGACGTCTTCATGAAAACAGAGATCGAATAACGGTTGGTCATTTTCTTTATTGAACTTATTCCTTTTCAATTTGTATTCAAGAATTGATTCCTGAATTTTTTTCTCACTTTCCCAGGCAGCCACTGTTTCATTGATCACCTCGATGGTAAGATCTGGGTTGATGACAAAGTACCTTTTTCGGTCCCCGGGTTTGGTAAAGAACTGGATCTTTCTGGTTGCCTGTAAGTGATCGAGATGCGTGGAGATGGTACTTTTTCCCGCGCACAGGTTTTGTACCAGTTCTTCAAAGGTAACTCCCTGCTGACCTGTAAGTATAAGGGTGGACATAATACGCGCAGCGAGAGGAGCGAGCTGATGTTTCTTTTCCATCACCACCCCGAGCTGTTCGATAAGGTCGTTCTTCTCCCTGTTCAATGCTTCTTCTTCCGTCATTCTTGAGTTTTGAAGCGGCAAAGATACGGTTGGTTCTGATTTTTCCGAACTAGACAAACTTAAAATTAAGTTAATAATGTTGAAATCAGGAAGGCGGTTGTTAAACGTAAAAATTAACCTTTCCAAAGTTCCAAACTTCGGAAAGGTTACAATAGATAATAAGGGCTATTCCCCGAGAGCACCTTTCGAAAATTATCACATTCGTCGTACCAGCTCAGCAATTCCGGTTCTAGCGGGATCATCTTTCTTTTAGTTCAAAATTACGAACTTTGGAAAAGATCACTCGAGCAAATCGTACGGACATGTTCTCAAATGCACTTTCTCAAAGTTTTCCTTTCCATCATACCAATTGAGCACAGCCTCTTTATTGATAAAGCCAGGTCCATCAGAAATAATTCTTGTATAGGATGAAAAAGGCCACTCCTCAAGCTTGTGCGATAATCCTGCTTCTATAGGATTGTGGTGGATGTAGTGAATAAGTTGATATTTGTATTTATCTGAATCTACTTCTTTCCTCTTGAAGTTCTTCATAAAAAGGCTGCCCATCCTGCCTTGCTGCTTATTAAAAGCCTGTGCATAAGAGCTGAAGAAATTGGAGAACTTTTTACTGCAAGACAAACCACCCTTTTCTGAAGGTCCCGAAAATTCGATTTCCTCAGAAGATCTTATTCTAATTAGGAGATGGAAATGATTCGGCATTAAGCAGTAGCAGAAGGTCTCTGCAATTGGTTCAATATGCTGTTGATACTTCTGTAAGAAGAATTCATAGTTTGCTTTATTCAAAAAGATCCTTTCGTTGCCGTTAGCACGATTGTAGATGTGGTAAAATTTATCAGGCTCTAAGGGGATCATCTTCTTTAAGTTTAACTTGTCCAAAGTTTCAAGCTTTGGACAAGTTCTTTTCGTTCTACTCCTTGTTTAACTCTTCCAACTGTTTAACTTCCAAAGTTCCAGACTTTGGAAGAGTCTCTTCGTTTTACTCCTCCTCCCCGTAAATACCAATCTCGAGTTTACCTTCACGATTCATCTTCGCCCGGTACATACCGGCGGTGTTGAATTCCATTGCCACGTTACCGTCGTGATCTATGGCAATGATTCCGCCGTCACCTCCAAGGGCAGGTATTTTTTCCTGAATTACCAGTTCGGCTGCCTCTTGCAGGCTTAGCCCTTTGTATTCCATCAAAGCCGAAATATCATGCGCCACCATCCCGCGGATGAAAAACTCACCCCAGCCGGTGCTGGAAACGGCGCAGGTCGCGTTGTTGGCGTAGGTTCCCGCACCAATAATGGGCGAATCTCCAATACGGTTGTATTTCTTGTTGGTCATCCCGCCGGTAGAAGTTCCTGCGGCAAGGTTACCATGCTTATCCAACGCGGCACAACCCACGGTTCCATATTTAGAGTCGCGGATAAAGGGATCATAAAATGCCATTTTTGAGGCCTCTTCTTTAGCGGCCTCTTTTTCTTTTTCCTGCACGCGCAACAAACTCTGGTATCTATTTTCAGTATAGAAATAGTCAGGATCAACGATCTCCAGCCCCTGTTCTTTGGCAAACTGTTCGGCGCCTCGGCCAGAAAGCAGGACGTGTTCAGAATTGACCATGACCTCGTACGCCAGGTTGATCGGGTTTTTTACAGTCGTGACGCCCGCAACTGCACCTGCGTTCAGGGTTTCTCCGTCCATAATGGAAGCGTCCAGTTCATTAGTGCCTTCCGCAGTAAAGACAGCGCCTTTTGCCGCATTGAAAAGCGGGGAATTTTCCATCACGTTGATGGTACGCTGCACAGCTTCAACAGCAGTACCGCCGTTCGCCAGGATCTCATGGCCTGTTCTTATCGCCTCTTCCAGCTTGGCTTTGTAGGCGGCTTCAAGAGAATCGCTCATATTCTCCTTGAGAATAGTACCCGCACCGCCATGTATGACAATGCCAAAGTTTGGCACGGTATCATTCACTTCGGAAGGAGTCTGGTCAACATCTTCAACAGTTCTTTCATCTGGGCCCGAGTTACAGCCGATTATGCTGAAAATGCTCAGCAGCAGGAGAAATTTTTTCATGATCTTTTGGTTTTAGATGCTGAAAGTTAGAAAAAATTCCTGTTTTAACTTCTTCAGAAGCCATCCGAAGCATCTTTCCTTATGCTGCATCTCTAATTGAGTGAAGAATGACTAAATTTAAACTTTTAAAACTTCAGAAAAATGTCAATAGCAAAACCCTTTAATCTTAAGAAATGGGTGGAAGAGAACCGCGAGCTTTTAAAGCCGCCGGTTAGCAATAAGAGCCTGTATCCCGATGCCAAAGATTATATCGTGATGGTGGTGGGCGGCCCCAATTCGCGAAAAGATTATCATTATAATGAGACCGAAGAGCTGTTCTATCAACTGGAAGGGCATATAAAAGTTCATATTCAGGAAGACGGGCAAAAGAAGACTTTTGAGCTTGGTCCCGGCGATATGTACCTGCACCCGGCAAAGGTGCCGCATTCCCCCGAGAGGACCGAAGGCTCTGTAGGTATCGTGGTAGAGCGAAACCGGCAGGAGCTGGACGTGAAAGATGGCCTCCTTTGGTACTGTGAGAACTGCAACAATAAGTTGTATGAGGTATATTTTCCCCTGGCCGATATTGAACAGGATTTCCTGAAGCACTTCGAGCACTTCTACAACAGCAAGGAGCTGCGCACCTGCAACAAGTGCGGTACAGTCATGGAAAAGGAATAAGACGGAGCAGCTTTGGCCGCAGTTTCCATCTTTAATTTTTTATATTCGCAAAACATCCAAACAAAACACAACAAAACAACAAGAAAAATGAGTTCAATTGCTGAAAAATTCGGAATAAATCAAGCTTTAAAGGAACTGGGACTACAGGAGGTGAACAACGGGACTTCCACAGGTAAAGACTGGTTCTCTTCGGGAGAAGAAATAGCGTCTTATTCCCCTGTTGATGGAGCTTTAATAGGCAAAGTAAAAGCCACGACCAAAGATGATTACGAAAAGGTGATCAATACTGCTTCCGAAGCGTTTAAGACCTGGAGAAAAATGCCTTCGCCTCAACGCGGGGAGATCGTGAGAAAGTTCAATGATGAGCTAAGACGTTTAAAGGAGCCTCTTGGAAAACTGGTTTCTTACGAAATGGGAAAATCTTACCAGGAAGGTCTTGGGGAGGTGCAGGAGATGATCGATATCTGCGACTTTGCGGTGGGACTTTCAAGACAGCTGCACGGGCTTACCATGCATTCTGAAAGGCCTGGCCACAGAATGTACGAGCAATACCACCCGCTGGGAATCGTCGGCGTGATCTCTGCGTTCAATTTTCCTGTAGCCGTGTGGAGCTGGAATACAGCCCTGGCATGGGTTTGCGGAGACGTGTGTGTATGGAAAGGTTCAGAAAAAACACCAATGACCTCTGTAGCCTGCCAGAACATTGCTGCCAGAGTGTTCTCTGAAAACGGACTTCCCGAAGGTATTTCCTGCCTTATCACGGGAGATTATAAAGTTGGTGAAATGATGACCAACGATAAAAGAGTTCCTTTGGTTTCTGCAACAGGATCTATTAGAATGGGTAAGATCGTTGCGCAGGCTGTAGCTGCAAGGCTTGGTAAATCATTGCTTGAACTGGGCGGTAATAATGCCATTATCGTAACTCCCGATGCCAACATTAAAAACACCGTCATTGGAGCTGTTTTTGGAGCGGTAGGTACCTGCGGACAACGCTGTACCTCTACCAGAAGGCTGATCATTCACGATTCTATTTATGACAAAGTGAAAGATGCCATTGTTGATGCTTACAAGCAATTGAGAATCGGTAATCCGCTTGACGAGAACAACCACGTAGGCCCGCTTATCGATAAAGATGCGGTGAAAAACTACCAGACTGCTTTAGACAAAGTGGTTGAAGAAGGAGGAAAGATTTTGGTTGAAGGCGGTGTGCTGGAAGGCGAAGGCTACGAGAGCGGTTGCTATGTAAAACCTGCTATTGCCGAAGCCAGTAATGAATACGAGATCGTACAGCATGAGACTTTTGCACCGGTGCTTTACATCATGAAATATACCGGAGATCTCGAAAATGCGCTTGAGCTGCAAAATGGCGTGGTGCAGGGGCTTTCTTCTGCTATTATGACCAACAATCTACGCGAAGCAGAAAGGTTCCTTTCTGTTGAAGGCTCTGACTGCGGAATCGCGAACGTGAACATTGGAACCTCAGGTGCCGAAATTGGTGGTGCTTTTGGCGGGGAGAAAGAGACCGGCGGCGGCCGCGAATCTGGATCTGATGCCTGGAAAGTTTATATGAGAAGACAAACCAATACGATCAATTATACTACAGAACTGCCATTGGCGCAGGGAATCAAATTTGACTTGTAGAGCCTGGATTCTTAATATTCAGATTCTAGACAATTTACCCGCTTCGAAAGGAGCGGGTTTTTTGTTTACCTTCGGAAAAAGATCTTCAAAAATGGGAAAATACGTAGCTATTCTTAGAGGCATCAATGTAGGCGGAAGAAGAAAGCTGCCCATGAGCGACCTTAAAGCACTTTTTCAGGAGCTGGGATATTCTGAAGTAAAGACTTATATACAGAGCGGCAATGTGATCTTTTATGCCGAAGATACCAAAGAAGCTGAAATTTCAAAGGCTGTTGAAAATGCCATTTTTGAGAGGTATGCTTATGAGGTGCCTGTAATTTGTCGTAATGCTGAAGCCCTGCAGCAAAGCATCAACAAAAACCCCTTTTTTGAAGATACAGTAGCCGAAATTGAAAGGCTTCACCTAACATTTCTCAAAGAAACTCCGGAAAAACAGCGGCTGGAAAAGCTTAAGGAGTATGATTTCTATCCTGATGAATTCGTGGTAAAGGACAAGGACGTTTTTATCTATTGCTCGGGAAGGTACAGCGACTCCAAGCTTTCCAACAGCTTTTTTGAGAGCAAACTCAAGGTACCGGCCACCACCCGCAACTGGAAAACTGTGTTAAAACTTGCTGAACTTGTTTAAAAACTTCATAAAACTCCGTTTTTCAGCGGGTTGAGGTGATTCAGGGCTTCCAAAAAAGCCTTGAAAATCGTATTTTAAAGAGGAACCACAAAACCTTTCAAAAATGAGATTTTTAAGACCTCTTATATTTTTATTGTTCTTAAGCTTTCAACTTCAGGCCCAGGAAATCCAACATTTTTCCAGGGATACCATCAAGTTGAGATCAGATTTTATTGATGAGGTGCAAACAATACAGCTGTACCTTCCGCAGGAGAAATCGGGCACTACTAAAACATACCCTATAGTCTATCTTCTGAATGAACAGGAGGGGCTTTTTAAGCTCCCCAATATTCCCGAAGCGATTTTTGTTCAACTTAATGCTAGATCTCCAAAAGCCACCTCTGATGCTTACCTCAGCTTTATCGAAAAGGAACTGCTGTATTTCATGGATTCTCATTACCCTGCTTCGGGAGAGACTGCGGTTATTGGTAGTGGAGCCGAGGCGGCCCTGGCTTCAGAATTCCTCATGAAAAGGCCAGATGTTTTTGACAACTATATTATCATCGCTCCGGAATTTTCTTCTGATAATGAATTCCTGAACAATCGCCCTACCCGCCCTAATGACCTGCCTGCTGTTTTCTTTGCAGCCGAAGCGGGAAATGGAGCAGAGCTGCAGCAGCTTCAGGAGAAGCTCAAAGGCTCCTATTATAAATCAGAAGATCTGCATTTTAAAGACTATTCCGGGAGCGATTTTTCACAAGCTGCACTAAAGGATGCTTTTAATGCAATTTTCAGGAAAGATTAATCTCACAACGCATTAATTATAAGTTATTTATGCATTAGTTGAGCGCATTAAGTGGTACCTTTATTAGGCTAACGGAATACTAACGAAAATTGGTGCGCCATGAAAAAAATGCTCTTACTAATGTGTGCTGTGTTCCTGCTTTTTTCCTGCAATGGGGAAAGAAAGGAGAAAAAGGAAGAAAAACCTGCTACAGATCAATCGAACTACGAGGTAGCTTCCGAAAAGTTCTCTGATCTCAGCGAGGAAGCGCTAAATCGAATGGCGGCTTTAGATTTTGACGGCTGGGGAGAAATGCTCTCAGATGATGTGCAGTACTTTTTTCCCGATGGTGATGCGGAGACCCGCACCATTCTTGAGGGAAAAGAGGAGGTGGTAAACTGGTGGAAAAACTGGAAAAAGGATTCCAGCATTGAGGAAATGACCATTACCAATCCTGTGTTTATCCCGGTCAAGGCCAATCAAAAACTAAATTATTCTGGCCTTACAGGAGTGATCGTGCTCTCCTATTTTTCCAACGAGATGGTTTATAACGGGCAGCCCGTAAGTGTGCGAATGAACTTCGCTACGCATTTCAACGAGGACAGCCTTATTGACAGGTACTACACTTACTACGACAGGACGCCAATTCTAAATACTGTTGAGGCTAACCTTCTGGAAATAGTAGTGCCGAAGGAAGAAAAATAGCTTTCCTGGAATGAGACCGTTGCAAAAGATGAGGTCTGGTTTTCTTCTTGCATTCCTGCTACTGCTCCTGCCGCTGACTGATCTTTCTGCCATGCAAAATCAGACCCTCGTGAATGCGCAGCAAAAAGAAAAAAGCCTAAAGTTGTTCCTGGCCGGCGATGTAATGCTGGGAAGGGGAATTGACCAGGCGATGAAAGTTTCTGTTGATCCTGTGCTCTATGAAGCTTATATCAAAGATGCCCGGGATTATATCAAACTTGCTGAAAGAAAGAACGGAAAACTCCACCTGCCGCTTGCTTATGAACATATTTGGGGAGATGCATTAAAGGTGTGGAACAAAGAAGCCCCGCAATTGAAGTTCATCAACCTGGAGACCGCTGTTACCACCTCTTCTGACGCCTGGCCGGGAAAGGGCATTCACTACCGTATGCACCCGCAGAATGTGAAATCATTGACTGCCGCCGGAATTGACCATGTAAGCCTTGCAAATAACCACGTGTTGGATTGGGGGCGGTCTGGATTGCTTGAAACTATTAACAGCCTTAAAAACTGCGGAATAAAGTTTTCGGGTGCAGGCAAAAACGCTGAAGCAGCCCAAAAGCCTGCTGTCTTACCTCTCAAAAATGCTAGAATTCTGATCTTTTCATATGGGTCGCCCTCCAGCGGGATTCCGGCGGCGTGGGCTGCCGAAGCAGACAAGTCGGGAGTAAATTATCTTCCGAATTTAGACGAAAAGGAACTTTCTAAGCTCAGGAGGAGCATTCAAAATTTCGAAAAACCGGGAGACCTGATTATTTTTTCTGTACACTGGGGCGGCAACTGGGGCTATAAAATTTCTGAAGACAAAAAAGTCTTTGCGCACAGGCTCATCGATGAGGCAGGAATTGACCTGGTCTTTGGCCATTCTTCACACCATCCTCTGGGAATTGAGGTATATAAGAACAAATTGATCCTCTATGGCGCCGGAGATTTCTTCAATGACTATGAAGGAA
>JBAVJB010000161.1:0-3984 GCA_049687495.1 Salinimicrobium sp.
TCTGGATGGGCAGGTAAAATAAATTCTCCTCAAAAATGTCATTTTTGAGCCTCATATAATCTTTTTCCGTGGTAAGGATCAAGCCTTTGTTTTGCAGATCCTTAATTTCTGAAGTAGTGAAGTTATGGTGATCGGGAAAGGCGATGTGGTCAAAGCTTAGCCCCTGCTCCTGCAAATGCCTTACCAGCGGCGCCGGATTGGCTATTCCGGTGACCAGTGAAAAATGCCTTTTTTGAAGCTCTTTCAGCTGAAGTTTCTTGCCTTTGCCTAGAACCTCCCCGGAATAAGTAATACTACTGAAGTACAGCTCCTGCTCCGGCTGCAGATTTAATTTTGCGGCGATCTTTTCCTGTTCTTCTGCAGAAAGATTCTCCGCACATTTCGTGACCACCACAACATCAGCGCGTTTGGCACCACTTCTTGACTCCCGAAGATCCCCGGCCGGCAAAACCAGATCATCAGAATACAAATTCTGGTATGGCGTAAGAAGGATGTAAAATCCCGCTTTTACCTGTCGGTGTTGAAAGGCGTCGTCCAGCAGGATGATCTCAGGTGGATCTGAATTTTTCAGCAGCTCTTCAATACCGTGGCTTCGGCTTTCGTCAACAGCTACAAGAACTTCCGGAAATTTCTTTTTGAACTGCAGCGGCTCATCCCCTACTTCGGCTGCTGTTTCGGTGCCCTTCACCAAATGAAATCCTTTGCTGCTGCGTTTATAGCCGCGGCTGAGCGCAGCCACTTTTCGATCCTGCTTCAGCAGTTCAATAAGATACTCCACCATCGGCGTTTTACCGGTGCCGCCAACGCTAAGGTTTCCCACCGCGATCACGGGCAGCTCATAGGAATGGGATTTGAAAATGCCCTCATCATAGAATTTGTTCCGCAGAAATGTAATTCCTCCGTAGAGCAGGGAAAAAGGGTAAAGTAGTTTGCGGGCTTTTAACATAGGAGCGAAATTAGTATTTTTCTACGTTTTTTGGGCGAAAAGTGATTATTGCTAATCTACAACCACCCCGTTCTACCTCTCGGTAGACAAGCCTGCGGCGGGGGTGACTCTATTGAACAAATTTTCGTTTTGGGAAGAATTTTTCTACACGCCGAGGGAAGCTTCAAAAAAAGTTCTCGAAAATGTATATTTGAACATAAAATTCTGCCCATGCTCATAAAAGACATTACCAATTCACTGGAACAACTTGCGCCTTTGGCCTATGCCGAAGATTTTGATAACGTGGGACTGCTCACCGGGTCGCCCGATTGGGAAGCTAAGGGCGTGCTGGTGACCCTGGATACTTTGGAAGAAGTGGTCGACGAAGCCATTGAAAAAGATTGTAATCTTGTCGTAAGTTTTCACCCGATCATTTTTTCGGGTCTAAAGAAACTCAGCGGCAACAGCTATGTGGAACGGGCGGTTGTAAAGGCAATCAGGAATGATATTGCCATTTTTGCCATTCACACGGCGCTGGACAACCACTTCCGCGGAGTGAATGACATGATCTGCGAACAGCTGGAACTTAAGAATCGAAAGGTATTGGTACCACAAGCCGGGACGATCAAAAAATTGACCACATTTGTTCCCAAAGCTGATGCAGAGAAGGTAAGAAATGCCCTTTTTGAAGCCGGAGCGGGCAGCATCGGCAATTACGACAATTGCAGTTTTAATCTCCTCGGAAACGGTTCCTTCCGCGGAAATGAAGATTCAGATCCTGTCATAGGTAAAAAAGGAGAACTGCATTTCGAAGAGGAAACGCAAATAGGAATTACTTTTCCGAAGCATCTAAAAAATGCGGTTTTAAATGCCCTTTTTGAGAGTCATCCTTATGAAGAGGTAGCTTACGAAGTTACTTCCCTCGAGAACGAAAACCAGCACATAGGCATCGGCATGACCGGAGAGCTGGAAGAAGAGGTTCCGGAAAAGGCATTTTTGGAGCGGGTAAAGGACATTTTTGGCCCGGGCTGTATAAGACATTCAGAATTACTGAACAAAAACATTAAAAAAGTGGCTGTGCTTGGCGGAAGCGGCAGTTTTGCAATTGAAAATGCCAAACGTGTGGGTGCAGATATTTTCCTTACTGCCGACCTGAAGTATCACGACTTCTATAAAGCCGCGAAAAAGCTGGTAGTTGCCGACATTGGCCACTACGAGAGTGAACAGTATACAAAAAACCTTTTGCATTCTTATCTTAAGAAAAAATTTGCTAATTTTGCAGTCGTTTTATCAAACACAGATACCAATCCTATCAAGTATTTTTAACTATGGCAAAAAAATCCGATGTTACTGTAGAAGAGAAGTTAAGAGCGTTGTACGATCTTCAGCTTATTGATTCCAGAGTGGATGAAATAAGAAATGTACGAGGTGAACTTCCGCTGGAGGTAGAGGACCTGGAAGATGAAGTAGCAGGCCTGAATACCCGTTTGGAAAAAATGGATGCCGACCTTGAGGTGATCGATCAGGATATACAGACCAAGAAAAATCTTATCGAAGACGCAAAAGCGTCTATCAAGAAATATACTGAACAGCAAAAGAACGTTCGCAACAACCGCGAGTTCAACGCCCTTTCTAAGGAAGTTGAATTCCAGGAGCTGGAAATAGAACTTGCTGAAAAGCAGATCAAGGAATACCGTGCACAGATCGAGCAGAAGAAAGAGGTGATCGAGCAGACCCAGGAGCGTCTTGGCGAGCGCCAGAAACACCTGGAGCACAAAAAGAGCGAACTTAACGATATTCTTGCCGAAACCGAAAAAGAGGAAAAAGCACTTATCGCTAAGTCTGAAGAGTACCAGGAGCAGATCGAGGAGCGTCTTGTAAATGCTTACAAAAGAATTCGCACCAGCGTAAAGAACGGGCTAGCAGTGGTGCCGATCGAAAGAGGAGCCTCAGGAGGTTCTTTCTTTACCATTCCGCCACAGGTGCAAATGGAAATCGCCGGCCGCAGAAAGATCATCACAGATGAGCACAGCGGGCGTATCCTTGTCGACGAGGAGCTGGCACAGGAAGAAAGAGAGAAGATGAACGAATTGTTCCAGAGCTTCTAATTTCTTCGGAAAAAGACATTTTGAGAACCCTTCACGAAAGTGAGGGGTTTTTTGTTTGGTTCAAGGTTTAAGGTTTAAAGTTTTGCCGAGGGATGGGCAACCTGCAACAGGCAACAATTCAACCACCGAATTAACCAATCATCCAACTGACCATTTCCAATTCACCAACATCTACTTAACACCTCTTTCACATCTAAAAAGCAGAGATATACTACCTTTATAAAAACAAAAGTGATGAAAAAGTCATTGAATTTAATGTTTTTGGGGCTGCTGCTGTTTTGCTTTTCCTGTGGAGATGAAGCAAAATCTGAACAGCCCGCGGCAAATAAAGATCAGGTTATAACTAAAGAGGGGAAGCACGACACAGCGGCACTACATGAAGGATCTGAACCTGTAGCCGTCCTCAATGGCAGGTACAGGAAATTGATCAAGAACCAGCCTGCCAGCGATTGCAATTGCAACTGTATAGATGTTGATTTCGACAAACCTTCGGAATGGTGCATCATAAAGGACAAGGTTTATATTTCGGCACAGTGCAGGAAGTCGGGAGATAATTCCGTAGACCTCTACTTTATTGGCATGTCCAGGGAAGATGCACCCGACAGACCCCTGCCATGGCAGGATTTTGACACTGATCAACCTATTGCCTCCATTAACTTCCAGCCTAGCGGCGATGCCGAACTGGACTGGAAAGGTTTTAGCATTGACGGAAAAATTGCTACCGATTATGCCATTTTTGGAAAGAAAACTCTTGAAGGCACCTACAAAAAAGATTAAGATGAAAATATTTTTTGCCATTTTATTCCTGGTAACCGGCTGCAATGACAACAAGGGCAGCACAATCACACGGCCCGAGATCGCCAACGCCGATCCCGTGGAAGTTCCCGCGCAGAACGGCCTCAAAAAAGCCTATTTTTCGGCAGGTTGTTTCTGGTGTGTTGAGGCCGTTTT
>JBAVJB010000162.1:0-12624 GCA_049687495.1 Salinimicrobium sp.
AACAATCCGCAGATCACTAATTTCACTGCGGTTTCCACCACAGGTGGTACTGCACTGCAATTTAAGAAAGAATCAGGAGCTACTTTTGACGGACTTTCGCTTACCGGTTACGACACTTCTATTGATATGAAAGACAATGGAGCGCTTGCCAATGTGATCGTTGAAAAAAATATTGCCAATCCTGAATTCAACTACACTACACCTGCAACCACTTCTCAAAACACCTTTACGTGGATCAATAACCGGGCAAGTGTGCAGTCGAATATTCTCCAGGGAACTGTAGAAGGCACAGTGACTCTTGATCCTTCAGTGACCTATTCCTTAACTTCTTCTTACATCGTGCAGGACGGTGGAAAACTGGTAATCCCTGCCGGAACAAAGATCGTTGCCAGAGACGGCGGAACTGATGTTTACATTGCCGTTCTTAAAGGAGGAATGATCGATATCCAGGGAACCGAAGACAATCCGGTTGTAATGTCTTCGGAAGATGCCAAGCCCGGCGACTGGGGTGGGCTTACCCTTGTGGGGAAAGCTACCACTACCGAAGGTATTGACGCTGTTGCTGAAGTTGGTGGTTTCATCTACGGGGGAACCGATGACGCAGACAGTTCCGGAAGCATTAAAAACCTTGTGATCTCCGGAACCGGAGCACAGATCAATTCTGAATCTCAATACAACGGGGTTTCCTTCTACTCTGTAGGTTCAGGAACTGTGGTGGAAAATGTTGCTGTGATCAACGGGGCCGATGACGGAGTGGAATTCTTTGGAGGTTCTGTTTCTGTAACCAATCTTTATCTTGAGAACAATGAAGATGATGCTGTAGACTGGACCGAAGGTTGGGATGGCACTGTTACCAACGTTTACGTGAAACATACTATTGACAACTTTTCAACCGCTGTGGAAGCTGACGGAGCCAACAACGATCCAAAATTGATCAACTTTACCGCGGTTTCAACTACAGGAGGCACGGCTCTTCAGTTCAAAAAGGAGTCAGGTGCAACTTTTTCCAATCTTTATCTTGAGGGTTACGATACCAACATCGATATGAAAGACGGTGGCTCATTAACCAATGTAAAGATCGAAGGTGCAACCGCTGTTCTTGATGCTGCCTATGATCTTGGGACCAAGGTAGATGCTTCATCATGGACATGGATCAATGCATCGCTTTAAATAGCTGAAGCTTACCGCTTTAATTTTAAATTTGCTAAAAAGGCTGCCAAACGGTGGCCTTTTCCATTTTATTGCCCTCAATCTCTTTTTTAACGTTTTGCTATGGAAATTGTGGTCTGATTTTTGAAATTTTTATTGTAATTTTGATCTAATAGACTGCTGAAAATGAAACAACTCTACTTGTTACCTCTTATGATCATTGGCCTTTTGCTGTTTGCGAATCCGGCCAATGCGCAAGTATCTTCAGCAGAGCCAACTGCAAAAGAGGTTCCTATCGAGGGCCTTTCTATTTATCCTAATCCTGCATCCGGTCAGAAAGTTTATGTTACCACTCAGGAGAACAAACCCAAAAAGGTGGAGATCTATAACGTGCTTGGTAAGAATGTGCTTTCTGCCAACCTTACCGGTAATGAACTGAATATTTCCTCTCTTGACCCCGGCGTCTATATTATGAAGATCCAGGAAGGCAGAAGTTCTGCTACCCGTAAGCTGGTGGTAAGATAAATTTTTCTTCAGAAAAACTCTACCTTTGTGCGCGATGCACAGTTCCATTTTCTCTATTACTACTCCTCAGGAATTCGATGCGCTTGCATTGGAAATTTTTCATTTTCAGCACAAGAACAACAAGGTCTACAGGCAATTTTGTGAGCTGCTTCACGTGAAACCTTCAGAAATTAAAGAGGTCTCAAAAATCCCCTTTTTGCCCATCCAGTTTTTTAAAACTCACAAGATTTTATCTACAGAAGAAGCTCCAAAAATTACATTTTCGAGCAGCGGTACAACCGGTGCTCAAACCAGCAAGCATTACGTTAGCAACCTTTCTATTTATGAGCAAAGCTTCAGAAAAGGTTTCGAGCATTTCTACGGAAACATAGAAGACTACGCTGTCCTGGCCTTACTGCCGTCTTACCTGGAACGTGAAGGATCTTCATTGATCTACATGGTTGACGATCTCATCAAGAACAGCACAAATCCCCATAGCGGCTTTTATTTGCACGAACTTGACGCTCTTGAAGACAAGCTGCAACGGCTGGACCGGGAGGGACAAAAAGTGCTTTTGATCGGGGTCTCATTTGCACTCCTGGACCTGGTAGAAAAACATTCCTTTGAACTGAAGAATACCATTGTCATGGAAACCGGCGGGATGAAAGGCCGCCGAAAAGAAATGATAAGGGCCGAACTTCATGAGGTCCTAAAAAAGGGATTTGGGGTACCTTTTATTCACAGTGAATACGGAATGACCGAATTGCTTTCGCAGGCATACTCCTCTAAAAATGGCATTTTTGAATGTCCTCCCTGGATGAAGATCATTATTCGTGATCCAGAAGATGCGCTAAGTATACTTCCAAAAGGAAAATCAGGGGGAATAAATGTGATCGACCTGGCAAATATTAACTCCTGTTCTTTTATTGCAACACAGGACCTTGGAAAAGATTTAGGCGGCGGAATGACCGAAATACTGGGCCGTTTCGACAATAGCGACATCAGGGGATGTAACCTTCTTGTACTTTAACATATTTTTTTTCGACCCGGTGTAAGGAATGGATTTTCTAACGACTTACTAAACGGTTAGATTATGTTTTCATAATTGGTTGGTTAGTTAGAAGCCCCCTTAGCGCCGCCCGGCACAAGGGGGTTTTTTATTTTAACCCTACTCCACTCTAATGATATAGGTGTTCTTTTTCCCTTTTCCGAGGATGACGTATTTGTCGTTTAGCAGATCTACTGTTGTGATCTTATAATCTTCGGAAACCTTCTCTTTATTCACCGAAACAGAATTCTCTTTTAATGCACGTCTAGCTTCTCCGTTAGACTTTAGAAAATCTGTCTTCGCTGAAAGCGCTGCGATCATATCCAGTCCTTCTTCCACATCTGCACGGCTTACCACTGCCTGTGGCACGCCTTCAAAAACATCGAGGAAAGTAGCCTCGTTAAGACCTTTAAGATCTTCGGCAGTACTTTTCCCGAAGAGCACTTCCGAAGCTTTTACTGCATTTTCATATTCTTCTTCACTATGAACAGTAGTCGTCACCTCCTGCGCCAGTCTCTTTTGAAGCAGTCTTTGGTGTGGCGCCTGCTTGTGCTCCTCCACTAAAGCCTCGATAGTTTGCCTATCCAAAAATGTGAAAATCCTGATGTATTTTTCCGCGTCTTCGTCGCTGGTGTTTAGCCAGTATTGGTAGAACTTATACGGAGAAGTTCTCTTAGGATCCAGCCAGATATTTCCGCCTTCACTCTTGCCAAACTTGCTACCGTCACTCTTGGTGATCAAAGGACAGGTAAGGGCGTAACCTTTTCCGCCATCAATTCTCCTAATGAGTTCAGTCCCGGTAGTGATGTTTCCCCACTGGTCACTGCCTCCCATTTGCAGGCTGCAGTTCTTCTCGCGGTACAGGTGCAAAAAGTCATAACCCTGCACCAGCTGGTAAGTAAATTCTGTAAAAGACATGCCTTCGGCTCCTTCGCCGCTCAAACGGTTCTTAACAGAGTCTTTGGACATCATGTAATTGACGGTGATGTGTTTTCCTACGTCTCTTATGAACTCCAAAAACCCGAAGTTCTTCATCCAGTCATAGTTGTTCACCATCAAAGCCTGGTTTTCTTCACCAGAACTAAAGTCAAGGAACTGCGAAAGCTGCTCACGCACACATTCCTGGTTATGCCTCAAAGTAGCCTCATCCAGCAGGTTTCTTTCGTTCGATTTTCCCGAAGGATCGCCTATCATTCCGGTCGCGCCACCAACAAGGGCTACAGGTTTATGTCCGCAGCGTTGATAGTGGGCCAGCAACATGATGGGCACAAGATTTCCAATGTGTAGAGAATCTGCCGTAGGGTCAAAACCAATATAGGCCGCACGCATTTGTTCATTCAGGTGTTCTTCGGTTCCCGGCATGACGTCATGCAACATGCCTCTCCAGGTCAATTCTTCTACAAAATTCTTGATCATGATAACTTTTTTGAAATAAAAACAGCCGTAAAGATACCATAAACGGGCATTTTTCCTAAACCGAATTAGCTATATTTACCGCATGATTCTAGTTACCGGAGGCACGGGTTTGGTGGGTTCGCATTTGCTGCTCGATCTTACAAGGTCGGGTGAAAAGCCACGGGCTATCTACAGGAGCCGCGAAAGCCTTAAAAGTGTCAAAAAAGTGTTTTCGTATTCGCTTTCTGAAAATGAAGCCGAAAAATATTTTTCTCAGATCGAATGGGTGTCTGGCGACATTACCGAAATTCCCTCTTTGAACAAGGTTTTTTCCGAAGTGACCGAAGTATACCACTGCGCCGCATTGATCTCCTTTGATCCTTCAAAAGATTCACAGCTTAGGAAAACCAACATTGAAGGAACCGCAAACGTGGTGAATTTCTGCATCAAGGAAAAGGTGCAGAAACTATGCTTTGTTAGTTCAATTGCCACCCTGGATAAAAAACCAGGGGAAAATGGCATTTCTGAAACCTCTCACTGGAACAAGGAGCTCGACCACAACATGTACGCGATCACGAAATACGGTGCAGAAATGGAGGTTTGGCGTGCCAGCCAGGAAGGAGTTTCTGTGGTAATTGTAAATCCCGGAGTGATCATTGGCCCCGGCTACTGGGACAGCGGCAGCGGACAGATCTTTGAAAGGGTCAGCGATGGCCTCAAATATTTTTTCCCGAAGGTAACAGGTTTTGTAGGCGTTGAAGACGTGGTAAAACCACTGCGGCAGTTGATGGCTTCAGATGTTAAGAATGAGCAATTTATCCTGGTTTCTGAAAATATTTCATTTAAAAAGCTGCTCACACAAGTGGCCGACAGCCTTCAGAAGGAAGCTCCTTCAAAAAAGCTAAAACCCTGGATGATCTACGTGGGATGGGTATGGCAGGAGTTCGCCGGCTTTTTCTTCGGAAAAGAAAGGCAGCTTAACAAGCAGTCTGCAAAAAGCCTTTTTGAAGACACTTTCTATTCTAACGAAAAAATAAAGAAGGAATTGAATTACACTTTTGAGCCTGTAGCCGATGTAGTGGCGCGTACAGGAAAGATCTTCAGAAAAGAGACTACCTGAGTGTATCTACAATTGACCTGGGCGGCGGCATACGCCTGATGTTGGTGCTCTGGTTTCTCAAAGAATCGTTCAAGGTCCTGCGCTCTGGCCGGTTGCCAATACCCAAAGAATCTCTTCTTGCAGCTTCAATAGAATCCTGGCGGCGCTCCTCGATCTCCCTGATGCTGTCATATTGAACCTGCAAAGACTCCAGCCTTACTTTTACCTGCTCGTAGATCTTTTCGTACTGCTTGGGATGATCGGCGTAGTAATTACTGCTTTCCTTGAATCGGGTACTGTCGATCTTGTATTTTTCCCAGAGATAATTGTACGGCTGAATACCCTTCTCCTGGAGCAGACTTTTGTTGTAACTACGCGCGCCGTGAAGCAGGGAAATGTCAACAAGCACATCTACCATTTTATCTTCGGCAATAAGATCATCGGGTTTAGGCGTACGCCTGATGTCCTGGCAGGAAACCAGGAAAAAAACCAGCAGGAAAACACTTCCGGAAAATTTCATTTTTAGCGGTCAAAGGTTAGCCTTTCTGCCTTCACAAAAGGGGTGAATTGGAAATTCCTGTACACAAGATTTCCGTTGACAAAAGTATGCGTCACGCGCGATTTAAAGGTGGTGCCTTCAAACGGGGACCAGCCACATTTGTAAAGGATGTTGCCCGGCTGTACCGCCCATGGGGCATTAAGATCAATTAAAACAAGATCTGCCTTATATCCTTCCCTGATGAAGCCTCTTTTCTCAACATCGAAGAGGATGGCCGGGTTGTGACACATCTTCTCTACGATCTTCTCCAATGAAATTTTTCCTTGATGATAAAACTGCAACATTGCAGGAAGGGCGTGCTGCACCAAAGGGCCGCCGCTTGGCGCCTTGGTGTAGACATTTTTCTTTTCCTCGCGGGTATGCGGGGCATGATCTGTAGCTACAACATCCAGTTTATCTTCTATTAAGCCTTTCATTAAGGCTTCCTGGTCTTTTTCGGTCTTTACGGCAGGGTTCCATTTGATGAACGTGCCCTTGCGGTTATAATCCTGGTCATTGAACCAAAGGTGATGGATACAAACTTCAGCAGTGATCTTTTTATCCTTTAAAGCCTTTTTGCTGTCAAAAAGCTTGAGTTCCTTTGCAGTTGAAACGTGAAAGACGTGTAGTCTGGCACCCGTCTTTTTTGCCAAAGCCACAGCTTTCGAAGAAGATATATAACAAGCCTCTTCACTGCGGATCTTCGGGTGCAGCTCAATTGGGATGTCATCTCCATATCTATCGACGCACTCCTTAAGATTCTTTTGAATAGTCGCTTCATCTTCACAGTGAGCGGCTATAATAACCGGTGATTCTTTGAAGATCTTTTCCAGCACTTTTTCATTATCCACCAGCATATTCCCGGTTGAAGAGCCGAGAAATAGCTTAAGAGCCGGCACTTTCTTAGGATCGATCTTTTTGATCTCTTCAAGATTGTCGTTGGTACCGCCAAACATGAAAGAATAATTGGCGTAAGAAGTCTTTTCGGCGATCTTGTACTTTGCTTCCAGCAGCTCCATGGTCACGGTCTGCGGATCTGTATTGGGCATCTCCATAAAAGAGGTGATCCCGCCGGCAACAGCGGCACGTGATCCCATTTCTATGGTCTCTTTGTGAGTGAGGCCCGGTTCCCTAAAATGTACCTGGTCATCAATTAATCCCGGAAAAAGGTGATTTCCTTCGGCATCGATAATCTTCAGGTCGGGAGATTTGGCACTTATACTTGATGCAATTTCGGTGATGATCCCGTCTTCAATAAAAACATCACCTTCAAAAATAGAACCCTCGTTAACGATTCTCGCATTCTTTATTAGTACCTTCTTCATTATATCGTCATCTTGTTAAACAGACTGTTAAACTTCATTTTTACAACCCCAAATACAGCCTCCCAAATGATGGAACCACTCATTTTGGAAGTTCCGCGGGTCCTGTCGGTAAAGATCACGGGAACTTCAACAATATTGAATTTTGCCAGGTAGGCCTTGAACTTCATCTCGATCTGGAAAGCATAGCCTACGAACTTGATCTTGTCCAGGTGGATCCTTTCCAGCACTGCCCTGCGGTAACAAACAAAACCGGCCGTGGTATCTTCAATGGGCATGGCGGTGATCAACCTCACATATTTTGAAGCCATCCACGACAGCAATACCCTGCTCATAGGCCAGTTAACCACGTTCACCCCTGTCTTATACCGGGAACCAATAGCAACATCGGCACCGTCCTTTTTGCAGGCATTGTACAGTCTTATCAGGTCATTAGGATTATGGGAAAAATCAGCATCCATTTGAAAAATGTAGTTGTATTCCTTCTCAAGTATCCATTTGAAACCACGAATATAAGCTGTTCCCAAACCAGCTTTCCCGGTTCGTTCTATCAGGAATAACCTGTTGTCAAAAACCGTTTGCAACGACTTAACAATAGCAGCTGTACCATCTGGAGAATTGTCATCTACCACCAAGATATGAAAATTGCGCTGGAGAGAAAAAACGTTCTTTATTATCCGCTCAATGTTTTCTTTTTCGTTGTAGGTGGGTATTATAACAATCCCATTGGGCATAAAATTCTTTTGGACAAATGTAACCAATTTTGATGTTTACAAATTGATTTTAAAGGCGCTTTTAATCGTATAAATTTTACCTTTGTAGAAAATTATTTTTTTGGAAGCCATAGAAAGATATACTGTTTCGCAGGACTGGATCACTTTGCTCCTGCTGCTGGCTTTCGTTCTCCTGGTGACGGCAAGATATGCCTTCACCCAGCGTTTCTCAAATTTCGTGATGCTTTTCGCTACAGAAAAGTACTTGCTGTTAAAGGGAAAGAATGCCAATATCTTTCATCCTTTCAATATGCTGTTCTTCGCGGTGAACCTCATTTCTGTAGGTTTATTCATTTACATCTTTTTCCGCGGACATACAGAAATACTCCCGGACCGTCCCAAAGTGCTTTTTCTAAGGATCATCACAGCCTATGGGGCTTTCGTACTGCTCAAGTTCTCGTTTGAAAAGATCATTGCGAACATCGTGGGAGTAGACAGCCTAATGAACTATTATCTATTTTATAAACTCAGCTACCGCAATTTTATGGCACTCATTTTATTGCCGGCAAGCATTTTATTTATTTATGTATGGGAGCCAACCCTACTGGCACTTTACATTTTTTTGAGCCTAATTTTAATCATAAACCTCATCATCTTACTGAGTGTTTACAGGAAAAATCAGCAGTTCATTTTGAGCCATTGGTTCTATTTTATTTTGTATCTTTGCGCACTCGAAATTGGACCTTATTTTATTTTATATAAGCTGATTACAAAGCAGTAAGGTGAATTAAAGAAAATGTATATGAAAGTGAAAACAATTTTGGTTTCTCAGCCAGAGCCTAAGGTTGAAAATTCCCCTTATTTTGATTTAGAAGAAAAGCAAAAAGTAAAAATCGATTTCATTCCCTTCATACACGTTGAAGGTGTTTCGTCTAAAGATGTAAGACAACAAAAAGTAGACCTTTCAAAATTCACCGCCATTATCCTTACCAGCCGTAACTCGGTTGATCATTTCTTCAGAATTGCCGATGAGATGAGGTACAAAGTGCCTGATACCCTTAAATATTTCTGCCAAAGCGAGGCTGTCGCATATTACCTGCAGAAGTATGTAGTGTACAGAAAAAGAAAAATTTATGTGGGAAAAAGGACTTTTGCAGAACTTTCTCCACTGATCAAAAAATATAAGAACGAAAAGTTCCTCCTGCCTTCATCAGACATGCTAAAGCCTGATGTTCCAAAGACCCTTAACAAGCTTGGAGTAGATTGGAAAAAAGCGGTTTTTTATAAAACAGTAGTAAGTGATCTTTCACATTTAAGAGAAGTATTTTATGACGTATTGGTTTTCTTTAGCCCCAGCGGAATTAAGTCTTTGTTTGAAAACTTCCCCGATTTCAAACAAAATGACACCAGAATCGCTGTATTTGGAAATACCACGGTTAAGGCAGCAAAAGAACACGGCCTAACAGTGAACATTCTGGCGCCAACTCCCGAAACTCCTTCGATGACAATGGCTCTTGAGAAGTACATTAAAGAACAAAACAAGAAGGCTCATTAAAAAAGCCTTTTTTGAAGCATAAAAAAACCGGCATCTCTGCCGGTTTTTTTCGTCAACTATCAACTAATTAAGAAGCTTTAGGCGCTCCGGACATGATCTCCTCATTCGCCTTCTGCTCAAATTTTTCAAAGTTATTCTGGAAGAAGTCTGCCAGCTTGTTTGCTTTGGCATCATAAGCCTCTTTATCTTTCCAGGTGTTTCTGGGGTTCAATACTTCTGAGGGAACGTTCTCACATTCAACAGGCATTGCAAGTCCAAAAATAGGGTGCTGCTGGTACTCTACATTCTCCAGCTTTCCTTCTAAAGCCGAAGAGATCATCTCTCTCGTATACTTCAGCTTCATTCTTGAACCTACTCCGTAAGGACCACCGGTCCAGCCAGTATTTACAAGCCAAACGTTCACGTTGTTCTCTTTCATTTTTGCGCTTAGCATCTCGGCATACTTCGTAGGATGTAAAGGCATGAAAGGCGCCCCAAAACAGGCAGAGAAACTTGGCACCGGCTCATTTACTCCGGCCTCGGTACCTGCAACCTTCGCGGTATAACCGCTAATGAAGTGATAAGCAGCCTGCCCGGGAGTTAATTTGCTGATTGGAGGCAGTACCCCAAAAGCATCGGCAGTTAAAAAGAAGATGTTCTTGGGATTTTCCCCAATAGAACCTTCCTGGATATTATCAATATGGTGAATAGGATAACTCACCCTGGTGTTTTGTGTAATGGAGGTATCTTCAAAATCAACGTTTCCGTCTTCATCCAAAACCACATTCTCAAGGATCGCTCCCGGTTTAATAGCTCTAAAGATATCGGGTTCGTTTTCTTCAGTAAGATTGATCACCTTGGCATAACAACCACCTTCAAAATTGAAGACCTTGTTTTCTTTGGTCCAGCCGTGTTCGTCATCACCTATTAGCTTACGCTCGGGATCTGCAGATAAAGTGGTTTTTCCTGTTCCCGATAATCCAAAGAAGATAGCAGTATCACCGTCATCTCCCACATTTGCTGAACAATGCATTGGCAGGGTGTTCTTGTTTACTGGCAGGATGAAGTTAAGGGCTGAAAAGATCCCTTTTTTGATCTCTCCCGTATAACCGGTACCGCCAATTAGGGCGATCTTTTTGCTGAAGTTTAGAATAGCAAAGTTATGCTGGCGTGTTCCGTCGACTTCGGGATCTGCATGAAAACCCGGTACATTTACAATTAGCCAATCTTCCTGGAAGCTTTCAAGTTCCTCTTCTTCAGGCCTCAAAAACATGTTGTAGGCAAAAAGGTTTGACCATGGATATTCATTCACGACCCTTATGTTAAGCCTGTATTTGTCATCTGAACAGGCATAGGAATCCCTGGCGTAAACTTCTTTTCCGGAAAGATACTCTGTTACTTTATTGTAAAGGGCATCAAACTTCTGCGGGTCAAATGGAATATTGATATCGCCCCACCAAACCTTGTCTTTGGTGATGTCATCTTTAACAATAAACCTGTCTTTTGGAGAACGCCCGGTGAATTCGCCGGTGTTCACAGCAAGGGCTCCCGAAGAGGCTTCTACCCCCAGGCCCTTTTCAATGGTTACATCATGTAGCTCTTTAGGTGAAAGTTGATAATGGACTTCTGCATCTCTAATCCCGTACTTCTCCAGCGCAATCGTTTTCGTAAATTGTTTTTTAGCCAACATAAAATTGTTTAGTTGTGTGTTATCATAGGGAACAAAAGTAGAAAATCTTGTAAAGATTCAGCAGGAGCCGAATTCTTTTATTTATTTTTTAACTTAATGAAGCTGATTAACAGCACGATCCATGCGAAAATCATCAAACTTCCGCCCAGTGGAGTGAATAAGGCGATGGCTCTAAAATCAAATGAAGTAAGGGCATTCGTCGCCAAGAGGTAAATAGAGCCCGAAAAAAGCAGCACTCCAAGGATTGTTAAATAGAAACAAATATTTTTAACTTTTTCCGAAGTAAAATTATAACCTCCCAAAAAGAGCAAAAAAAGTCCACTATACATCTGGTATCTCACGCCTGTCTCGAAAGTATTAGCAGCATCGGGAGTTAGCAACGGTTTAAGCCCATGCGTAGCAAAAGCACCTAATACTACAGCTAGTAATCCACAAAGCGCTCCTGAGATCAAAATTTTTCTATTCATCCAAAGTTTTTAAAGACGTAGGTAATTGACTACATTCGTTACGCAATTATCTACAAAACTACTCTAAAGTTCTCTTTTATGCGAAAAATACTTGTTGTTGGCGCCGGAAAGTCAACCTCTGTCCTTATAAAATATTTACTCGATAGATCTCAGGCTGAAGACCTGGAGCTCATTATAGGAGACCTTGATATTGAAAACGCGAAGAAAAACACCCATCACCATCCACGAGCGAAAGCCATTGCTCTTGATATTTTTAAGCCCGAAGAAAGGGAAACCGCGGTACAGGATGCAGATCTTGTGATCTCCATGCTTCCCGCCCGGTTTCACATTGAGGTAGCACGCGATTGCCTGCGCTTTGGAAAAAATATGGTTACCGCTTCTTATGTGAGTGACGAAATGCAGGAACTGGATGCGCAGGTTAAGGAAAAAGGGCTGGTATTTATGAACGAAATTGGGGTTGATCCGGGAATTGACCATATGAGTGCGATGCAGGTGATTGACCGCATTAGAGATGCAGGCGGAAAAATGCTGCTTTTCGAATCATTTACCGGAGGACTGGTGGCACCCGAAAGCGATACCAACCTGTGGAATTATAAATTCACCTGGAACCCGAGGAACGTTGTAGTTGCCGGCCAGGGCGGAGTAGCCAAGTTTCTGCAGGAAGGCAAGTTCAAATACATTCCGTACAACAGACTTTTTAGAAGAACCGAATTTCTTGAGATAAGGGAATATGGGAAGTTCGAGGTCTATGCCAACAGGAATAGCCTTAAATATAAAGACATCTATAAACTCGATAACGTCCTTACCCTTTACCGCGGAACCATTCGCCGCGTAGGCTTCAGCAGGGCATGGAACATGTTCGTACAGCTGGGAATGACCGATGACAGCTACAAAATGGAAAATTCCGAGAACATGAGCTATCGTGACTTCGTGAATTCATTTCTTCCATATTCCCCAACGGATTCCGTAGAACTTAAATTCAGACATCAGCTGAAGATCGACCAGGACGACATTATGTGGGAAAAGTTGCTTGAGCTGGACCTTTTCAACCCAACCAAAAGAATAGGCCTTAAAAACGCAACGCCTGCCGAGATCCTTCAGAAGATATTGATGGAAAAATGGGCCCTGGCCCCCGATGATAAGGACATGATAGTGATGTACCACA